>CP032508.2:3240000-3540000 GCA_009497875.2 gamma proteobacterium SS-5 | reverse complement strand
AGGTTCAGCGACAGATCCAGCAGCAGCTGGTGATGGGCGGTCTCGGGGAAGAAGTTGATGATGCGATCCAGCGCCTGGTTGGCGTTGTTGGCGTGCAGGGTGGATAGGCACAGGTGACCGGTCTCGGCATAGGCCATGGCGTGTTCCATGGATCTGCGGTCGCGGATTTCACCGATCAGGATCACGTCCGGGGCCTCGCGCATGGCGTTTTTCAGGGCGATCTCGTAGGACTTGGAGTCAAAGCCGATCTCACGCTGGTTGACGATGGATTTCTTGTGCCGGTGCAGGAACTCCACCGGGTCCTCCAGGGTGAGGATGTGGCCGCACTCGTTGGAGTTGCGGTAGTCGATCATGGAGGCCAGCGAGGTGGACTTGCCTGAGCCGGTGGAGCCCACCACCAGGATCAGGCCGCGCCGCTCCATGATCAGGTCCTTGAGAATGGGCGGCAGGTTGAGGGCCTCGATGGAGGGGATGTCGCCCTTGATGTAGCGGATCACCATGGCCACATCGCCGCGCTGGCGGAAGACATTGACGCGGAAGCGGCCCAGGCCCTCGACGCTGATGGCCAGGTTGCACTCCATCTCCGCCTCGAACTCCTTCAGCTGCTTGTCGCTCATGATGGAATAGGCCAGCTTGCGCACCACCCCCACCGCCAGCTTGGTCTCACCCACAGGCACCGTCTTGCCTTCGGCCTTGATATGTACCTGGGTGCCGGTGGAGAAAAAGATATCCGAGGCGTTTTTCTGCACCATCAACTTGAGATAAGGCGTAATGTCCATCAGATTGTCTCGCTTGGTGAAACGTGAAATAGTCGGTGTACTTGGCGGCCTGGTCCGGTGAATGGCTTGGGTTGACACCCAGATGCCGCCAACTCCCCCGCCGGGGAAACAAGGGCACAATCATACAACGATTTCCGGCCGGGATTCAGGTCCAGATTGATCTGAATCCAGGTCATTGGACTTTTCCGCCCACTGGGCCAAACTTGCGTCAGGAGCAGCGGCCAGCAAAGGGCGCTGGCCAATAACCCACAGACACCGAGGCAGAGCATGAACGAGAATTCTAACCACGAGCAAAAGAAAGACGGTCTTGACCGCCTCAGCCAGGCCTACGAGCGTATGCTCGGTCTGGTGCATGAGGGCGTGGAGCGGTTTGAGCAGGACGGCCTGCCGCACCTGCGGGAGCGCCTGGACCAGGCACGGGAGAAGATGGTGGAGCTGGGCGAGCTGAGCCGGGAGGAGGCGGACCGGCTCTCCACCTACCTGCAACGCGACCTGGAGGACGCGGGCAAGTTTCTGGCCGATACCGGCGAGGAATTTCGCACCTGGCTGAGCATAGACGCCAGCCTGATCGAGGCGCGTATGCTGCACATGCTCGCCTCGGTGGCGGATCAGACCAGCCTGCAACTCAAGCAATGGGCGGAGCGGGCACGCCTGGCCCCATACAAGACCGGCGAGATCACAGGCCCCGGCGTACTCCAGTGCAAGGCCTGTGGCGAGGAGGTCCACTTCCACAAGGTAGGCCGCATCCCGCCCTGTCCCAAGTGCCACGGCAGTGAGTTTCAGAGGACAGAAGACAGAGGGCAGAGGACAGAGGACTGAAGACGGAGGGTTGAGAATATGTCAGAGGCAAGATCAGAAAAAGGCCTCGGCCTGTGCCGGGCCGAGCGGTCGCAGTTGCTGGTGGTGGATATCCAGGAGCGCCTGTGCGCGGCTATGCCCACCGATTGCCTGGCCCAGCTGGGCAGCAACATCGAGCGCCTGAGCAGGGCGGCCCAGGCCCTGCAGGTCCCCATTTACGCCAGCGAGCAGTATCCCAAGGGGCTTGGCCCCACCCTGGGGCAGATCCGCGCCCTGCTCCCGGCGCAACAGAGCTACTTCAGTAAGACCAGTTTTTCCTGTTGCGCCCAGGCCGGTTTCGGCGAATGGCTGGCCCCGCCGCGGCAGCGGCCCCAGGTGGTGCTGGTCGGCATGGAGGCCCACATCTGCATACTGCAAACCGCCATCGGCCTGCTGGACTGGGGCTATCAGGTATTCCTGGTGGCCGACGCCCTCTGCTCACGCAATCCGCACCACAAGTCCAATGCCCTGGCACGCCTGACCCAGGCCGGGGCGATTGTCAGCAATACCGAATCTGTGGTGTTTGAATGGCTGGCCGATGCCAGCAACGCCCAGTTCCGCAGTCTCTCCCGGATGTTTCGTGGCGGCCCTGACTGAGTCAGATTGGTGGGTCAGATGGGAGCATTGCCCACTTGTCTCACCTCGATCAGCCAGCGGCTGGAATCGCGGGCAAGCCCGCTCCCACTGGGCCTGCTTAAAGGTACTCCACCACCTGCTCCCGGCTCAGGCGCAGACGCGGCGACTGCTCACCGGCGCGATAGCCCAGGGCCAGCAGGGCAGCGATCTGGTACAGATCGGTATCCAGCCCCAGCGCCTGTTCCACAGCGGTCTTCTCGAAGCCCTCCATCGGGCAGCTATCTATGCCCACCGCAGCGGCTGCGGTCATCAGGTTGCCCAAGGCGATATAGCACTGCTTCGAGGCCCAGGCGTGATAGCTCATAAAGGGCTCCACCTCGGCATGCATGTGGTTGCGGTAGCGCTCCAGATAGGCCGCCTCCGCCTCGGCGCTGAGCTGGCGGCGGTTGAACAGGGCGCGCACGTAATCGGTATCCGGCCGCACCGCCTCGGGCTTGGTGACAATGGCCACCAGATCGCTGCAATCGGTAATCTGCGCCTGGTTCCAGCAGGCCGGACGCAGGCGCTGGCGCATGGCCGTATCACGAATCACCAAAAATCGCCAAGGCTCCATGCCAAAGGACGAGGGCGACAGGCGGGCGCACTCCATGATCTCCTCCAGCTCGGCGCGGGGGATCTGCCGCTCGGGGTCAAACTGCTTGCAGGCATGGCGAAATTCAAGGGCTTTGAGTACCGGATTCATCGGGGTCTCCTGAGTGGTTCGGGGTTTCACGGGGCCACTCTACTATAGGCGCTCAGCCCTCCTCACCAAAATCCCCTTGCCCTCTGGGCGATCTATTGGGGCACCCCAAACCCTGGCCAGGCCCGCCCCACTGCCGGATTCCGCAACCAGCACAAGGATTTGCCCCGGCCCGGCGGTGATAGATTGGCACCATGAACTTCATCAACAGCTATCAGGCCCTGGGTCCGGCCTTCTATCAGCGCATCGACCCCGAGCCGGTGCGGGCACCCCGATTATTTCTCTGGAATCAGGAGCTGGCCGAGGCCCTGGGCCTGGCCGATGAACTGCTCAACGACCCGCAGCGGCTCGCCCAGGTCTTCTCCGGCAACCGCCTGCTGCCCGGCTCCGAACCCATCGCCCTGGCCTATGCCGGTCATCAATTCGGCCACTTCGTGCCCCAGCTGGGGGATGGCCGCGCCCACCTGCTGGGCGACCTGCGCGATGGCTCCGGCCGCTGGCTCGACCTGCAGCTCAAGGGCTCCGGGCGCACCGCCTTCTCCCGCAATGGCGATGGCCGCTGCGCCCTGGGGCCGGCCCTGCGCGAGTTCATCATGAGCCAGGCCCTGCAGGCCCTGGAGGTGCCCAGCAGCCAGAGCCTGGCCGTGGTGCAAAGCGGCGAAACGGTCTGGCGCGAGGGTGCCGAGCCCGGTGCCCTGGTGACCCGGGTGGCGGCCAGCCATCTGCGCGTGGGCAGCTTTGAATTCTTCGCCCGGCGGGGCCAGTTCGAGCAGGTGCGGACCCTGGCCGACTACGCCATCCAGCGCCATTACCCGGAGTTGGCCGAGGCCGGGCCGCAGCGCTTTATCGCCCTGCTGGAGCAGGTAATACAGCGCCAGGTGGAGCTGGTGGTGGACTGGCTGCGGGTGGGTTTTATCCACGGTGTCATGAACACCGACAACACGGCTATCTCCGGTGAGACCATAGACTTCGGCCCCTGCGCCATGCTCGGCGTCTATGACCCGGCCTGCGTGTTCAGTTCTATAGATAGGCAGGGCCGTTACGCCTTCGGTAACCAGCCCGGCATCGCCCAATGGAACATGGCGCGGCTGGCCGAATGCCTGCTGCCGCTGATCGACCCCGACCCGGAGCGCGCCCTGGCCCAGGCGCTGCCCCTGATCGAGGCCATGGCCCCGGCCCTAGACCAGGCCCGGCAGCGCATGATGGCGGCCAAGCTGGGGCTGGAGCCCAGCCGAACCGAGGACAAGGACCTGGCCGAGGCGCTGCTGCAACGGATGCAGCAGGGGCGGATGGACTACACCCAAACCTTCGACCGCCTCACCTGCTGCCTGGAACAGCCGGAGCGGCAAGACCTGGAGCGCCAGCTAAACCAGGAACTGGCCGACTGGTATCCCCGCTGGCGGCAACGCCAGCAACAGGCAGACCCCGGCGCAACCCGGCGCATCATGCGCCGCAACAACCCCAGGGTGATCCCCCGCAATCATCACATGGAAGCGGTGATCCAGGCCTGTGTCGAACAGGGCGATGCCGCCCCCGCCGAGGCCTTCCTCCAGGTACTGCGCTCCCCCTACCAGCAACTGCCCGCCACCGCCGCTTATCAGGACGCCCCGGCCGACGGCGACCAAGGCTATCAGACCTTCTGCGGCACCTAGCCCGGCACAGCCGAAACCAGCCGTAGGAAGGCACACGCCTGTAGGAGCGGCCCATGGCCGCGAACAGGCCAAGGGGCGCGGAACGACACATCAGCCCATCCCGGCCCCCTGGTCGCGCCGCAACAAAAGCGCAGGCGCAACAGCTGGGCTTGCATCACACTTGGGAATCCGTTACATTTGCGCAACAAAATCTGGTGCCGCAACTTTTTTCACACAAACGCGAAAAAGATGTTGCAAAAAAGGAATTCCCTGCTAGTATGCAACCTGCATGTAGCAAATTTCTCTCAAACAACTTACTTGGAGTTGAACATGAACAAAAAGATTCTCTCTCTGGCCGTCGCCGCCGCCATGACCTCAGGTGTCGCCCTGGCCCAGGACATCACCATCTACGGTCAGATGCACGCCTCTCTGGACTACGTTGATAGCGATGCCACCGTTGACGGCAATGACTGGGCAACTGGCAACCATGCTGGTGCTCGCGCCAGCCGCCTCGGCGTCAAGGGTTCCGAAGACCTGGGTAACGGCCTGAAGGCTATCTTCAAGATCGAAAGCGCCGTGGGCGGAAATGTCGGTAGCCGCAACACCTACGTCGGCCTGTCTGGCGACTGGGGTACCATGCTGATGGGTCGTCACGACACCCCCTACAAGATCTCCAGCGGCTCCCTGGACCTGTTTGGCGATACCCTGGCCGATGCCACCATCGTTATCGGTGAAAATCTGGATGCTAACCGCTTTGATGAGCGTGTTCCCCAGACCGTTGCCTACATCTCACCCAATATGAACGGCCTGACCGTTGCCGCTGCTTGGGTTCAGCATCTGGTTGATGAGCCGGTTGTATTCGGCAATACCCTGGAGACCAATGCCGTCAGCCTGGCCGCCATGTACTCCAACGGACCTCTGTTCGCTTCTTTGGCCTATGAAGACCATGAAAATGCAGCCAATGGTGGTATCGTTGGTGCAGATAATGCCGATGCCTGGAAACTGGGCCTGGGCTACAAGGCCAACGGCTTCTCTGTCGGCCTGATCTACGAAGAAATCGATGATGCAGCCAACGCGCGTGATGCAGAAAACATGATCGTCAATGCCAGCTACGCTATGGGCAATAACGTGTTCAAAGTACAGTTTGGTAACCACGATGACGAAGCCCTGGCTGAAGATTTTGACTACTGGGCCATCGGCATGGATCACAACCTGAGCAAGCGTACCAAGGTCTATGCCCTGTACACCGATCTTGACAATGAAGCCAATGCTGGCGGTAACCTATGGTGTGCCGATTCAGCAGGTGTGAATAGCCAGTGTCGTGGCAATGGTAACGATCACTCCGGCTTCTCCTTCGGTATGGTTCACAAGTTCTAATCTGAACTTATACCTGTAAGAGAAAAAAACGGGGCCTTCGGGTCCCGTTTTTTTATGTCCGTTTGATCCCTCCCAAGCCAAGCCCGAGAAGGCCCCATCAGGCCATCGGGATACCCTGCCCGGGATCGGCGATCCCAGGGGGTGTTCTCGTTTTTGATTCCTCTCACTGTCAATCCGGGAACTCCGAGCCCTGAAATGCCGAATTGGCGCTCGGAGGTGCAACGGGGTATCCATCGCCAACGGCAACCCCGGATTCCGCCCTTCGACAGGCTTCCTGTGCTGAGCATCGTCGAAGCAAGGACATCGCTCCACTCCATCCGGGCCACTTCTTCCTCATTCTTCTCTGTGTCCTTTGCGCTCCTTTGCGTCCTCTGCGTCCATTCTCTTCAGCACTTCGCCAACGGCAACCCCGGATTCCGCCCTTCGACAGGCTTCCTGTGCTGAGCATCGTCGAAGCAAGGACATCGCTCCACTCCGTCCGGGCCACTTCTTCCTCATTCTTCTCTGCGTCCTTTGCGCTCCTTTGCGTCCTCTGCGTCCATTCTCTTCAGCACTTCGCCAACGGCAACCCCGGATTCCGTTTCACTGCATCCGGGCTACGGGGCTTCTTCCTCATTCTTCTCTGCGTCCCATCGATTGTTCTCGTTCCCACTCAGCGCGTGGAGACGAGAAAATACCCTAACGCTCATGGGGCGGACAGCACCACCCCGGAACATGAAACCCTTATTCGTCTGTGGGAGCGGGCTTGCCCGCGATGGCCGCTGGCACTGTGCCGGCGGCTTTCGCGGCTAAAACCGCTCCTACAGGTCGTTGCTGTTGTTTCACAGTAAAACTCAGCTAAAATGTGACGCATGATCCGATCCAGGGGAGAGGAGATAAGCCATGGCCGACAATATTGACAACCTGATCATTGAACATTTACGCGCCATGCGTAACGACCTGCGTGAATTCCGCCAAGAGACCCGCGAGGATTTCTCCTCCATCAAGCAACGCATCAACTCCCTGGAAAGAGCCATGGCTACCCTGCACGAGGATAATGCCAACATCCAGCTGCGGCTGGACCGGCATGACAACCGCCTCGATCGTATTGAACGCCGACTTGAGCTTGCCGATGCATAGTTTCTCCTTCCCACGCGCTGCGGATCAGTCTCGACCAAAGCGGGATTTTGCTATTTCCTGCATGGGCTAACGATCGAGAATCAATGACCAGGGGGCCCAGGCCGCCTGATCGCGTTTTGACTGCCCCTTCCGCCATAAAACACCTGTGCTATATTTGCCTCAATTCTGAGGAAGCTCCATGCGCCCACTACTGGACCCCACCAACGACTACGTCTTCAAGCGCCTGTTTGCCGAGGCGCCGGAGCTATTGGTCTCGCTGATCAACGATCTGCGTCCGGACCTGCCCCCATTTCTTTGTAAATGGTAAAGTGTCACCGTAATTCCTAAATCCGACAGGCTCCTAGACCCGCTGTAACAGACTGCCGCAATAGCGGCACAGATAATTGCGCTCGCCGCGCAGGATGCGGTTGTGGCGGGTGGTGCTGAGCTGGTGTTCGCGGCAGGGGCAGCGGTAGGGCCAGCGGCGTTGGCTGTGGCCAGGCGGGGTAACGGCGAAGCTGTGGCAGCGCTGGGCATCGGCTATGCCCAGGTGGGCCATCACCGCTCGCCACTCGGGCCCGTGGGGGCGGGCCCTGGGATGGAGCAGGCGGGTGACCACATGGGCCACCTCGTGGGGTACGGTCTGCTGGATGAAGGCTTCGGGCTGGGGCTTGGCCAGGGCCAGATTGTAGCGGATGCGGGTTTCGCCCTGGGCCCAGACCGCCTGACCTGCGGCCTTGCCGCGCAGATCACAGAGCACCCGGACCTGGGCGCGGCACCGACCGGCCCCGCGCAGCAGGGGCTCGGCCTGGGCCAGACAGGCCAGGGTGGCCTGCCGCAGTTGTTGCTCTAGTTCTTCCTGCAAATCCAGATTCAGGGCTCGGCCTGCTCCCGGGCTATGGCTCGGTAGCCTATGTCGTGGCGATAGAAGCAGCCGTTCCAGTGAATCTCGGCCGCCAGGGCGTAGGCCCTGGCCTGGGCCTGGGCTACGCTATCACCTAAGGCGGTGGCGCAGAGCACCCGTCCGCCGCTCGTGATCACCTGGCCGTCTTGCAGCGCCGTGCCGGCGTGAAAGACCTTGGCATCGGCGCTGTCCGCTCCATCCAGGCCGCTGATCGGCTCGCCCTTGGCGTAGCTGCCGGGATAGCCACCAGCGGCCAGCACCACGCCCAGGGCGGCGCGTTGATCCCAGAGGCTGTGTTCCAGGTCCAGCTCGCCCTTGAGGGCGGCCAGGCAGTGGGCCACCAGGTCCGATTGCAGACGCATGAGAATCGGCTGGGTCTCGGGGTCGCCGAAGCGGCAGTTGTATTCGATGACCCGAGGCGCGCCCTCGGCATCCAGCATCAAACCGGCATAGAGAAAACCGGTGTAGGGCATGCCCTCGGCAGCCATGCCGCGCACCGTGGGGAAGATCACCTCGTCCATGATGCGCATGTAGGCGATATCCGTCACCACCGGTGCCGGCGAATAGGCACCCATGCCGCCGGTATTCGGACCGGTATCGCCATCGCCCACCCGCTTGTGGTCCTGGCTGGTGGCCATGGGCAGGACGTTGTGACCATCGACCATGACGATGAAGCTGGCCTCCTCGCCCTGCAGAAACTCCTCGATCACCACGCGATGCCCGGCCTCGCCGAAGGCATTGCCGGCCAGCATGTCGCGCACCGCCGCCTCCGCCTGCTCCAGGGTCTCGGCGACGATCACCCCCTTGCCCGCCGCCAGGCCATCGGCCTTGATCACGATGGGCGCGCCCTGCTGCTGCAGGTAGGCCAGGGCCGGTTCCAGCTCGGAGAAGGTGGCGTAGTCGGCGGTGGGGATGTTGTGCCGGGCGAGAAACGCCTTGGTGAAGGCCTTTGAACCCTCCAGCTGAGCCGCCGCCTGGGTCGGACCAAAGCAGGCCAGACCCGCCGCCTGAAAGGCATCCACCAGCCCCAGCACCAGCGGCGCCTCGGGGCCGACGATGGTCAGATCAATCGCACGCTCCCGGGCAAACGCCACCAGGGCCGGAATATCATCCACGGAGATGGCCACATTCTCCATCCCCGGCTCCCGCGCCGTACCGGCATTGCCCGGTGCCACATAGACCCGCGTCGTCAGCGGTGAGCGCGCCACCTTCCAGGCCAGGGCATGCTCCCGACCGCCACTACCAATGATCAATAGGTTCATTTGTTTACCTCGTCAGCTGCCAGCGGTCAGCTGCCAGCCTTCAGCTATCAGCTTTAATTTGCAGAAAGTACTCGTCTTTACTGTGAAACATCCATGGCAATTTACGAGTCCCGAAGCCACCAAGAAACGTTTCATGCTCCTGGGTATCGCTGCTCGCTCCATGAGCGTTAAGCTGGCTGCTGACCGCTGGCGGCTGGCCGCTGAAAATCAATGCCGGAAATGGCGCATGCCGGTGAAGACCATGGCCATGCCGTGCTCGTTGGCGGCCTGGATGACCTCTTCATCGCGCATTGAGCCGCCGGGCTGGATCACCGCCACTATGCCCGCCTCGGCGGCGTTGTCTATGCCGTCGCGGAAGGGGAAGAAAGCGTCTGAGGCCATCACCGAGCCCTTCACCTCAAGCCCCGCCTGTTCGGCCTTGATGGCGGCGATGCGCGCCGAGTTGACCCGGCTCATCTGGCCCGCGCCGACGCCTATGGTCATGCTGTCACGGCCATAGACGATGGCATTGGACTTGACGAACTTGGCTACCCGCCAGCTGAACAGCAGATCACGCATCTCCTCCTCGCTGGGCTGGCGCTCGCTCACCACCTTGACCTCCTGGGTCAGTAGCAGGTCGGCGCTTTGTACCAGCAGGCCGCCATTGACCCGTTTGAAGTCCAGCCGCTCGGCCGCCTCGCCCCAGCTGCCGCACTCCAGCAGGCGCACATTCTTCTTGCTGGCGATCACCTCCAGCGCCTTGGAGGAGATCTTGGGGGCGATGATCACCTCGACGAACTGGCGCTCCACAATCGCCTGGGCGGTTTCTTTGTCCAGCTTGCCGTTGCAGGCGATGATGCCGCCGAAGGCCGACTCCGGGTCGGTGCTGTAGGCCCGCTCGTAGGCCTCCAGCAGGGTGGTGCCCATGGCCACGCCGCAGGGGTTGGCGTGCTTGACGATGACGCAGGCCGGGCCTTCATCGAACTGTTTGATGCACTCCAGGGCGGCATCGGTATCGGCGATGTTGTTGTAGGACAGCTCCTTGCCCTGCAGCTGGCGGGCACGGGCGATGGAGCCGGGCGGGGCCTGGTCCTCAACGAAAAAGGCAGCACTCTGATGCGGGTTCTCACCGTAGCGCATGGCCTGCGCCTGACGTACCTGCAGGTTGAAGGTGCGCGGCAGGGGGCTGGGCTCCTTGCTTACCCGCTTGCCCAGATAATTGGCGATCATGCCGTCATAACGGGCGGTGTGCTCAAAGGCCTTTACCGCCAGATCAAAGCGGGTCTCGGGGCTGATGCCGCCCTTGGCCATCTCCTTGAGCACCCGGTTGTAATCGGCGCTATCCACCAGCACGGTGACGTCCCTGTGGTTCTTGGCCGCGGCGCGCAGCAGGGTCGGTCCGCCGATGTCGATATTCTCGATGGCCTCTTCCAGGCTGCAATCGGGCCGGGCCACTGTGGCCTCGAAGGGATAGAGATTGACCAGGATCAGGTCGATGCGACCGATATCGTTGTCCGCCATCACGGCATCGTCCTGCCCGCGCCGACCCAGGATGCCACCGTGGATCTTCGGGTGCAGGGTCTTCACCCGACCATCCATCATTTCCGGGAAGCCGGTGTATTGGGATACCTCGGTCACCGAGATGTTGTTCTCGGTGAGCAGCTTGGCGGTGCCGCCGGTGGAAAGGATCTCAACCCCGCGCTCGGCCAGGGCGCGGGCAAAATCAACAATGCCGGTCTTGTCGGAGACGCTGATCAAGGCTCTTTTGATGCTCATGGGCTCTCTCTGGTTGGTTAGATGAAGGGGTATTTTCTCACGGAGGCGGGGGGATGACAGCGATTTATCGAGAAAAAGGGCCTAAGGCTCGACAGACCCGCTGGGCTGCCAGGAGTCGGCCCGAGTGTCTCAATGCCAGCCGATGATGGCCTCGGGGATCTTGTCCAGGGGCAGTTCGCGTTCTACCGCGCCCAGTTTCATGGCCTCCTTGGGCATGCCATAGACCACGCAGCTGGGCTCGTCCTGACCCAGGGTGCGGGCACCGGCGTCACGCATTTCCTTCAGCCCGCGGGCACCGTCATCGCCCATGCCGGTCATGATGATGCCCAGGGCGTTGGCCCCAGCGGCATTGGCCACCGAGCGGAACAGTACGTCCACCGAGGGGCGGTGACGGCTGACCAGGGGGCCGTCCTTGATCTCTACCCGGTACTGGGCACCGCTGATACGCATCAGCATGTGCTTGCCGCCGTTGGCAATGAGCACCTGACCGGGGATGACGCGGTCGCCATTCTCGGCCTCCTTGACCCGTACCTGGCAGATGCTGTCCAGGCGGTTGGCGAAGGCGGCGGTGAATTGCTCGGGCATGTGCTGCACCACGACGATGCCGGTAACGGTGCGCGGCAGACGGGTGAGTACCCGCTCCAGGGCCTGGGTGCCGCCGGTGGAGGTGCCAATGGCCACCACCTTGTCGGTGGTGCCGCCGATACTGGAGCGCGGGGCGCGGGCGAGCACCTCATCGGCGCTCAGCTTGGCGCTGGTCACCGGGGTGGGGGCGGACCTGGCCCCGCTCATCCTGCTCAGGCGGGCGTGGGCCGCGCCCTTGATGGCGTCGGCCAGGCGGGTGTTGGATTCCTGCAGAAAGCCCTTCAGCCCCATCTTGGGCTTGGTGATGATATCCACCGCGCCGGCCGACATGGCCTGCATGGTCACCTCGGCACCCTTGTCGGTCAGGGTCGAGCAGATGATCACCGGGGTGGGCCGCTCGGCCATGATCTTGCGCAGGAAGGTAACCCCGTCCATGCGCGGCATTTCAATGTCCAGGATGATGACATCCGGCCACTGCCGCTCCATCTCCTTGAGGGCGAACAGGGGGTCGCGGGCGGTGGCGATCACCTGGATGCCGCTCATCTTGCCCAGCTGCTCCGCCAGCACCTGGCGCACCACGGCGGAGTCGTCAACGATCATTACTTTTATCATGAGAATACGGGACTCGGAGTTCGGGGTTCGGGACTCGGGCCAAACCTAGGGGGCAATCACCAGAACTGAATTTCCGATTGCTGCTCTTCCTGCTCGCGCTGATTGATGGCCTTCTTCCAGTACTGCTGCTCCTTCTTTTCCACCTCGATGGTCTTGGAGCGGGCTATGGGTTTGACATAGACCGAGAAATCGGTGGAGACGAAGTGGATCACCCGGCCGTGGTCGCCGCCGAGGCCCTTGGACAGGACCGGGATCTTCTCCGCCTCCAGAAACTCCAGCACGAAGCGGCTGTTGACCTCCCCCACGGCAAAGAAGCTGTCGCTGCTGATACCGGGCAGGACGTTACCACCGCCGAATACCTTGGCCTTGAGGTTACGCTTCTGCGCCCCGGCCTTGAGCATATTGTTGATCAGCAGCTCCATGGCGTAAAGCCCGTAGCGGCCCGCCTCGCTGGCGATGACCGGCATATCCTTGCTGTAGCGCTTGTTGGCCAGCAGAAAATGGTTCATGCCCATGACCCGCATCACCGGGTCATACAGACAGGCGGCGACGCAGGAGCCGAGCAGGGTGGAGATCATGAACTGACGGTCCCGGCTCACATGCTGTTCGCCAGGGTGGATGGTAACCCGTTTTTCGGCCGGCCAGGACTTCATGCTCAGGCCTTCTGGAATACCGATGGGCGGACCATCTTCAACTTGCTGGTGATGCCGTGCAGGCTCTCGGAATGGCTGATGAAGAAGTAGCCGCCCGGCACCAGGGCCTCGATGATGCGTTCCACCACGTCTTTCTTGGTTCCCGGATCGAAGTAGATCATCACGTTGCGCAGGAAGATGACCTGAAACTTGCCCAGTTGGCCGAGGTCGTCTTTCAGGTTGATCTGGGTGAAGCGGGTACGCGCCCTGAGCGGCTTGTCGATGAGGAAATAACCGGCCTGGGCGCGTACCCCCTTGAGGCAATACTTGCGCATCAGCTCAGGCGCAATGCCCTGGGTGCGCTCCAGGGAATACAGTCCCCTGCGCGCCTGTTGCAGTACCTGGCTGTTGATGTCCGAGCCGATCACCTCCCAGGGCCGTTCGCGCAGGGTCTCGGCCAGCACCATGGCCAGGGTATAAATCTCCTCACCGGTGGAGCTGGCGGCGCTCCAGACCCGCACCGGCCCCTTGCTGGCCAGCCCCGGCAGCAGGGTCTTGAGGTATTCGAAGTGGGCCGGTTCGCGGAAGAAGTAGGTCTCGTTGGTGGTCAGGCAGTCCACCATCACCTGAAACTCCCGCCGCTGGGCGGGGTCGGTGACCAGCCGGTAGTACTGACCAAATCGGGTGAAGCCGTGGGCGCGCAGACGCTTGTTCAGACGCCCCTGCACCAGCACCTTCTTGGCCGGGGGCAGGAAAATGCCTGCCGTGTCGTGCAGCAATTTCTGAAAACGCTTGAATTCGTCGTCCGTGATCGGCTCGACCTGAAAATCGATTTCCTGATCCATGGCGGGTTTCGGTCAATCCGCTCCCCGTGCCGCTTCCGCCGTGGCTGCGGGCAGGTTGGCCGCCCCGCCGGGCAGCATATACTGGGCCAGCTCGCCCATGGAGAGCACATGGCCGATATCGAGCAGGGCGATGAACTGCTCGTCCACCCGGGCCATGCGCTGGATGAAGTCGATGCGGATGTCGGTGCCAAAGTCCGGCGGCGGCTGCATGCAGTCCTGGCGGATCTCAAGGATCTCGTTCACCTCATCCACCAGCATGCCGATGGTCTGACGGTCGCTGTTCTCCACCTCGCACTCCACCAGCACGATGCAGCTGCGCCGGGTCATCGGGCATCTGCCCCGGCCCAGACGGCTGCCCAGGTTGATCACCGGCACCACGTTGCCGCGCAGGTTGATCACCCCCTGAATGAAGTCAGGGGTCATGGGCACTCGGGTCATGACGCCTACCTCGATGATCTCCTTGACATCGAGAATACCGATGGCCAGGCTCTCCCCCTGCACATGGAAGGTCAGATACTGATTGGCCTCATCGACCACCAGATTCGTCCCCGTGCCGGGTTGTTGGTCCGTGGTTGCTAGTTCACCCATGGCGGGCTCCTCAGAATCGCTCGAAGTCACTCATGTCCAGATCACCCTCATCGGTCTCATCGCGGGATGAAGACCTGGACTCCAGGCGCTTGGGGGCGGCGGTCGGCTTCTTGGCGGCCTTGGCGGCCCCGGAGCGGCGGGGTGCGCCGCCACCGGACTGACTGCCGGAGAGCTTGAAGAAGGCCACCGCCTGTTGCAGGTTCTCGGCCTGGGCGCTGAGCTCCTCGGAAGTGGCCGCGAGTTGCTCGGAGGAAGAGGCATTCTGTTGAGTGGCCTTGTCCAGTTGGTCCATGGCGCTGTTGATCTGCGCCACGCCGCTGGCCTGTTCTTCGGATGCGGCGGAGATCTCCTGCACCAGGTCGGCGGTCTTCTTGATGCTGGGGACCATCTCCTCCAGCAGCTTGCCCGCCTCCTCGGCGATGCTCACGCTGTTGGTGGCCAGTTCGTTGATCTCCTGGGCGGTGACGCGGCTGTTCTCCGCCAGCTTGCGCACCTCGGCGGCGACCACGGTGAAGCCCTTGCCGTGCTCGCCGGCACGGGCCGCCTCGATGGCGGCATTCAGCGACAGCAGATTGGTCTTGTAGGCGATGTCCTCGATCAGGCCGATCTTGCTGGCGATCTCCTTCATCGCCTTCACCGTGCGACCAACCGCCTCGCCGCCGCGTTCGGCCTCACCGGCGGAGCGGGTGGCCATGCCGTCGGTGACGCGCGCATTCTCGGCGTTCTGTTGTACCGAGGCGTTGAGCTGCTCCACCGAAGCGGTGGTCTCCTCTACGCTGGCGGCCTGCTCGGTGGCACCCTGGCTCAGGGTCTGCGCCGTGGCGCTGATCTCCTGCGAGGCGCTGGCCAGATTATCGGCGCCGCCGCGCACCCGGCCGATGACATCGCCCAGCTGCTCGGCCATCTCAATCATCGAGGCATAGAGGCCGGTGGCCTGGTCGCGGTTATCAAAGTGCATGGCCAGATCCCCCTCGGCGATGCGACGGGCCACGGCGGCCATGTCGGCCGGTTCGCCGCCCAGGGGTTTCTTGATCACCCGCACCAGGAACCAGGACAGGAAGATGGCGACAAAGAAGGCCACGCCGGAGATGATCAGCACGGTCTGCACGGTATTTTCGTTGCTCTGCTGCACCTGCGGGCCCAGGATGTCCTGATCCTTCTGCACCGAGAGCTTGACCTCTTCGGTGGCATCGGCCACCAGCGGGCCAATGCGATCCAGGGTGCCGCTGATGACCTTGTTGCGCTCGACGATGATCTCATTGATCTCATCCCAGGCCTTGGCGTACTTCTCCATGGCGCTTTTAAAGTCGGCCAGCAGGCGGCGGCGCTCGGGATTGTCCAGGTTCTGATCCAGCACCCTGAGCCGCTCGCTCAGGTTCTGGTCCAGCTCCTTGTGGGCGCGCTCGGCGTCCTCCGCCTCATTGGTGGTCAGGTAACGGTTGACGTAGAGACGCGCCTGCATCACCGCCGCCCGCACATCACCGGCGCTGACGGCGGCCTCGGTGTCGCCATCCTTGCGTGCGGACTGCATGATGGCGGTCACCGCCTCACCCATGGCCAGGCCGTTGGGGTCCAGGTCGTCGTCCACGATCTTGTTACGCCTGTGCATGAAATCCACCACCTGGAAGAAGCCGCGCTCGTATTCAGCCACGGACTTCTTCACAAAGGCGACCCGCTCGGCCCGCTCCGGCTTCTGGATCTCGCGCGTGGCCTCGTCCACCAACTCCCCCAGCACCTTGTATCTTTCCTTGAAGTTCTCCACCGCAGCGTCGCTGTGCTTGCGCAGGTAGTTGATGGCGGATATGCGCACAATCAGCATATTGGCCTGCACCCGCCCGGCCAGGTTGGCATCGCGGGCCAGGCCGCGGTAGTCGGTAAAGCCCTGGATGGCGGTGCCCAGACCCATGTAGGCGGACACCGACACCACCAACAGCAAGGCCATGACGGCGGCAAAGCCCAGACTGATCTGGGTACTCAACTTCATATTCAATTGCATGACACGCTCTCCCAAGATAAAAGGCCTGGCGTTGGCCCCCAACAAAACAAAAATCGTAACGGTTTAACCACAAACCCAAGCTGGCGAAGCCTGAAGGACGCAGAGATAACAGAGAAGCTCAGAGGACCCTAAGGGTTAACTTTTTCTTTGCGCTTAAAGCGCTTCACAAATCTGCACTGTTCGCGCTCATTCATCCGCTGGTCCCAGGCCGCTGCCTTCGGCGAAGCTGGCCAGCTCCTGTAGCTGTTCCATATCGCCCCGGTTGAGCACATGGTTCATGTTCAGCAGCACGATAAAGATGTCCTCCACCCGGCCCATGGCGCGGATAAAGTCGGTGCGCATGCGTCCGCCCACCTTGGGCGGCGGTTGCAGGTGTTCCGGGTCTATCTCCAGGATCTCGTTGACCTCGTCCACCAGTATGCCCAGACTCAGGTCTTCCCGTGCCACCCGGATCTCCACCACCACGATGCAGGTGCGCTTGCCGATGTCCTGACGCTCACGGCCCAGGCGTACCGCCAGGTCGATCACCGGCAGCACATTGCCACGCAGATTGACCACCCCACGCACGAAGTCCGGTGCCAGGGGCACTGAGGTCATCATGCCCACCTCGATGATCTCGCGGATATCCAGGATATCCACGGCAAAGCGCTCGTTGGCCACCGAGAAGGTCAGGCACTGAATGCCCTCGTTCTGGCCCGCCTGGCCGGTCTGCTCCGCTCCCTCGGCCGGGGCCAGTTGACCAGGCCGCTGCGCGTCCTGGTTCACTACGGTTGCCTGGGTCATCAGT
The DNA here is from genome assembly GCA_009497875.2 of gamma proteobacterium SS-5. Classification (NCBI taxonomy): domain Bacteria; kingdom Pseudomonadati; phylum Pseudomonadota; class Gammaproteobacteria; order Chromatiales; family Sedimenticolaceae; genus Magnetovirga; species Magnetovirga frankeli. The sequence continues at coordinate 3,522,997 of CP032508.2, read as the reverse complement.
CTCCTCCCCGGTCAAGCTGAAAGAAAGCCACCGCCTGTTGCAGGTTCTCCGCCTGGGCGCTGAGTTCCTCGGAGGTGGCGGCCAGTTGTTCGGAGGCCGAAGCGCTCTGCTGGGTGGCCTGGTCCAGCTGGCTCATGGCGCTGTTGATCTGGGCCACGCCGCTGGACTGCTCTTCGGAAGCGGCGGAGATCTCCTGCACCAGATCGGCGGTCTTCTTGATACTGGGCACCATCTGTTCGAGCAGCTTGCCGGCCTGCTCGGCCACATCGACGCTGTTGGTGGCCAGCTGGTTGATCTCCTGCGCCGTGGCACGGCTGTTCTCCGCCAGCTTGCGCACCTCGGCGGCGACCACGGTAAAGCCCTTGCCGTGCTCGCCGGCGCGGGCGGCCTCGATGGCGGCGTTGAGCGAGAGCAGGTTGGTCTTGTAGGCGATATCCTCGATCAGGCCGATCTTGCCGGCGATCTCCTTCATTGCCTTGACCGTGCGCGCCACTGCCTCGCCGCCGTGCTCGGCCTCGGCGGCGGAGCGGGTGGCCATGCCGTCGGTGACCCTGGCGTTTTCCGTGTTCTGCTGCACCGAGGCGTTGAGCTGTTCGGTGGAGGCGGTGACCTCCTCCACGCTGGCGGCCTGTTCCGTGGCACCCTGGCTAAGGGTCTGGGCGGTGGCGCTGACCTCTTGGGAGGCGCTGGCCAGGTTGTCTGCCCCGCTGCGAACATCGCGGATGATGCGGCTGAGGTTGGCCAGCATGTCCTTCATCGCCTGTAGCAGCTGACCGGTCTCGTCCTTGCCATCCACCGCGATGCGCTGATCGAGCTGGCCCTCGGCCATGGCCCTGGCCACCTCCACGCTCTGCCGGATCGGCCGGGTGATACTGCCGGCCAGCAGGTAGGCGATGAATACCACGGCGGCGGTGAGCACCGCGCCCAGGATCAGGATCAGGCGCACCAGCGCGTTCACCGGCTGCATCACCTCGGCCTCGTCGATCTCTGCCAGCACCGCCCAGCGGCTGTCACCCACGCTCAGCGGAGAGAAAGAGGAGAGTACCGGGTTGCCGTTGTAGTCGATGACGATGCGCGTGTCGCTGACCCCGGCCAGGGCCTCGTGGGAGGCCTCGGTGTCCACCCCGTTCTTTTCCACCGTACCGGCGAAGGAGGCCTTGATGCTGCGCCCGTTGGGGTCGAGGAAGGAGTCCGAGCGCATACGCTTGTCGCTGCCCACCAGATAGGTCTCGCCGGTCTCGCCCATGCCCTCGCGCTGCTGCATGATGGCGTTGATCACCTGGGTGGACATCTGCAGGGCCACCACCATCTCGATCTTGCCACCGGCCATTACCGGCATGGCGACAAAGGCGGCCGGTTCACCATTGCTGGGGGCGTAGGGGGCGAAGTCGCTGATGCCGAAGGCGCGGCTATCGAGCACCTGGCGTACCAGCTGGCCCAGGTTGCTGTCGCTGTATTTGCCCTTGACCATGTTGGTGCGGAAGTCGGCCTCCCGGCTCACGCTGTAGAACACAAAGCCCTTGGGGTCGATCAGGAAGAGGTCGTAATGGCCCTGGATCTCCTGATATTTGGCGAAGAACTCGCGGCCCTGATCGTCCACCGGGTTGAAGGCCTCGGCCACGTCCTTTTCCGCCAGGAAGGCCCAGGTCAGGTCATCGTCCAGTTTCAGCGGTGCCCAGGCGCTCAGCACCGGGTTGCCGTTGTAATCCTCGATTACCCCGGCACCGGCCTGGCCACGCAGGGCGGCGCGTACCGCCGGGGTGTCCACCCGGCCCTTGGCGGGGTTGGCAAAGGAGGCGACGATGGAGTGATTCTGCGGGTCAAGGAAGGAGTCGGAGCGCATCAGCAGGTCCGGGCCGACCAGATAGGTCTCGCCGGTTTTGCCCAGGCCGGTGCGGTCGGTCATCAGCCGGTTGATCGCCTCCAGGGAGATCTGTACCGCCATCACCCCGACCATCTTGCCGTCCAGCACCATGGGTACCCCGGCAAAGGCGGTGGGTTTGCCGTCGTTGGCGGCGTAGATCTCCACGTCCACCACCGCTTCGCCCTTGCGGCTGACCACCTTGCTCCACAGCCGTTGCAGCACGCTGTCCTTATAGGGGCCGTGGCGCATGTTGGTGCCCAGATCCGGGCGTTGGGCGGTGGAGAACATGACGTGGCCGTGGGCGGCGCAGATCATCAGCACGTCGTCAAACCCCGACTCCTTGGCCGCCGTGAGGACGTTCTGGCCAAAACGCCGGTAGATATCCTTGTAGGCAAAGCTGGTGACGTCGTAGGCCCCATCCGGGGTCACCCCGGTCTCGTTGTGGTAGCGGACCAGCTCGCGATACAGGCTCTGGGCATCTCCAGAGGCCGCCAGCACGCGCATGTCGGTCTTGTAGGCCTCGATGAAGCGCTGCAACTCGTTGCTCTTCAGGGTTTGCAGGGTCTGTAACTGGGTAAAGGCATCCTTGCGCACCGTGGCCACGGTCTCGCTCAGGCCTGCAAGCTCGCCCTTGAGCTTGTCGAAGTAGGATTGCAGCTGCACCATCTTCAGGCTGCGCATGGCATCAAGCTGGGCGTAGGAGCCCTCCAGCAGGGCCTTGCTGGCATTGCTGGTGGCAATATAGGCCACCAGGGTGAGGGGGATCAGGCTGACCAGGAGCATCAGCAGGATCAGCTTGGGTTGCATGCGAATATCTTTCAGGCGCAGCATGGGGTTACCTCAGATGATAGGTTGGTAAATAGCCAACTTGGCAATCGGGATTCGGGGCTGGGGCCGGGCCTTGCGTTCATGCCGATGCCTGGGTGATGAGTTCCTGTACATCCAGGATCAGGGCCACCTCGCCGGTGCCCAGCACGGTGGCGCCGCTGATGCCCTGCAGGCGCTCGAACACCTTGCCCAGGGGCTTGATCACCGTCTGCAACTCGCCGTACAGCTCATCCACCACAAAGCCGGCCTTGCTGCGCCCGGAGCGCACCACCACCAGGCTCTCGTGGCCGCTGGTCTGTTCCTCCTCGCCAGCGGCGGGGACGCTGAAATAGTTGCGCAGACGCAGATAGGGCAGGACCTCGCCGCGCAGATTGACGTAGCGCCGATCCTCATTCAGTTGCCAGCCGCCCTCGTCCATCTCCACGCATTCGCCCACCATGCTCAGGGGGATGATGTAGTTCTCCTTACCGGCACCGACCATGAAGCCGTCGATGATGGCCAGGGTCAGGGGCAGGTGGATGGTGATGGTGGTGCCCTCGCCGATCTCGCTATCCACCTCCACGGTGCCGCGCAGGGATTCGATATTGCGCTTGACCACGTCCATGCCGACGCCGCGGCCGGACAGGTCGCTGGCCTCCTGCTTGGTGCTCAGGCCCGGCTCGAAGATCAGCCGTAGCAGGTCCTGCTTGCTCATGCCCTGCTCGGGCTGGATCTTGCCCATGGCCTCGGCCTTGGCGCGCAGACGCTCGGTGTCCAGACCGGCACCGTCGTCCTTGATCTGGATGACGATGTGGCCGGAGTCGTGGAAGGCGTTCAGGTGTACCGTGCCGGTGGCCGGCTTGCCCTTGGCCTGGCGCACCTCGGGCAGTTCTATGCCGTGGTCCAGGGAGTTGCGGATCAGGTGGGTGAGGGGGTCGTTGATCTTCTCCACCACGGTCTTATCCAGCTCGGTGTCACCGCCGGTGATGACTAGGTCGATCTCCTTGCCCAGGTTTTTGCTCACATCCCGCACTACCCGGCGGAAGCGGGAGAAGGTGTCGCCGATCTGCACCATGCGCAATTGCAGGGCGTTGTCGCGGATCTCTTCCACCAGGTGTTCGACGCCGGAGACCACCTCCTCCATCTCGTTGTGGCCGCCGATATCCACCTGTAGCTTCATCGCCGCGCTGGAGATGACCAGCTCGCCCACCAGGTTGATCAGGTGGCCCAGCTTGTCGGCATCGACGCGGATGTATTTGGCCTCCTGGGCGACCTTTTCGCGGGTCTTTTCCTGTTTTTTCAAGGCCCCCTCGACCACCGCCTTGTCCACCACCTTGCGTTCCACCAGGATCTCGCCCAGGGGTCTGGGCTCGCTGGTCTCTTCCTCTTCGCCCGCGACGAACTGGCCCTGATCGCCCAGGGCGCGGCTGATCTCGGTCTCGGTGACCGCGCCTATGTCCACCAGGATCTCGCCGAGCCGGTTCAGCTCGGTCTCCGGCAGGGAGTTGAGCAGCTCCATGTAGTGTTCCAGCTTGGAGCTGGGCGAAAGAATACGGATGTCGCAGTCATCGCGGGCGAACTCAAACACGCTCTCGATGGATTTCTTGTCGGCATCGCTGTTGAAGGCGATGCGAAAGCCCAGGTAACAGCTCTCCGGGTCCATCTCCTCGGCGGCGGGCAGGTGGTGCAGGAAGCTGACGATGCTGTCGATCTCGCCCAGAGTCTTCAGATAACGCAGGAAGGACATGGGATCCAGGCCGTTGCGCAAGGCGTCGGGGCCGAATTCCAGGGAGATCATCCAGAAGTCGTTGCTGCTCTCGCCGCGTTCGTCCTTTTCCAGCCGACTGTCTTCGTTCACCGGGGTCATGGCGCTGCCCTTGCTGGCGTTCGCGCCGCCGGTGATGCGATTGAGCAGCTCCTCGCCACGCTGGATCAGCTCTTCGCTCAGGGCCTCCTCATCGCCGTGGAGGACGTGCTCCACCAGATTGATGCAGTGGTCGCGGCTCTCCAGCAGCACGGCGATCATGTCGCTGTCGATCTGCCGCTCGCCGTTGCGCACCCGGTCCATCTCGGTCTCGATGGGATGGGTAAATTCGACGATGCAGTCATAGCCAAATACCCCAGCTGCGCCCTTGATGGTGTGCATGGAGCGGAATACGCTGTTGAGCAGTTCGCTGTCGTCCGGGGCCTCTTCCAGGGAGAGCAGGGCGTCTTCCATCTCCTGCAACAGCTCGTTGGCCTCTTGGGCAAAGGTCAGTTTGGCGTCATCGTTACTCATCCTATATTCCTCAGTTAAGCCACAGAGATACGGAGATCACGGAGTTTTTCAATGAGTTGCATTTTAGGCCGGGTTGATCTGGCAGGTGTTGCACGGTTGCTTTTCTACACATTGATTTTTCTCTGTGCGCTCTGTGGCCCTGTGGCTAAATGCCCTTTTTGGGTTCATGGCTTTTGCCACTCTGCGGGTATCACCAGGGGGTCGCCAAAATGGGCGGAGAGATCGAGCAGTTCAAACACCTCGATCACCGCCTGGCTGTGGTTGACCAGATGCAGTGGCTTGCCCTTCTCCTTGGATTCCCGCTTGAGCATCATCAGCAGTTGCACGCCGGAGCTGTCCAGCTCCTGCACCTGGGCCAGGTCCAGCTCCAGGCCCTGTGACTGATTGAAATTACCCAGCAGGTCTTCCTTGATCTGGGCCGCCGTGTAGATGGTCATCTCCTCCCCCAGACTCAGCCGGGTGAGTTCCTTGCTGGCAGGCCTTTTCATGGCAGCACCAGTTTGGCCACGGCGTCCAGCATCTGCGGCGGCTTGAACGGCTTGACCACCCAGGCCTTGGCCCCGGCGGCCTTGCCTTCCATCATTTTGTCCTTGCCCGCCTCCGTGGTGAGCATGATCACCGGGGTAAACTTGTAGCGCGGGTGCTTTTTCACCTCCTTGAGGAAGGTGATGCCGTCCATGTTGGGCATGTTGACATCGCTGATGATCAGGTTGATCTTGTCGCCGGTCATCTTGCTCAGTGCATCCTTGCCGTCGCAGGCCTCAATGGTCTGATAACCGGCACCGCGCAGGGCTATGCCTACCACCTGACGGATGGAGGCCGAATCATCGACGATCAAAATGGTCTTGCTCATGGTTGAATCTCGTGGTTCCGTGGTTCGTGGATTTGCGGCTTGGCCGGGTCAGAAAAAGTTCACATCGCCACCCTCGGCGGCCTCGACCGCCTGGCCGCCGGGGGCGTGGTCCAGATGCTGCTCTATGGTCGCATAACTGGCGCGCATTTCCTCCAGCAATTGGTCAATATTCAGGGGCTCTATGGCCTGCCCCCGACCCCGCTGGATAGCGCGCTGCTCGATACGACCGGCCGTCTCTTGCAAACTTCTTGCCACTTGTGCCAGGATTTGACTGACCCGATCCTGAAACTGGAAGGCGGTGAGCACCTGATCGATCTCATGGCTGATCTCGCCGCCCAGCTTGAGCAGCTCCTCGCCATCGTGCTGCAGGGACTCGGTCTGGCCGCTGAGGCCCTCGATCACCCGTTCTATGGTCCGCTCGCCCTGGTGGATGGTCTCTTCTTCGCTCTCATGCACCTTTTCCGAGCTTTCGAATACCCGGTGCAGGGCCGCGCCTATGGACTTGATCTTCTGCGCGATCTGGTCGCCGGTCTTGGCCGACTGACCGGACAGGGTGCGCACCTCGTCGGCCACCACGGCAAAGCCGCGCCCGGATTCCCCGGCCCGCGCCGCTTCTATTGCGGCATTGAGCGCCAACATATTGGTCTGATCGGCGATCTGCCCCACCTGCAGGGCCATCTGGTCCAGGTCTGCGGTCAGCTCCTCCAGGTTTTTTACGCTGGCAAACATGGAGGCATTGGAGTCGAACATCTGGGTCAGTTGCTGAAACAGGCTGCGCAGCTTGCGCTTGTCGGTCTCGATCTCGCCCAGCAGTTGGTCGCCTTCGCTGCCCACATGCACCGCGCCATGTACCCGACGCAGTTCCTCGGACATGGCGGAAAAGCGTTGCACCAGCTGGTCGATGTTCTCTACCCCATGGCGGATGGAGCTGTCGATCTGCCGCTGCCAGATGGGAAAGACCTCGGCGCTGAGGCGCTCCAGCTCATCACGCTGCTGCTCGGCCTGCTCGGCGCGGGCCTGCATCTGCATCTCACGCTGGCGGGACTGGGCCAATTCCTGTTGCAGGCCCTCGGCGCGGTTGTACAGCCAATAGGCCGCAGCCAGGGCAATCAGCAGCAAACCAATGGCCGAGCCCAAAGGCCCCACCCGATCCGCCACAAACAGCGCTGCCAGGCCGGTCAGGCCCACCAGCAGCGGCCAGGCGGCCATACGGTAACTCAGACCTGAACCCAGCTCTGAAGGTGGCGGTAAACTCGGGCTTGTACTCATGGGTACGCAATCTGTTCTGTTGGTTTGTCGGTCCTGAATCTACCCCACAGTCGGGACAGAGTGATGTCAATTAAAAACGCCGTAACGGGCCAGGTCCTCTATTCCCTCTCCCCTGCGGGGATATGGCTGGGGTGAGGTGCAGACCCTTCCAGCCCTTTTGCCGCAAAACCCAAGGGCCTGTCTTGATGCGGCACAGTCTATCAGTAGTAGCGCAAAGTTTGATCCTGAAAACAGCACCCATCGGCCTTCCTGATTACCCACAAATCCCGGCCAATCGAATAGGGCGGCCCGTGGCCGCCGCGCAACCACCAGGGGCCGGCCTCATTGCCGTGGCTTGGCGGCCGGCGCGGCCCGCCCTATGCCGCACGGCAAGGTCGGCCTTTGTCCGCATTTTTTCGGGGCTTGAGCAATCCTTCACCGCTTCGCCTCATCTGCCCCTGCCTTGGACCTCCCTGGTCTGTTCCCCGCTGGCGGCTCCGGCCCGGCTTCCGCCTCAAGACCGAGGCCGGGGTATAGCTCAAAGCCCGCCCCGGTATTCAACTCCTCGGCCACCCAGAGCAGGATGGAGCGCCACTGCAACAGGTCCTTGATCACGCCGCGCAGGGGCAGTTCGATGATACCGCGCCCTTCCTGGGCGGCCTTGGGGTAGTTCTGCGTCTCGCGTATCTCGCTGATCAGCGGAAAGCTGATGCGGGCCAGAAAGCCATCCAGCACGCTCTTGTGCAACAGGGTGTTAGGCCGCGCCCGGTTGACCACCACGGCGGTCTTGGGGCCCTTGCCCACCTCGAAGTTGTTGCGGTAGAGCTGAAACAGGTGGCGCACCATGGCCCGTACATCAAACGGCGAGGCGATGGTGGGCACCAGCAGCATGTCCACATAGGGGTGGATGGCCAGCTCGTCCCGCACCGGAAAGCCCGCCGGCAGGTCGAGGATCAAAAAGGTGCGCTCATCGGCGTTCTTGCGCGCATTGAGCAGGCGCGAGAGCAGGTCATCGGCCGGGCAGGCCAGTACCGTCACCTTGGGCAGGCTGCGCGGGCGTACCGCCGCCCAATCCAGGGCCGAGGCCTGGGGGTCGGCATCCAGCACCAGCACGCTGTAGCCCCAGGCGGCCAGAAAGCAGGCCAGATTGCTGACCAGGGTGGTTTTGCCGCTACCCCCCTTGGGGTTGGCCACTGCGATGACCTTCATGCTTCAGTCTCCGCTGCACGGCGCTGTTGGGTGCCTTGCCCCTGCTCAGAAGAAGGTGATGTCATCTTCCTGCCCCGCCGTTGGGTTTGCGTCCGCTGCGGCTGTGCCGCCACTGGACTTGATCTCGCTCCTGTAACCGCCCCTGGCCTGCTGCGCCTCCACCGATTGCATATCCACCTTGAGGTTAAACAGGCGCAGCATCTCCAGCAACTGATTGACCTGGGTGGCCAGCATGACGCTGACGTCCTGCATGTCGCGGGCATTGAGTTCCGCCTGACTGGTGGTGGCCTTGAGATTGACCGCGTTGCGGTTGATGTTGGCCAGCTCTTCGGTCTGGCGCAGCATGGCGGCGTCCACCTCCTGATTGAGTCCGGCAATGCGCGCAGTGGAGCGGCTGACCTCGGCCAGTGGCTCGGCCAGGCCTTCCACCTGACTGAGGGTGCGCGAGGCGTGCTCCCGATTGTGGCCCATGGAGACCTTGGTCTTGCCCGCATTCTGCTTGAGTTCTTCGACCTGCTGGTTGATTTCCTGGGTGAGCTGCTGGGTGCGCGAGGCCAGGTTGCGCACCTCATCGGCCACCACGGCAAAGCCCCGCCCCTGCTCCCCGGCGCGGGCCGCCTCGATGGCGGCATTGAGCGCCAGCAGGTTGGTCTGTTCGGCCACGCCACGGATCACCGCGCCGATATCGCCAATGGATTCGGCGTTGGCGGCAAATTCCTCCACCTGACTGAGGTTGTTGGCCGACTCTTCATCCAGGCTGCGCATGGAGGTCAGGGTCTGGTTCATCACCTGCTGGGCGCTCTCCGTGATGCTCAGGGCCGAGGTGGCCGCCTCTGTGGCCTGGTTGGTGTTGTCGCGGATGGCGCTGATCTCCTGCTCCATGGATTGCATGCGCATCACCACTTCATCCACCTCGGCCTCCTGCCCGGTGAGGGCGCCCAGGGTTTGCAGGGCATCGCTATCCAGCTGCAGAGAGCCTTTCTTCACCCTCAGGGTGACCTCGGCGACCTGGTTCAGGGCGTCCTCCAGCTTGTCCAGCAGCTCGTTGTAGTCCTGGGCGAGGATGCCCGACTCACCGCCGCACTGGCTCAGGCGCTCGGTCAGGCTGCCCTTGCCCTGCACCAGATGCTGCATGTTTTCATGCAGGTAGTTGATCGGCCTGAGCACCCAGCGGATCAGCACCATGGCGAATAAGATAGAAATCGGAATGGCACCGAACAGGATGATCAACAGGTGATCGTTGGCCTGCTCGGTGGCCCCCTCCATGGCCGAGAAGTGCGCCTCGATCTGCTCGCCGAGCAGGGCGGAGAGCTGGCGTGATTGATCCCCCAACCGTTGGTGGGCGGCCAGCACCCCCTTGATGTCCGCGCCGACCGGGTCGGCCAGGGCCTGGCCGAACAGCCCCAGGGTCTTCTCAAACTGTTGCTGGAAGGCCTTGGCGGTCTGATGCAGCTGGGCCGGGGCCTGGGAATGCCCCTCCAGCCAGGCATTGAGCTTGCTGTCGAAGCCGGCATGGGTGCGCGCTATGGCCTGTAATTCGGCCTGGTCGGCGCGGTTGCGCCGTTCATCCCTGAGGTTGCCCGCCAGGTGCAGCAGGGCACCGCAGGAGGCGGTCAGTTGCCCGGTCAATTGGGTGATCTCGCGGGAGCCCTGTACATGGCGCTGCAGGTTGTCGTTCCACCATTGCCCCCAGGCTACCAGGACAACGAGGAAGACATGGGCCCCGGTCAGGCTCACCACCAGGCGGAAACGCAGGCTGCCCGGCTCGCCCAGATAGGCTGTCAACCACTTCAACATAGTCTTCTCGGTAAGGGTCTCGTCAATCGCCGCCGCTGCATGACCCAGGCGGCGTTTTCTGTCCAGCCCAGGCGCGGGTCTGGCTCTATCTGTGCCGATGGATACAGCATCCCTGCACCCCATCAGGCTCACAGGGGTTAGCGGCAGGCACCACAATAAACTTGAGAGACGATTCAAATAAAGGGTTAAACAGCTTGCTTCAAAAAGAAAAATTCAATGGGGGTGGTGCTCACCGGCTCAACGAAACCAATTGGCCCAGCCCTCCTCGTAGTAACGGCTGAGAACGTGGCTGCTCAGGCGATTGGTCTCCACCTCAAGTCGGGCCATGTCGGGCGGGAAGCGGGTCATGGGGCCCAGCAGGTCCTGGCGCAGAAACCTAAGCCCCGGCGGCAGACCGGCCCCGTGCAGCGGGTTGTTCCGATCCAGGCGCTTGGCGCTGGCCAGAACAAAGCCCCATTCGCCAAAGGAGGGCACATAGGCGTGGTAGGGCAGCGCCTCCAGCCCGGCACCCTGCTCCAGGCTGGCGACTATGCTCCAGAAGGCCTGGCGGGCATAGAGTGGCGAGGTGGCCTGGGTCACCAGCACCCCGCCCCGGGCCAGGCGCTTGGCGGCGAGCTTGTAGAAGCTCTCGCTGTAGAGGCGGCTGAGGCCGAGGCTGCGCGGGTCGGGCAGATCGATCAGGATGACGTCATACAGGGTATCGGCCTGTTCCAGGAACTTCCAGGCATCGGCATTGCGTACCTGCACACGGGGGTCGCTCAGGCTGTCGCCATTGAGCTGGCGCAGCAGGGGGTTGCGGCGGAACAGGCCGGTCACCGCCGGGTCCAAATCCACCAGATCGACCTGGCCGATGTCGCCCCAACGCAGCACCTCGCGCAGGGCCAGGCCATCACCGCCACCGAGGATCAGCAGGCGCTCGCGCCCCTCGGCCAGGGCCAGGGCCGGATGCACCAGGGATTCGTGGTAGCGGTACTCATCCAGGGAGTCAAACTGCAAGGCCCCGTTGAGAAAGAAGCGGATGCGCGCCCCATCCCGGGTCAGCAGTAGACGCTGGTAGGGCGAGGTCTCGGCATAGACGATCTCGTCGTCGTACAGCCGCGTCTCCATGCTCTGGGTCAGCCGCTCGGCCAGCACGAACAGCGCCAGCAGCAGGGCCATGGCCAGCAGCAGGGCCATAAGCCAGCGCCCCCAGCGGGCCAGCTGATCGCGAAACACCCAGGCCGCCAGCAGCGCCACCCACAGGTTGAGCAGGCCAAACAGCAGGCCGGTGCGCAGCAGACCCAGCTGGGGTGCCAGCACCAGGGGAAACAGCAGCGAGGCCACCAGGGCACCGACATAGTCCAGGCTGAGCACATTGGAGAGGTTCACGCGCAGCTCGCGCATGTGCTCCAGCAGGCGGATCACCAGGGGGATCTCCATCCCGGTGAGGGTGCCAAGGGCAATCACGATTAGCAGCAGGAAGGAGCGGTAGTTGTCCAGCTGGGCAAAGGCGAAGAACAGGATCAGCGGTGCCAGCCCGCCGAGCAGGCCGATGCCGAACTGGATGGCGACAAACCAGCGCGCCAGTTCCAGCTGGGCATGGCGCGACAGCCAGGAGCCCAGCCCCATGGCGGTCATGAACAGGCCGATGACCAGGGAGAACTCGAACACCGAGTCCCCCATCAGATAGCTCGACAGGGTGCCGATCAGCAGCTCATAGACCAGACCACAGATCGCCACCACGAAGGTGGCGAACAGCAGGGTCAGGTGCTGCAGACGCAGGCGGGCGTCGGTCACCCGATCACGGCGGCGAGGATAATGGCGATACCGATGAAATAGCCGGCGATGATCACCCCCAGGCTGGTATTGTGATCTTCAACGATCTCATCGCGGATAGAGAACTTGGTCAGCTTCTCCAGCACCCAGTAGCTGAACAGAAACAGCACCAGCCCCAGCAGGGAATAAAACAGGGTGGAAACCACCTGCGCCAGTTTGATATCGGAAAAGAATTCCACGTTAAGTGCCCTCATGGGTTGGGATGGTTAAAGCCGCCAGCCGCCAGCGACCAGTTGGGGACAGATTATGCGCAACCCTGCAAGTATAGCCTAGGAGCCTGTCGGGTTTAGGTGCCCGTAGCGAGCAAGGTGGAAGAGCGAGAACAAATTTTCACGATTTTGAGGCGCTGAGTTGGCCTCGTGTCACGTCCCGATTGATCAGACCCGGCCCCGCCGCCATCGGGCCGATCACCCCGGCAATGCCCATCACCGCCAGGGTGTTGAACAGATTGGAGCCGAGGATATTGCCCAGGGCAATGTATTGTACTCAGGCGCTGCCTGAGAATGCAGCCGGGGTGGCTCAGCTTGCGCTGTGATGGTTCGGCTTGGCTGTGGTCGCCAGGTCGTCTGCCGGGGCGGCGTCCTGCTCGGTCTGGGCGGCCTTGGCCTCGCGGGCGTTGTGCAAATCACGCCGAATGCGCTCTTGAAAGATACGGCTGCGCTCCCTGGCCAGGGATTGCATGTCCACTACCTGATCCATCTCATCGATGATCTCCACGCCCAAAAGGGTTTCGATGGCGTCTTCCATAGTCACCAGGCCTACCGTTTGACCGTAGCTGTCGTGCACAATGAATTGGTGCTCGCGGCGCTTGACGAAGAGATCGAGCAAGGTGTTCACCGGTAGGTTTTCCGATACATGAAAGACGGGTACAGCGATCTCTTCCATGCGTCTGTGCTGCTGATCTTCTATGCTTTTTTGAAGGATGCGTTGGTTGAATACCAGGCCGATGATGCTGTCCTGGGTCTCCTTGTACACCGGGATGCGGGAGTGGATGTAGGTTCCATCCTGCACCAGGGCCTCGGCCACGGTGACATCCTGGCTCAGGGCAAACATGACGCTACGCGGGGTCATGATGTCCCTGGCCTTGTGCTCCTTCAGGCGGAGCAGGTTTTCGATCAAGGCCCCTTCCTGACTGAGGATGGAGCCCTCGCGCTCGCTCATCTCCACCATGGCGAGGATCTCATTGCGTGAGTGATTGGGCCGGGGCTTGCCCTTTGACAGCAGTCGGGTGACCTGGATCGAGACCAGTATCAGCGGATAGGTGAGCTTGATCAGATAGTGAATGGTATAGATTGCCGGGATCAGCAACCTCTTCCAGTAGGTCGCGCCTATGGTCTTGGGGATGATTTCGGTGAAATAGAGGATCAGCAGGGTCAGAATGATGGCCATCAGGGTCTGCCACTCATCACCGAACAGGATTTGCGTCTGGGCGCCCACGCCGGCCGCTCCCATGGTGTGGGCGAAGGTGTTGAGAATCAGTATGGCGGAGATAGGCCGATCGATATGGGTCTTGAGTTCCTTGGCCAGCAAGGAGCCCCGTGTATTGCTCTCCTTTACCAGTGTCTGTATATAACTGCTGGTGGAAGACAGGAGTACAGATTCCAGAATGGAGCACAGAAAGGAAACAAACAGGGCGAGGAACAAGTAAAAGAATAAAAGCGTCATGCAGGCTGTGTCCGGGCTGTGGTCTTTTTCAAATCAGGTAACGGCTTAGGCTATTGATCCCCTCATCCCAGCCCTGTTCCCTCAACGGGTGCAACTGGTTACAAATCAGGCAAAACCCTGCCCCATGCGGCATGTTCCCGCAAACCCGCTGGCCGGGTCAATGGGGCTCGTTTTCACCCTTGAGCACCTGCTTGTAATCGCTGGCGCGCACGTCCTGTACCAGGGTCTCCACCGAGCCGCTGGAGATGCCGATCATCTGCAGGGCCTCGGCGCTCAGGCGCAGGCTGCTTTCCAGGGTCTCCGGGTAGGCCTTGGTGGCCCCGGCGTCGAGCAGGGCGGTGCTGGTTTGCAGGTCGCGGGCTCGGGCGATGATGGGGATGCTCGGGTTGATGCTGCGGATGTGGGACACAGCGCGCAGCGCCGTGGGACTGTGGTCTATGGTCAGCACCACCAGGCTGCTGTGCTGCAGATGCAGGGCCGAGAGCAGCTCGAAATCGCCGATATCGCCGTAGTACACCGGTCGGCTATCGGCCTTGCCGGCGGCGACGTGGTTGGGGTTGGTATCGAAGCAGACATAGGCCACGGCGCTGTCCTCCAGGATGGTGGCCACGGTGTGGCCGACCCGGCCATAACCGGCGATGATTACCCGCCGCTGGTCCTGCGCATCGCCCTCGGAGAAGCTGTAGGGCTCTGCCTTGTCTTGGTTGGCGACATATTTCCGATCGATGCGCATGGCCAGGCCATCACCGATGCGGATCAGCAGGGGGGTAAGCAGCATGCTTACGGAGATGGCCGCCACCGCCACCACGAAGAGTTCATCGGAGATCACCCCCAGGGCCAGGGCGCTGCCAAACAGGACAAAGCCAAACTCGCCGCTTTGCGCCAGCATGAAGGCCACCCGCGTGGCCACCGCCCGGCCCAGGCCGAAGGCCAGCCCGAGCAGAAACATCACCACCAGCTTGATGGCGATCAGCGCCAGCACATGTTCGGCGAAGCGGCCGGGGGCATTCGCCACCGCCTCAAGGTCGATAGACATGCCCACGGCGACAAAGAACAGGCTCATCAGCAGGCCCTTGTAGGGCTCCACCAGGGCCTGGATCTGATAACTGAAGCGGCTTTCCGAGAGCAACATGCCCATCAGAAAGGCACCCAGGGCCATGGACAGACCGGCCTCGTGCATGGCGGCGGCGGCCAGGAACACCGCCAGGAACACCACCAGGCTGAAGCCCTCGCGATTGTTGCTGCGCGCCAATCGCTCCAGGGCCATGCGCACCAGATAGCGACCGAATATCCAGACCACCAGCAACATGCCCAGCACCAGCGCCAGCTGCTGCCCCAGGGGCAGGCTGTCCGGCGCGCTGTGGTCGGACAGCAGCGGGACCATGGCCAGCAGGGGCACAATCGCCAGGTCCTGCATCAGCAACACGGCAAAGGCGCTGCTGCCGTGGCGGCTGGTGATATCGCCACGCTCCTGCAATATCTGCATGACAAAGGCGGTGGAGGACAGCGCCAGGGTGACCCCAATGAGCAGGGCCACGGGCCATGCGGGGTAGTACTGCTGGGCATAGACGGCGATCACCAGACCGGTGAGCAGGATCTGCAGCGAACCCAGGCCGAACACCTCCCGGCGCAGGGCCCAGAGCCGGTGCGGTTTCATCTCCAGACCGATGAGAAACAGCAGCAGCACCACCCCCAACTCGGTGAAGTGGCGCACCGCCTCCACATTGGCGATGGCCACCGGGCCAGGCGAGTGGGGGCCGACAATCACCCCGGCCACCAGCAGGCCAAGCACCGAGCCCAGCCCAAGCTGCTTGAACAGGGCCACCGCCAGGGAGGCGGCGCTCAGCAGCAAGACAGCAGAGATGACGAAGCTATGCAGTTCCACGGTGGTTCTCGTTGTAAGGAAAGGCCGATTCTATCCGTTATAACTGGCCCAGGGCAGGGCCACGCTGCCCGGCGCAAACCGCAGGCTTGTGGAACCTGAAATCTATAGGCCCTGTTTTTTTCTCCAAAGCTGGAAATGGACAGGCTCCTAGACCTGGGCCTAACCCGCCAACCCGTTGCCGATCCCGGCCTGGCCCTGTCCGCTCCATGAGCGTTAGTGAGGTTTCAGCCAATCCGCCTGGATCAGATTGCGCTCCTCCCGGCCAAACACCAGGCCCAGCTCGAACAGCCCCTGGCTGGCCTTGCCGCGATACTTCTCGCTGTAGCCCCTGGCCTGGATCTGCTGCAGCGCCGGGTTTTTCCCTTCAACTAAATCAGCGGCGGAGTCCAGCAGCTTGATCTCCATCACATAGATCCAGCCCTCCAGCTCGATGCTCATGTCCACCTGGCCCTGGTTGGTGATGTCCTCCGGGATCACCTGGGCGTTGAGGCTCTCGAAAAAGGCAAAGAGTACCGAGGCGTAGTAGCCCTCAAAATCCGCCATGGCGTTGTTGGTGAAGTTGCGCCAGGGGATGGCGGCGAACAGGCGCTTGAGGGTGGCGATGAGCTGGGGCAGATCACCACTGATGAGCTGGTCATACAGCTGATCCTGATAGCGGCTGCGCTGGTCCATCTCTACCTGCAAATAGCCATCGAGAAAATATTGATGCAGGGAAAGCTTGACCTCTTGGTTGGGGATGGCCAAACGAAACACCAGGCGCGAGCGCCGGGTCTGGGTGGAGGCTATGGTCAAATAACCCGATTGGAACAGCAGGGTGACCGGGTTGATGTGCTCGATATCGAAGGAATCCAGGATCTCCTCGCCTACCTCGATGCTCTCCAGTTGCGGCAGAAAATAGCGCCGCTGGCGGAACAGCTTGACCAAAAAGGACGGGCTGCCGGTCTCGACCCAATAATTGCGGTACATGCGGTCTTTGCTGATGAACAGCAGGATATCGAAGGGGTTATAGACCGCATCGCCGAGAAAGCGGTAGCCGTTGTACCAGCGGCGCAGCCTGGCCCAATCCACCCCGGCCAGATGCCCGGCAAAGCTGGTCTCCAGGTCATGCTGGGTGTAGCCGCAAATCGTGGCATAGGCCTTGTCCAGGGTGATGTCTTCCAGCTGATTGATGCCGGAGAAGATGCTCACCTTACTGAACTTGGTCACCCCGGTGAGGAAGACGAATTGCAGCTGGGCATCCTGCGCCTTGAGTACCGAGTAGAGATTTTTCAGGCCGCTGCGCATTTCAGCGGCTGTCTCCAGGTTCTCGATGTTGTCCAACATCGGTTTGTCGTACTCGTCCACCAAAACCACGACCTTTTCGCCAAACTGCTCCCGAGCGCGAAGAATCAGCTGCGACAGACAACCGGGCACATCGTTGGTGTCCCAATCGCAGCTGATGCCTAGCCGTTCTTGGTTTTCCTTGAGAATACGGTAAAGGCGAATATCCAGAGCCTCCTTGCTCTGCAACTCACCAGCGGCAAAATCGATCTTGATCACCGGATGGCGGCGCGACCAGTCCCATTGATCGTGGATATAGAGATCGCGGAACAGCCGCTCATTGCCCTCGAACAGTTGCTGAAAGGTATCCACCAGCAGGCTCTTGCCGAAACGGCGCGGGCGGGAGAGGAAAAAGCGCCCAGGGTACCGGGTGAGCCGGTGTACCAGCGGGGTCTTGTCGATATAGACCATGCCCTCGTCGATCAGGGTGGCGAGGGTGCTGTGGCCGGTGGGCAGGGGTTTGAGCTGGCTGTTCATGGGTGGGATTCTACCCTGTGCGCGGTTCCAGGCAACAGGCTTGCCGTACTCCGTGGCCTGCCGCTCAGAGAAGGGCGGGCCGCGCCCGCCGCCAGGTCGCAGGGCTGAGGGCCGGGTTGATCAAAACAGCTCTTCGGAGAGGATCTCGCTGGGGCCGAGCAGGGGCTCTTGCGGCTGCCCCAGGTCGGTGCCGAGCGGGTCAGACTCGCGCAGGGGCGCGCCGACGCGGAAGTATTCCTGGATGGCGTTGGCCTGACCGGGGGCGGCGGGCTGGCCGCTGGCGGGGTCTATGCTCAGGGCGTACATGCCGCCGGGCAGGCTCAGGGGCTGCTCGGGCAGGTCCTTGAGGGCCTCTTGCATGAAGGCCATCCAGGCCGGCAGGGAGACCTTGCCGCCCGTCTCCTTGCGGCCCATGGGGCGCATGTCATCAAAGCCGCTCCAGACCACTGCCACCATCTGCGGGTGAAAGCCGTTGAACCAGCCATCGCGCTGCTGATTGGTGGTGCCGGTCTTGCCGGCCAGATCAGCGCGTCCCAGCTCCTTGGCGCGGGTGGCGGTGCCCATGCGTATCACGTCGCGCAGCATGGAGTTCATCAGAAAATGATTCTGCGGGCTGAGGGTGCGCGGTGCCGGGCGGCCGGTGAGCACCTGGCCTGGGGCCAGCGCCTCCTCGCACTCCGGGCAGGCGATAAGCGGATCGGCGCGATACACCAGGCCGCCGTCCTGTGCCTCGATGCGCTGGATGAAATAGGGCTCCACCAGGAAGCCGCCGTTGGCCAGCACGGCATAGGCGCGGGCCATCTGCAGCGGGTTGGTCTCACCGGTACCCAGCGCCAGGGTGAAGTTGCGCGGTAGCTGGTCGGGGTCGAAGCCGAAGTTGCGGCTGTGCTCCAGGGCCTGTTTCAGCCCCATCTCCTGCAGCAGGCGGATGGACACCAGGTTGCGTGACTTGGCCAGGGCCAGGCGCAGGCGGGTAGGGCCGTGGAAGCGGCCGCTGTAGTTCTCCGGCCGCCACTGGCTGGTGCGGCCCTGGCCGGGGGCGAACATCACCGGCGAGTCGTTGATCAGGGTGGCGGCGGAAAAGCCCGCCTCCAGGGCGGCGGAGTAGATCACCGGCTTGAACCCGGAGCCGGGCTGGCGCTTGGCCTGGGTGGCCCGATTGAACTTGCTTTGGTAGAAGTTGTAGCCGCCCATCAGGGCCTTGACTGCCCCATCCTTGGGGTCCAGCGCCACCAGGGCACCCTCCAGCTGGGGCAGCTGGGCCAGCCGCCAGCCCGGCCGGTCCTGGTCATCGGGGTGGGCGCGCACCCGGATCAGGTCGCCCCGGCGCAGGATATCGCTGGCCTGCTGCGGCGCGCGGCCCTTGCGGTTCTCGCTCAGGTAGGGCGCGGCCCAGGACAGGGCATCCCAATCCAGCAGGGCGCGGCCCACGCCCTTGATATAGACCTGGGCGCTGCGCTGATCCAGCTCCAGCACCAGGGCCGGGCGCAGATCGGCGATGGCCTCGATCGGGCGCAGGGCGCGGAAGGCATCCAGGTCGGAGTCGCTCAGCAGGCGTAACTGGCGCTCCGGGCCGCGATAGCCGTGGCGCTCGTCGTAGGCATGCAGGTTGTTGCGCAGGGCCCGCTCGGCGGCCAGTTGCAAGCGCGAATCGAGCGTGGTGAACACCCGGTAGCCCTGGTGATAGGCCTCCTCGCCGTAGCGTTGCAGCATCTCGGTACGCACCATCTCGGTCACATAGGGGGCCTCCAGCTCGATCTCCACCCCGTGGTGGCGGGCGCTGACCCGTTGCGCCAGGGCCTGTTCATAGCTGGCCTGGTCGATCCAGCCCAGGCCGTGCATGCGCCCCAGCACATAGTCGCGTCGCTGTTTGGCGCGCTGCGGGTTGGTGATGGGATTGTATTTGGAGGGGGCCTTGGGCAGACCGGCGATCATTGCCAGCTGGGCCAGATTCAACTCATCCAGCCCCTTGCCGTAATACACCTGGGCGGCGGCACCCACGCCATAGGCGCGATGGCCCATGTAGATCTTGTTCAGATACAGCTCCAGCAGCTGTTCCTTGGTGAGTTCCCGCTCGATCTTCAGCGCCAGGAGTATCTCGTTGATCTTGCGGATGTAGGTCTTCTCTGGCGAGAGAAAGAAGTTGCGCGCCACCTGCATGGTGATGGTGCTGCCGCCCTGGCTGCGCTGGCCGGTGGTGAGCAGTTGCAGGGCGGCGCGGGCCAGGCCCTGATAGTCCACCCCTGGGTGCTCGAAGAAGCGGTCGTCCTCGGCGGCGAGAAAGGCCAGGATCAAGGGCCGGGGGATCTCGGCATAGCCCAGGGGCTCGCGCTTCTTCTCGCCGTACTCGGCCATCAGCTTGCCATCGGCGCTGTAGATGCGCAGCGGCACCTGTAGGCGCACATGGCGCAGGTGCTCGGTGGCGGGCAGCTGCGGGGCCAGATAGAAGTACACCCCGGCCATGGCCAAAAGGCCCAGCAGCATACCGCTGGAGGCCATCCACAGCAGGAGTTTAAAGATCAGGCGCACGGTTTATCCTAGGGTTAATGGGGCGACCACACATCTATCTAGGCCAGGCGTGGGCCGCCCCGGCAAAGACCGCCCGGCAAGGCTGGCCTGCCATGGAGTTGAGCGCAGATGCGGCCAAGGCCAATTCTACCCCTATCGGGGGCCAGCCTCCCAGCCCGAGCGGGGCAAAAGCCCAACTGCTGATTTTGCCCTATACCTATATTAATAAGGAAGCAGGGGGCTTGATTCCGGTAAAATCGATCTCGGTTTGCCTGGACCCCGACCTTTTCGGGTGCTCAGGCAGGGCGCGGCCAGCACTCCCAGCAACAAGCAAAAATTTGACTTAAAAATTTCTTTTGCTTTTATGGCGTTATCGGCTATTATTGACGTCAATTGTTAAGCAATTAGATTCATGGGCAATCACTGACGGGACCGCCATGTTTTCATTCTTAGGAAAAAAGTCCAATAAACTCATTGGGTTGGATATCACATCCACCTCGGTCAAGCTGCTTGAACTGAGCCAGGTCGGCAGCCGCTACCAGGTGGAAAGCTACGGGGTAGAGCCCTTCTCGCCCAATGCCGTGGTGGACAAGGCCATTGCCGATGTGGACGCGGTGGGCGATGCCATCCGCAAGGTCGTCGCCAAATCCGGTTCCAAGGCCAGCCATGCGGCGGTGGCGGTATCCGGTGCTGCGGTGATCACCAAGGTGATCAACATGCCGGCCGGGCTGGATGACCGCGAGATGGAGATCCAGATCCAGTTGGAGGCCGACCAATACATCCCCTATCCGCTGGAGGAGGTCAATCTCGACTTCGAGGTGATCGGCCCCAACGCCCGCGTACCGGACCAGGTGGACGTACTGCTGGCCGCCAGCCGCAGTGAAAATGTCGATGCCCGTGTAGCCGCCCTGCAACTGGCCGGACTCACTGCCACCGTGGTGGACATAGAATCCTACGCCATGGAACTGGCCTGCTCCCTGCTGGCGGAAGACTGGCCCAACCAGGGCGAAAACATGACCGTGGCGGTGGCCGACATCGGTGCCACCAACACCACCCTCTCGGTACTGCACAACAACGTCATCATCTACACCCGCGAGCAGAACTTCGGCGGCCTGCAACTGACCGAAGAGATCCAGCGCCGCTACGGCCTGTCCCTGGAAGAGGCCGGCATGGCCAAGCGCCAGGGGGGCCTGCCGGACAACTATATCCCCGAGGTGCTGGAGCCCTTCCGCGAGGGCATGGCCCTGCAAATCAGCCGTGCCCTGCAATTCTTCTACTCCGCCAGCCCCTACAACAATATCGATCTCCTGGTTCTGGCCGGCGGCAGCGCGGCCCTGTCCAACATCGACAAATTCATCGAAAAGCGCATAGAAGTACCCACCACGATCGCCAACCCCTTCGCCAACATGAGCATGTCCAACAAGGTGAGGGCCAAGGCCTTGAACAACGACGCCCCGGCGATGATGATCGCCTGCGGCCTGGCGCTGAGGAGCTTTGACTGACATGGCGCGTATCAACCTACTCCCCTGGCGCGAAGAGCGGCGCAAACAACAGGAAAAGCTGTTCGGCATAGTGGTCGGCATCGCAGTCGGTCTGGTTGGGCTTGGCGTACTCGCCGCGCACCTGATCATCAACGACCAGATCAACTTCCAGAACCAGCGCAACCAACTGCTCAAGAACGAAATCGCCGTGCTCGACAAGCGCATCGAAGAGATCAAGAACATCGAGCAGGAAAAGGCCCAACTACTGGCGCGCATGAAGGTCATCCAGGATCTGCAACAGAGCCGACCGCAGATCGTCCACCTGATGGACAAGCTCATCACCGCCCTGCCCGAGGGCACCTACCTCACCGCACTGAGCCAGTCCAACGACAAGGTCTCCCTCGACGGCAAGGCCCAATCCAACGCCCGCGTCTCCGCCTTCATGCGCGGCGTTGAGCGTTCCCAATGGATGCAGAACCCGGCCCTGGCCGAGATCGTTGACAAAGACCGCAGCCAAAGCGGCCTGTTCGTGTTCAAGATGAAGCTACAGCAGGCCAGCCCCAAGGCCGAGGAGAAATAGCCATGAACCTGGACGATCTGAGCAACCTCGACCCCAAGGAAATCGGCATCTGGCCCTGGCCGATCAAGGCCGTGGTGATCCTCATCCTGTGCGGGGCCCTGGGCTACGCCGGTTGGCACTTCCACCTGCAGGAACAGATGCAGAACCTGGAAAAGGTAGAAATGGAAGAGGGCGACCTGCGCAACGAATTCGCCGCCAAGCAGGTCAAGGCGATCAACCTGGAGCGCTACCGCCAGCAACTGGCCGACCTCAAGGAATCCCTCGGCACCATGCTGCAGCAACTGCCCAACCAGACCGAAGTGCCCGCCCTGCTGGTGGATGTCTCCCAGACCGGGCTTGCCGCTGGGCTTGAATTCAAACGCTTTCAACCCGCTGCGGAAAAAAAGCTGGAATTCTACGCCGAGCTGCCCATCAACATAGAAGTGGTCGGCAACTACCACCAGTTTGGCGACTTTGTCAGCGGCCTGGCCTCCCTGCCGCGCATCGTCACCATCCACAACATCAACATCAAGCCCACCGGGGGCAAGGACGCCAAGGGCGGCCAACTCAACCTCAAGGCCGTAGCCAAGACCTACCGCTACCTGGATGACACCCAAGCGCCCGCGCCCAAGGCAAAGAAAGGCAAGAGGAAATAGCCATGACCAGCAACAGCACCCAACCCCAGTTGACGCAACGGGCCCCGGCGCGGCTGGCCATCATCCTGCTCAGCCTCGGCCTCAGCGCCTGCATGGGGCATGACATGAACGACCTGCACAGCTACATCGCCGAGGTCAAGGCCCGGCCCGCGCCAGAGATCGAACCCCTGCCCGAGATCAAGCACATCGAAGGCTTCATCTACAGCGCCAACGGCCGCCGCGACCCCTTCAGCCCGGCCATGGGCATGGGCGACGAAGAAGAACAGTCCGCCGCCAGCGGCAGCGGCCTGCGGCCCGACTTTGACCGGCGCAAGGAAGAGCTGGAACAGTTCCCCCTGGACACCCTGCGCATGGTCGGCATCCTGGAGCAAAAGGAACAGGCCTGGGCCCTGGTCAAATCCCAGGACGGCGTCATCCACCGCGTTCAGCCGGGCAACTACCTGGGCCAGAACCACGGCCAGATCAACCAGATCACCGAAGACAAAATCGACCTGACCGAAATCGTCCCAGACGGAAAAGGCGGGTACCAAGAGCGCCAGGCCAGCATCGCCCTGGCCGGCGGAGACACCTAGGGGAGCGGTATTCAATGAGCACACAATCAACCAACGTCGGAAGCCCAACCATGAACAGGAAAACCCACCTGATGAGCACAATGAAGGCCAGGCTGGGCCAGGCACCAGGCCAGTCCCTGGTCAGAACCCTGGTCCTCCTGCCGGCCCTGGCCCTGCTGCTGCCTGCCACCGCCCAGGCCCTGGCGATCAAGGACGTCTCCTACGCCGCCCTCCCCGGCGACCGGGTGCAGATCACCATCAAGGCCGACGGCCCGCTGCCCCAGCCCGCCAGCTTCAACACCGACAACCCGCCGCGGCTGGCCATAGACTTCAACCAGGTCGGCAGCGACATACCCAAACAACCGGTGCCCGTCGGCATCGGCCTGGTGCGCAGCCTGCAAACCCTGGCCGCCGGCCAGCGCACGCGCCTGGTAATCAACCTCAGCGCCGCCGCCCCCTATGAGGTCAGCGCCAGCGGCAACCAGGCTGTCATCACCGTCTCCGGCGGCACCAACGAAGGCATGGCCGACGCCGGCTCCAGGCAAAAGGCCAGCGGCACAGTCCAGGCCAGCCCCCGCGCCCAGGCCCCAGGCAACTACGGCATCCGCAACATCGACTTCCGCCGTGGCCCCAGCGGCGAGGGCAAGCTGCTCATCAGCCTGGCCGACGCCGGCACGGTGGCCGACATGCAAAAACAGGGTGCCAACATAGTGGTCAACATCCCCAACACCAAGCTGCCGCCCAAGCTCATCCGCAAGCTGGATGTCACCGACTTCGCCACCCCGGCCCAATTCATCACCGCCCAGCCCGACGGCAGCAACACCCAGATCACCATCGAGGCCACCGGCATCTACGAACACCTGGCCTACCAGACCGACAACGAATACGTCGTCGAACTGCGCGCACTCACCGCTAAGGAAGAAGCCCAGCTGCGGGAGAAAAGCTACACCGGCGAGCGTTTGTCTCTTAACTTCCAGGACATCGAAGTGCGCTCGGTACTGCAACTCCTCGCCGACTTCACCGGCATGAACCTGGTGGTCAGCGACAACGTCACCGGCAACATCACCCTGCGCCTGCAGAATGTGCCCTGGGATCATGCGTTGGATATTATTCTGAAGTCAAAAAATCTGGACATGCGCCAGAAGGATAATGTGATGCGTATTGGGCCAGCTGCAGAAATTGCGGCAGCTGAGAAATTGGAATTGGAATCAAAGAAACAAGTAGAAGAACTCGCCCCTCTTGTCACCGAATGGTTCAAGCTTAGCTACGCCAAGGCAGAAGATGTTGCCGCCGTATTAACCGGCACCACGGTTACGAAGAGTTCAGAAGACACTGCACGAGCAGCCACTGATCAAGGTACTCAAAGCTCCAAAAACAAGGCAGCTGAAGAGTCTTCAACCGGCTCAATTATTTCGCCCAGAGGTTCCGTCAACAGAGATTTAAGGACCAATGTGCTAATCGTCAAAGATACCGAGGAGGCATTGAGCCAAGTAAGAACAATCATTCAGCGCCTTGACGTGCCAATCAATCAGGTCCTGATAGAATCTCGTTTGGTAATTGCAGATGACAGCTTCACAAAAGACTTGGGCGTACGCTTGGGCTTTGGCAGCGCCGGTGCCTCAGGCTCGGTGACCGACCCCAACTCCACCTTCTACAGCGTGGGTGGCGGCGTGCCCTCATACTCGAACATCAATAATGGCCAACTGCCTCAAGCCGGTCTCAATGCCGGGCAGGCACAAACCATTGTGCGTGATCCCATAACCGGTGCGCCCAGTGTAAGAACTGACCAATTCAGCTTGTTACAGGACAACCTGCTGGTCAATCTGCCCACGGATGCCAACAACCCCGCCACCAGTGCCATCAACTTTGTCATTGGCAAGGCCTTCTCTCACATCATCTCGCTGGAGTTGAGCGCGATGCAATCCGAGGGCAAGGGTGAACTCATTGCAAGCCCGAGGGTTTTAACCGGTGATCGGACCCAGGCCTCGATAAAAATGGGTGAGGAAATTCCCTTCCAAATCATCAGTGATGGAGAAAGAAGCGTTTTGTTCAAGGAGGCCCTGCTAAAATTGGATGTCACGCCACAAATCACACCCGATGATGATGTGATTATGGATCTGATAATTACCTATGATAACCCTGATGACTTGCGCAATGTGGATGGGAATCCTTATGTGTACAAGCGTGAAGTAAAAACACAGGCTTTGGTCAGTAACGGAGAAACCATAGTATTAGGTGGTGTATTCAAACAACAGACTAACAAGTCCAAAAGACAAACGCCTGTGCTAGGTGATCTGCCTTACTTTGGTAATCTATTCAAGCAACGCATGACCAGAACAGCCAACCAAGAACTGTTGATCTTTGTCACCCCAAGAATCATCAAGGAAGGCCTGGGCCAAATCGGCCTCAGGGCAGGCAGGGGCAAGTGAAAAAAGTTTGAAGGGTGAAGTGTGAAAGACCCTGCCGCGATCCACATAGGGCGGCCCGCGGCCGCCGCTGGCGCGAAGTGACAAGATGGCTAAACCGCTTAGGGTGGGCAACGCAAGCCCCAGGGCACACGCCTAGAACAACAGAAACCGTTTAACCCAATTCAATTCCAGAGTTCACAAAGGAACTTCCGATGGCAGTATTTACAGGCACAGTTGGCGACGACGTCCTGGTTGGCTTTGCCGATCTTATCGACACCATCAAGGGAGGTGATGGTGATGACATCCTCATTGCTGAAGTGGGTGTGGGTGTCAATGAAGATGGACTCGTCAATATAACGGATTCCCTCTTTGGTGAGTTGGGTGACGATATCTATCGATTTAGGGGCACGCTTCACTCTGGCGTTAATTTTGTTGTTGACGGAGATAAGCCCGAAGAGGAGATTGATCCAAGCGAAGATGCCAATAATAACGGGGTATTGGATGCTGGAGAAGATGCTAATGGCGATGGCGTACTGCAGAATTTTCCTGTTACCACATCAGTTGCTTGGACAGGAAATTTGGCAGGGCCTGGTACTGACACCCTGGATTTGACTGGTATTACTAATGACCTGTCAACCTTGCGTGCATGGGCGGCTCCGCCTGACCCGACTTCAGAAGAAAATAATGGGATAGTCCTTGGTGTCACCGCCGCTGATGGTGGTGAGGCTCTTATACTGATATCTCAACAAACCTATCAAACAGATGGTGACCATAGCGTAGATTACATCCAGATAGGCAATGCCCTGCTTCATCTCTCCGCTGTAAATACCCGAGCTGAAGTTGTTGATCTTATTGCTGAGTGGGTGGCTGCTGGCTTTCCTGCTGGCACATTCAACGGCAGCGATACCGACCGCTGGCCCGGCACTACCCTTATCGGCTTTTCCGAAATCAGCGATACCCTAGTCGGCGGCATAGGCAACGATACGCTGATTGCTGAACTAAACGAGGATGTCAGTTCTGAGGAATTGCAGGGCGACATAGGCTCGGACCGTTACGTTATCCGCGCCGACACTGATATTGACGGCTCAAGCCCGACCAACATCAAGATTGTGGATAAGGGCGGCAATGCCGATGTGCTGGACCTGTCTGATATTACCAATGAGATTACGCGCCTCACTATCACCGGAACAGACGACGGTGCGGTCACACTGAATGTTTTTCTGGAAGGCCGCCACCCAATAAAAATATCCTGGGACAACCAACTCTACAAGCGTGCTGAAGAAGAACGCGCCATCGAGACTATTCGCATAGATGGTGTGGATCTGGATATTTCTCAGCTCAACTCTCTGGCGGAGCTTCAGGCAGAGATAGATAACTATTCGGACAACAATCTCAGCGGTTCATCATCCGACTATGATGGCGAAGTTGTTGGCTATCCTGAGATTCCAGACACACTGGTAGGCGATGTTGGTGATGATCGAATAACCGCCCACGTCACCGGCACCGCCAGCCTGGCCGATAGCGTGGATGGCAAGGAGGGCAACGATACCTATCAGCTGCTGGGCAGCCTGATCCCCGGCGTGGTCAACCTGACCATCGCCGGCGATGGGGCCGGTACCGACACCCTGGACCTGTCCCAGCTCACCGCGCCGACCGATAAAGAGGGCTTTCTGCCCAATATCACTGTGGTCTCCGCTGAGACATCAGGCCAGGTGATCCTGGGGGTGGATTACGGCATGGGCGCGGCCCATATTGTATTGACCACCCAGATCTATCAGGACAACGCTGGTGGCGAGCGGGCGGTGGATATTCTGCGCTTTGACCATTCCTCGCTTGCAGAGGAACAAAAGACCCTGGATATCTCTGGCCTGGATAGCCGCCAAGAACTGATCGACGCCATCGCCGATTGGGTCAAGGAGTGGGTTGGCGCCGGCCATCCGGTCGTTGGCTTTGGCGAGATCTCGGACAATGTCACCGGTACCGCCAGCAATGATATCCTGGTGGCCGAACTGAACGAAGACGTGCCCAGCGAGACCCTGGACGGCAAGCAGGGCTCGGATACCTACCGCATCACCGTGGATGTGGATGGCTCCGTGCCCACCTCGGTGCGCATCACCGACTTTGGTGAGCGTTATGACGTGGATACGCTGGACCTATCCTATATCCGGAATCCCATCACCTCTTTTGACCTGGAGGCGGCGGCGGATGGCTCCATCACCCTGACCCTGGGCTTGGGCGGCGCCAACCCCCTGACCATCTCCTGGGCCGACCAGCTGTATCAGATCGACGGCGAGCGTACCATCGAGCGGATCAGCTATAACGGCAATACACAGGATATCTCCAGCGCCAACAGCCTGTCGGACCTGAATGCCCTGCTCAACGACTGGGTGATGCGGGCCTTCCCGCAGCTGTATAGCTTCCAGTACGTGGAAACGCCTACCGATGGCAACGATATTCTGACTTATCGCGGGCTGACCATAGCCGCGGGGGATCACAGCGTCATTGACGGCCTGGATGGCATAGACCGGGTGGTGATCTCGGATAGCAGCGCCTATTACCGCATCGCCAGCTTCCCCGGCGCGACCAAGATCTGGGCCTCGGACGGGGCGGATTACAACAATAAGTTCGACGAGCTGCTGCTGTACAACGTGGAGCAGCTCCAGTTCAACGATGTGCTTATCCCTTTGCAGACCCCCGAGGCGGGCTATGAGCTGGCCGCCCTGGAGACCAACGGCAGCAACGGCAATGACATCCTCAGCTGGCATGCCACTGAAGATACCATGTGGGGCTATGGCTACTACGGCAAGGATAAGAATCTGGTGTTCGATTATTCGAGCCATTTCAGCATCCAGATCACGCCCAACGGGCCGGTTACCATTACCGGATCGGCCTCAGCGGACTACACCTATAAGTTCAAGCAGGTCACCCTGTATGAGGTGGAGGAGATTCAGTTCATCGACAAAACAGTGATCCTGGACCTGACCGGCAATCCCACCACGGCGGCCAGGCTGCTGGGCGGGCTGTTTGGTCCTAGCTCAATCTTAAATCCCCACTATGTTGGCGTGGTGCTGGACCTGCTGGAGGGCGGCATGAGCACCCAGGCCTTGGTGCAGGCCGGTCTGAACCTGCAACTGGGCGAGGATGCCAGCAATCAGGAAGTGGCCAGGCTGCTGTATGAGAACCTGTACGGCCGCGAGCCCACCAACATCGAGCAGCACGCGATTGCCGGCTGGATCGATCAGGGCCTATACACCCAGACCTCCCTGGCCATGGCGGTGGTGGAGAGCGACATAAACTGGAACAACCTGGAGTTGTTGGGCCTGAGCCAGAACGGGCTGGGCTATGTGTAACCGCCTCATGCCCCGCCCCATAGGGCGGCCCGTGGCCGCCGCCAGCGCGGAACGGCAAGACAAGCAGGACAGGCCGACCGGCTAGCCTGTACCGCACCGCGTAAAGCAGGCCATCTGGGTCGAGCTGCCACGCTGGGGGTCCGGCGGGCCTATATCCTGATGGTCAACGCAATAGCCCTGGCGCTCGGCCAGGCCCCTGCACCAGGCGCGAAACTGGGTCCGGCTCCATTCGAAGCGGTGCCCAGGGTGGCGGCGCTCGCCAGCTGTCAGGCCGTGCAGGGGGTTGTAATCCCGGTTCGGCGTGGTGATGAGTACCAGCGCCGGGGCGATCTGACCAAACAGGGACCGCTCCAGGCGCGACAGTCGGCCGGGGTCGATGTGCTCTATGGTCTCCAGCAACACGGCGGCGTCGATCGCCATGCTGCACCAGTCGCTTTCCTCGAAGGAGCCCTGCCGCAGTCGCACGCGCCGGTCGGGGTGCAGCGGATCCAGCATCAAGCGGGCACGGGCAAGGGCCAGCACCTCGGCATCCGTGTCTATGCCCAGCAGCCGGTCGAACTGATCGTATTCCCGCAGGCAATGCAGAAGCTCGCCCTGGCCACAGCCCAGATCGGCCACCTGGCGTGCGCCACTGGCGAGCAGGCGGTGGGCCACCGCGTCGAGACGCATCTGGTGCAGCGCCGTTGCCACTACAAAGGCCGGGCCAGGGTGGTTGACCTGAGGGCCTTCATTCCCGTAGCTGAGTCTGCATCTGTGGCCCGCACTTGCACAATTCCTGCTTAAGGATCGAGGGGCAATCCCACACCTAACGCCTGGCCGCTTCAGGGCCCGGCAGCCCCGTAGCCCGGATGCCGTGCAACGGAATCCGGTGTTGCCGCAGGGCGTGGCCTCATCCGGGCTACAACGGGCTCAGCGCTCCCCGGATGATGGTCAACGGCCGCTTGTTTCACGGTAACCGGCTGGGTCCGGCCTTACTGCTTGGGGGCCTGCTGACGCATCTGCTGCATGTGTTGCTGCATCTGTTTGACGAACTGTTCGGCCTCGGCCTGGCTGATGCCGCCGTCGCCGTTCTGGTCCAGGTGCTTGAACTGCATTTCGTAGGGCTTGAGGAACTCCTCAAGGCTGACGCTGCCGTTGCCATCGGCATCCAGCTTCATCAGCATGTCGGTCATGTTGGGCTGGGCCAGGGCGGCAGTGGAGGCGAGCAGCAGGGCAGTGGCGGTGATGATGGTTTTCATGATGGTTCCTCGGCTGGTTGGGTGGTGTCCTGTCGGGCTTGTCAAGATCGGGCCGCTGCGGGATGCTGGGGCCTGAGTTTTGATCCTTGGGCATCTTACATGAGCCAGCCTGCACTTATCGACACCCATTGTCACCTGAATGTGGCCCGGTTTGCCGCCGACCGCGAGCAGGTGCTGGCCGACGCCCGCGCCGCCGGGGTGGCTGATCTGGTGATCCCGGCCATTGATGCCGCGGGCTGGCCGGGAATTTTGCGGCTGTGCCGCCGCCATGCCGGCCTGCACCCGGCCCTGGGGCTGCACCCGGTGTACAGCGATCTGCATGGGGATGAGGCGCTGCACCAGCTGGCCGGGCTGGCGCGGAGCGAGCCCCTCTGCGCCATCGGCGAGATCGGCCTGGATTTCTTCATCCCAGGGGCGGACCGGCCGCGCCAGCTGTGGTTGTTTGAGCGCCAACTGGACCTGGCGCGCAAGGCCGGTCTGCCGGTGATTCTGCACAACCGCAAGGCGCACAACCCGATGCTTGCCCTGCTCAAGCGCATCCGTCCGCCCGGCGGCATAGTGCATGCCTTCAACGGCAGCCCACAGCTGGCCGGGGAATACCTCGACCTGGGGCTCAAGCTGGGCTTTGGTGGCATGCTCACCTACGACCGCTCGCGGCGGCTGCGCGGGCTGGCGCGAGTGCTGCCGATCGAGGCCATAGTGCTGGAGACCGATGCCCCGGACCTGAGCGGGGCCGCCCACCGGGGTGAACGCAACAGCCCGGCCTATCTGCCCGAATGCCTCGCCGCCCTGGCCGAGGTGCGCGGCGAGGACGCCAGCTGGCTGGCCGAGCAAACCAGCGCCAACGCCCGCCAGGCGTTGCTTATCGCCTGAACGCATCAGCCCTCAGCCCTCAGCCCTCAGCCCTCCGTCCTCTGTCCTCTGTCCTCTGTCCTCTGTCTTCTGAATGCGTCAAATGCCCCGCTTTGCTGTCTGTTATTGCCCTTGCGGCGCTCAAATTATGGATTTGGCCCGCTGTAGGGGCTAGATTGGCGCGGCTGTGAATCTCTGTGATGCGATGATGCGAATCTCCCTGTTCTGCCTGCTGCTTGCCCTGCTGCTGCCCCTGAACCTGCTGGCCGATGAAGACCGGCTGGAGCGTCTGCGCGTGCAGATCGGCCAGCAGCAGCAGGTGCTTGGCCAGTTGCAGGCCCAATTCAGCGCCCTGGACGCGGAGCGGCTTCGCCTGGATGCCCTGCTGCACGACTGGCTGGGGCGGCTGGAGCGGCATCTGGAGGGCGACCTGCCCTTTCACCGCGGCGAGCGCCTGGCCCGGTTGCAGGGGCTCAAGCAGGAGATGGCCGATCCGGCCCAGCCCTATGCCGAGCGTCTGCGCCGCCTGGCGCAGGCCTTTCTTGACGAGGTGGAGGCGGGGCAGGGCCTGGAGGCCTGGGATGCCGAGCTGGAACAGGCCAGCGACCAGGCGAGCGAGCGGCCGCCCCGGCTGGTCACCTTTCTGCGCTACGGTCGGCTGGCGCTGGTGTATCAGACCTTTGACGGTGATCAGAGCGGCTATTGGGACCGGCGCGAGCAGCGCTGGCGGCCCTTGGCCGAAGGCCTGGAGGGCAAGGTCAAGCGGGGTATCCAGGTGGCCCTGAAGCGGATACCGCCGGACCTGCTGATCATGCCCCTGTCTGCCGACCCCGCCAGCGCCGGGCTTGACCCGCTGCCCGATCCCTCCCCAAGTCAGGCCCCAACCCAGTCGGTCGGCAAGGGGCCGGAAGCCCCTCACCAGCGCCTGCTGGAACTGCTGCGCGACCCTGGCCCGGATCAGGCCCCTCAGCCACCCCCGCTGCCACCACAGGCCAAGAGCGCAGAACAGCTGGAGCAGGAAAAACAGCGGCTGAAACAGCTTCAGGCCGATTCCAAGGTGCTTGACCAGGGGATCAGCAGCGCCCGCCAGCGCCTGCTTAAGGCCAGGGACGCCTTGGGGGATCTGGGCAGTACCCTCTGGCTGTTGGCGGAGGATAGCAGCAAGCTGCTGGCCAGTTCGCTGATCGCCTTGCAGCACCCCGAGGCGCGCATCGACCTTGAGGCCATGCGCCAGGCCAGCCGGGACTACAAGGCCGCCAATCAGGCCGCGCCGGATCAACAGGGGCCGATTGCCCTGGCCGATTCCAGCGCCCTGCGTCGGCATCTGGCCCGGCTGGTCTGGCGGCTCCAGCTGGAGCTTCAGGGTCAGGCCCAGGTGGCCAGCTTTCCCAGCCTGCTGGTGGCCGGGGATGGCCAGCAGAGCCAGGCCGAGGTCCTCCGGGTGGGCCCCTTTGTCGCCCTGCACCAGGGCCGCTATCTGGAATATATACCGGAATTGCAACGCCTGCGGGTGCTGGATCGGCAGCCGGCCGGCCGCTTCCTGCAGGCCAACGGCCAGCGCCGGGGGGGGCTTACCACCTACGCCATAGACCCCTCCCGAGGGGCCTTGCTGTCCCTGCTGGTGCAGACACCGGCACTGGAGGAGCGCCTGCATCAGGGCGGCCTGGTGGGTTATCTGATCCTGCTGCTGGCGGTGGTGGGGCTGGTCATCGCCCTCTGGCGCATCCTCGGCCTGCGTCTGGTCAGCGCCCGGGTCGGCTGGCAGAAGCGGCACAGCGAGCAGCCCCGGGCCAACAACCCACTGGGCCGGGTGCTGCTGGCGGTGCAGGACCAGACCGAGGGCGATATCGAGCTGATCGAGCGCCGTCTGGACGAGGCCATCCTCAAGGAGATGCCGCGCCTGGAGCGCGGCCTGCCGTTGATCCGTCTGCTTGCCGCCATCGCCCCCCTGCTGGGCCTGTTGGGCACCGTGGTGGGCATGATCCTCACCTTTCAGGCCATCAGCCTGTTTGGCTCCGGCGACCCCAAGCTGATGGCCGGTGGCATCTCCCAGGCCCTGGTGACCACGGTGATGGGCCTGTGCGCCGCCATCCCCCTGCTGTTGCTGCACAGCCTGGCGGCCGGCAGCAGCCGCAAGGTGGAGCAGATCCTGGAGGAGCAGTCCGCCGCCCTGGTGGCGCGGCGGCTGGAGCAGGGTTGAGTGGATGCCATGGGCCTGAGCGCTGAACGCCATGCTTGATCAGTTCATCGGCCTGCTGCTGGACCATGGTGACCTGCGCGGCTTCCTGGAGCTGGGCGGGCCGGTGCTCTGGCTGGTGATCGGGGCCGGTTTTCTGATGTGGCTGTTGATTATCGAACGGGCCATCTACCTGGCCTTTGGCCTGGCCCGCGATAGCCAGCGGCTGCGCGCCATCTGGCAGGCCAGGGCCGAGCACCGCTCCTGGCAGGCGCGGCAGATCCGGCGCGAGCTGCTGGCCGAGCTGGAGCTGCGCAGCGCCAGCGGCAAGCATCTGATCGGCACCCTCATCGCCCTGGCCCCCCTCCTCGGCCTGCTGGGCACGGTCACCGGTATGCTGGAGGTGTTCGATGTCATGGCCCAGACCGGCACCGCCAACGCCCGCGCCATGGCCGGCGGCATCTCCCGCGCCACCCTGCCCACCCTGGCGGGCATGGTGATGGCCCTGGCCGGGCTCTATTTCAACGCCCTGTTGGGCAGCTGGGAGCGGCGCTCGCTGCGCCGCATTCGCTTCAGGGTACTGCGGCTGGAAGGAGGTCAAGGTGCGCCGACGTAAACGACCTCAGACAGAAGAGCAGCCCATCGACCTCACCCCCATGCTGGACGTGGTGTTCATCCTGCTGATCTTCTTCATCGTCACCGCCAGCTTCGTGCGCGAGACCGGGGTAGAGTTCGCCCGGCCTCGCGCGGTGACCAGCGCCAGCCAGGAACGGGCGCGTATCCTGGTGGGCATAGATGCCAACGACAACATCTGGATCGACCGTCGCCGTCTGCCCCTGCAAGCGGTGCGCGCCCAGGTGGAGCGTATGCGCGCCGAGAACCCCAACTCCGCCGCCGTGATCCAGGCCGACGTCAAGGCCAGCAGCGGCCTGCTGGTGCGGGTGATGGATCAGATCCGCCTGGCCGGGGTGGAGCAGGTGGCTGTCTCCGCCCATAAGCCCTGAGCCCGACCATGCACGCCGGTCTGCGCCATATCCTCGCCCTGCCCCTGGCCCTGCTGGTCACCCTGGGCCTGGTCTGGCTGATGAAGGGCCTGGTCACCGCGCCCAGCATCGCCGATGAACTGAAACAGCCCGAGGCGCGTATCGTCTTCGTCTCCAACGATCAGGTGGAGATGTCCAACCCCGAACCCCCGGCCCCGGAGCCAGAACCAGAGCCAGAGCCAGAGCCAGAGCCAGAGCCCGAACCCGAGCCCGAACCGGAACCCGAGCCCGAGCCCGAGCCCGTTGAACAGCCACCACCGCTAGAGAAGCCGGTGGAGGTGGAAAAGAAAAAGCCCGAGCCAAAACCCGAGCCCAAGCCGGAAAAAAAGCCCGAGCCGAAGCAAGAACCGCCGAAAAAGAAGCCGCCGGAGAAAAAGAGGCCCAAGGCCAAGCCCCAGCCGCGCAAGGCCAGGGCCAAGGCGCGCTTCAGCAACCGCCCCCTCTACCGGCCCAAGCCCAGCTACCCGCGCAGCGCCCAGCGTAAGGGTATAGAGGGCTGGGTGCTGGTGAGCTTCACCGTTACCCGCTCGGGCGCGGTGCGCAACCCGCGCGTGGTCAGCGCCAAGCCACGGGGCGTGTTCGACCGGCAGGCCCTGTCCGCGGTAAAACGCTGGCGCTACGACAAGCAGCCGGTGGACCGTCACGGCATCCGCACCCGTATCCGCTTTCAACTCAGGTGATCTGTTCGGCCATCGATTAAGGTTCGTGGATTTCTGGTTTCCTTTTGGCCACCTGGGCCGGTAAATCTGGGATAATCCCTGCCCAACGTCAGCCCCGGATTCCGTTGCACTCCATCCGGGCTACAACCTGAACCGGGGCGTTGCGCCACAGAGCCACAGAGCACACAGAGAAAAGTTTTGCCTACTCAAACCCTTAGGCCTGTCGCCAGGTGAAGGGGAGGGCCCAGCAGTTGCCAACCGCCGAAACCACTCTCTGATCTCTGTGTCTCCCTGGCCTAATTACTGAATGCACCAAAACCCTACCCAGCGGAAACACAATGGACAAGACCTACGAACCCCATTCCATCGAACAGAAGTGGTACCAGACCTGGGAGGCGCGCGGCTGGTTCGCGCCGGCCATGAATGATGCCCGACCCTACTGCATCATGATCCCGCCGCCCAATGTCACTGGCAGCCTGCACATGGGGCATGGCTTTAACAACAGCATCATGGATTGCCTGATCCGCTACCACCGCATGCGGGGTGACAACACGCTTTGGCAGCCGGGCACCGACCACGCCGGTATCGCCACCCAGATGGTGGTGGAGCGCCAGCTGGAGGCCGCCGGCCAGACCCGCCACGATCTCGGCCGTGAGGCCTTCATCCAGCGCATCTGGGAGTGGAAGCAAGAATCCGGCGGCAACATCACCCGCCAGCTGCGCCGCCTGGGCTCTTCGCTGGATTGGGCCAACGAGCGTTTCACCATGGACGCGGGCCTGTCCGAAGCGGTCAAGGAGGTGTTCGTGCGCCTGTACGAAGAGGGCCTGATCTATCGCGGCAAGCGCCTGGTCAACTGGGACCCCAAGCTGCACACCGCGGTGTCAGACCTGGAGGTGCTCAACGAGGAAGAGCAGGGCTCCATGTGGCACATGCGCTACCCCCTGTCCAACGGCAAGGGCCATCTGGTGGTGGCCACCACCCGGCCCGAGACCCTGCTCGGCGACTGCGCCGTGGCGGTCAATCCCAGCGACCCACGCTACCGGCACATGATCGGCGAGCTGCTGGAGCTGCCCTTGACCGGGCGCAAGATCCCCATCATCGCCGACGAGGAGCACGTCGATCCCGAGTTCGGCACCGGCTGCGTCAAGATCACTCCGGCCCACGACTTCAACGACTACGCCGTCTGGCAGCGCCATCGCGACGAGCTGGCCATCTGCAACCAGCCCCACGGTGGCCTGATCAATATCTTCACCCCGGATGCCGCCATTCGCGCCAACGAGGAGCCGGAGGGCGAGCTGATCCCCAGCCGCTATATCGGCCTGGATCGCTACGCCGCGCGCAAACAGATGGTCGCCGACCTGGAGGCCGCCGGCCTGCTGGAAAAGGTGGTGGACCACCGCCTCATGGTGCCCAGGGGTGACCGCTCCGGCGTGGTCATAGAGCCCTATCTGACCGATCAGTGGTACGTCAAGATCGCCCCCCTGGCCAAACCGGCCATCGAGGCGGTGGAGAGCGGCCGCATCCGCTTTGTGCCGGATAATTGGAAAAACACCTATTTCGACTGGATGCGCAACATCCAGGACTGGTGCATCAGCCGGCAGATCTGGTGGGGCCACCGCATCCCGGCCTGGTATGACGAGGCCGGCAATGTCTATGTCGGTCGCTCTGAGGCCGAGGTGCGCCAGCGCCACGATCTGGCCACCGACTACCCGCTGCGCCAGGACGAGGACGTGCTCGACACCTGGTTCAGCTCGGCGCTCTGGCCCTTTTCCACCCTGGGCTGGCCCGAGCAGACCGAGCGCCTGCGCGCCTTCTACCCCACCAGCGTGCTGGTCACCGGCTTTGACATCATCTTCTTCTGGGTGGCGCGGATGATCATGATGGGGCTGAAGTTCATGGATGAGGTGCCCTTCCGCGAGGTCTATGTACACGGTCTGGTGCGCGATGCCCAGGGCGACAAGATGTCCAAGTCCAAGGGCAATGTACTCGATCCGATCGATCTGATCGATGGCATCGACCTGGAGGCCCTGGTGGCCAAGCGCACCAGCGGCATGATGCAGCCGCAGCTGGCGAAGAAGATCGAACAGCAGACGCGCAAGGAATTCCCCGACGGCATCCCCAGTTTCGGCACCGATGCCCTGCGCTTCACCTTCGCCGCCCTGGCCGCCACCGGCCGCGACATCAAGTTCGATATGGGCCGCATCGAGGGCTATCGCAACTTCTGCAACAAGCTGTGGAACGCCGCCCGCTTCGTGCTGATGAACGTGGAAGGTCAGGATACCGGTCTTGGTGATGAGCCGGTCGAACGCTCCCTGGCCGACCGCTGGATTCTGTCGCGCCTGCAGCGCACCAAGCAGGCCATGACCGAGGCCCTCAGCCACTACCGCTTCGACCAGGCCGCCCAGGCCATCTACGAGTTCACCTGGAACGAGTATTGCGACTGGTACCTGGAGCTGTGCAAACCGGTGCTGAACAATCCTCAGGCCAGTGAGGCACAGAAGCGAGGTACCCGCCGTACCCTGGTGCGCGTGCTGGAGGGCCTACTGCGCCTGGCCCATCCGCTGATGCCCTTCATCAGCGAAGAGATCTGGCAGCAGGTCAAGGCTCCGGCGGGAAAACAGGGCGAATCCATCCTGCTGCAAACCTACCCCAGCCACCGCGCCGCCCTGGTGAATAGCGTCGCCGAGCAGGAGATGGCCTGGGTGATGCAATTCATCCTTGGCATCCGCAAGATCAAGGGCGAGATGAACATCGCACCGGGCAAGCCGGTGCCGGTGCTGCTGGCCGATGCCAGCGCGGATGACCGCCAGCGCGCCGAGCGCCACCGGCCCTATCTGGACTTCCTCGCCCGTACCCAGTCCATTGAGGTGCTGGAGGACGCCAGCCAGGCCCCCGAGTCCGCCACCGCCCTGGTTGGTTCCATGAAGATCCTGATCCCCATGGCTGGGTTGATCGATAAACAGGCGGAGATCGGCCGCTTGGAAAAAGAGATCGGCCGTCTGGAAAAGGAATGCCAGCGCATCGGTGCCAAGCTGGAGAACCCCAGGTTTGTCGATAAGGCGCCGCAAGATGTGGTGCAGAAGGAGCGCGACAAGCTGGCCGAGGCCCAGGCGGCCCTGGCCAATCTACAGACACAGCTGGGCAAGATACGGGCGCTCTGAGTTGCGGGGCTCGACACCGGGTCAAAGCTGCCAGCCGTCAGTACAAAGGGGGGCAGGGGGGATTTCTTAAACGCCCGAAGGGCTCATTCCTTCAAACTTCACCCTTCAAACTTCTAACTTTTTAAGCGCCCTATGCCGCACGGCAAAACCGGCCTCCCAGCCCAGGGCATGCACGGCCAGCCAAGCCGAGATAATGGCTGAGATACAGGGGTAATCAGGAAGGGGTAAGGGGCTTAATGGCCTGAGTAGTTAGGTTGATTTTTCCTTGAACTCACACAGGTCCTCGATTGGACAGCTGGCGCAGCGGGGTTTGCGCGCCAGGCAACAGTAGCGGCCGTGCAGGATCAGCCAGTGGTGGGCATCCTGCAGAAACTCCCTGGGGGTATGCCGCAGCAGGCCCTGCTCCACCGCCAGCGGGGTCTTGCCCCGGGCCAGCCCGGTGCGATTGGCGATGCGGAAGATATGGGTGTCCACCGCCAGGGTTGGCTGGCCAAAGGCGGTGTTGAGCACCACGTTGGCGGTCTTGCGGCCTACCCCAGGCAGGGCCTCCAGGGCCTCCCTCTGCTCGGGTACCTGGCCCGAGTGGCGCTCCAGCAGCAGGGCGCAGGTGGCAATGATATTCTTCGCCTTGCTGTTGAACAGGCCTATGCTCTTGATCTGCTGTCTCAGGCCCTCCTCTCCCAGGGCGAGCATGGCCGCCGGGTCATTGGCAATGGCAAACAGCCCGGCGGTGGCCTTGTTCACCCCCTTGTCGGTGGCCTGGGCGGAGAGGATGACCGCAATCAGCAACTCAAAGGGGCTGGAATAGTTCAGCTCCGTGGTCGGGTTGGGGTTGGCGGCGCTCAGGCGCTGGAATATCTGGCGGCGTTTCTCGGCGTTCATCTCTGACCTGACCTCGGGGCGCTGATTTGACAGCGACGGATATTCTCTGAAATAGTAGCCTCAAACAAGGCCTCCGCGCCGCCTGATGCCGAGATGCCCAACCACCACCTGGAGGACTTGCCATGGCCTCGCGCCTGGGTTACGTCTGCTGCCTGCTGTTACTCTTTGTTGCAAGCCCCTGCTGGGCGGTCAAGCCCACCGCGCCGGAGGCGGTCGCCGGGGCCAGCCTGGTAGATGCCGAGCGGGTGATTGAGCTGGCCCAGGGCCTGCCTGATCTGCTGATACTGGACTCGCGCCGTGGCAATGAATATGCCATGGGCCACATCGAAGGCGCGCTCAATATCCTGGATACCGAACTGACCGAGCAGCGCCTGGCCGAGTTGACCCAAGACAAGGACCACCCCCTGCTGTTTTACTGTAACGGGCCGCGCTGTCTGCGCAGCAGTAATGCTGCGGCCAAGGCGGTATCCTGGGGCTATCGGCAGGTATATTGGTTTCGCGGTGGGTGGATGAGTTGGACCGAAAAGCAATACCCGATCAGCTATTGAAACCCAGGGTTCAGCGACTGTCTGTGCGGATGCTGATCCTGTGTTGCCTGTTGCTCATTTTTGCCACCACCCTGTTGCAGATCTACCAGTCGGAGAAGAACTATCGGACCGCGGCCCATGAGCGGGAGGAGGAGACCCTGCGCCGTATCCTGGATGTGGCCGTGCGTCAGGTGTACGAGGACATCTATCACAAGACCCTGGAGATGGGTACGCGCTTTATCGGCCGGTCGGACTTTGCCCAGGCCTTTGCCCAGGCCCAGGCCGAGCGGCAGGGCTCGGCACGGCTGGAGGCGGTGCTGATTGACCCCTTCATCAACGGCTATGTCAATGGTGCCTTCCTGTCGCTGGAGGCGCTCAAGGTGTATGACACCGATTGGCGGGCGCTGGCGATAGGGCGCACCGCCAGCACCATGAACATAGATGCCTACCGGCTGGACCCCGGTCCCAGCCCGGTGGCGCGACAGGCCATGCTGCGTCAGGGTATGGATCGGTTGCAGGCCCTGGGCGGCCGCTGGGCCGGCAGCCGGGATGCCTATTATTCCCTGATCCTGCCCATCGGCGGCCTGCGCCTGCAGGGCTATCTGGAGGTGGTGATCAATGCCGACATGAACCTGCCCGAGCTGGAGCGCCTGGTCGAGATCCCGCTTTCGATCCACAACCTGATCAAACAACGCCAGATCTATGACAAATCCCCAGCGAAGGAGAAGCTGGACCACTTTCAGCAGATCGACTACCGGATTGACTCCCTGCGTCAGCGGTCGCTCTACGAGATCAGACTGTACGCCAATGTGGCAGAATTCGATGTACGCATGCGCCAACAGCAGACCCAGAGCGTGCTGGTCTCCCTACTGGTGAGCCTGACGGTTCTGGCGCTGGTGCTCTGGTGTCTGGAACGCCTGCTGGTGGCCCCCATGCGCCGTCTGCGCTCGGAGATCCGTGGCCAGACCCTGGACTTCACCGGCGAGCCGGTATCCACCTGGGGCCTGCTGGAGTTCCATGACCTGGCCCAGGGCTTCAATCACCTGTTGCGCATGGCCTGGCAGCAACAACTGGTGCTGGAAAAGCGCTCCATCACCGATGAGCTGACCCAGGTACCCAACCGGCGCGCCCTGGAGCAGTTTCTGCAAGCCGAGAAGGCGCGCGCCGCACGCTGCCACGACAAGCTGGCCCTGCTCATGGTGGACATAGATTTCTTCAAGAATTACAACGACTACTACGGCCATCAGGCGGGTGATGACTGCCTGCGCGAGGTGGCCCAGCTGTTGCAATCGGCCCTGCCTCGGGCCACCGATTTCGTTGCCCGCTACGGTGGTGAGGAGTTCATTGTGGTGCTGCCGGGCACCGACCAGCAGGGCGCGGTGGCGGTGGCCGAACGCCTGTTGCAGCAGGTGCGTGAGCAGCGCATAGCCCATGCGGCCTCAGAGATAGGCGAGTACCTCAGCCTGAGCGTAGGCGTGGGGGTCTGCCATAGCTTTGAGCCGGGCTGCATCGAGCAGCTCAAGCGCCATGCCGACAAGGCCCTCTACCGGGCCAAACATCAGGGGCGTGACCGGGTCTGCGTCTATCATGCCGACGATCAGCCGCCGGCCTGAGCCTTGCTGCCATACAGCAGGCAGCCGCACAGGCGATAAAGCAGGCGGGCAGCGACATTGGCATCCCAGTCGCCGCCGTTGGGGGGTGGGGCCACCTCACACAGGTCAAAGCCGATGATCTGTCTGCCCGAGGCGGACAGCTGTTCCAGCAAAAATCCCATCTGCGCGTAGCTTAGCCCGCCGGGCACCGGGGTGCCTGTGCTGGGGCAGTTGACCGGGTCCAGGCCGTCGATATCCAGGGAGATGTACACCGCATCCCCCAGCGCATCCAGGATTTCGCCGCAGATGGCAGCAAAGGGCTCGCCCTGCAGCAGCCGCTGCGAGACGGCGGCATCATAGAAGCAGCGACCGCGCTGGCCCAAGCCTTGCAGATGCTCCACCTCGCTGCGGTGGTAATCACGGACGCCCAGCTGTACCAGGCGGCTGACCTGGGGGATCTGCGCCATCACGTTATAGAAGATCGAGGCATGGGAGTGCTCAAAGCCCTCGTAGGCCTGGCGCAGGTCGTGGTGGGCATCGATGTGAAGGATGCTGAAGCTGGGATAGCGCTCCGCCAGGGCCTGGATCAGGCCAAAGGGGCTGGAATGATCACCGCCCACCAGGCCGACCCGCTGGCCGCGCCCCAAGGCGGCGCTGGCCTGCTGATAGACCCGCTGGTTGACCCGCTCTGAGGCCTGATTGACAAGATCCAGACTGTCGGCGACCGTGGCTGCCTCCTCGCCCTGCTCCAGGGCCTCGATCACCTGCTGCGCCACGGCCTTGGCCTGGGCGTTGAGCTGGGCGATTTCTTCATTTTCCTCGGCAAAGGCGATGCCGGCGCGAAAGGGCTCGCCGAAAAAGGGGTCCTGCAGGTCCAGCTGATGGCTCGCCTGGAGGATGGCGTTGGGCCCCTCGCTGGTGCCGCCGCCGTAGGAGGTGGTGGCCTCCCAGGGCACTGGGATCAGCAGCAGCGCCGCATCCTCGGGGCGCAAGCGGCCGCCGAGAAAGCCGGCCTCGGGATGGGGCGGGGTGCCCAGCTCCAGCTGGGCGATGGCATCGGCAAAGGCAAGGGGTTCAAGCATGGGGGTTCCTGGATGTTTCCTGTATATAATGGCGGCCGAAATGGGAACGCAAAGGACGCCAAGGGTACGCAAAGGGCGCAAGGTTGAATAGGATTTTCTCCACTGCCTGTGTGCTTAGAAGAACAGTCCGCAAATGAACGCGAATAAACGCGGATGGCGTGTTTCACCGAGGCCGATCCAGATTTGTAGCCAATGTCGTCAACTTAGCGCAAAAGCGCTGGCTGAGCGGAGCGGCGTCCTGAGCCTAGCCGAAGGGCCGAAGCCAGCCGCCGCTCGCTTCGACTTCGCTCAGCGAACGGCAGACGTAGCCGGAATCCGGGGTTAGCCGACCCTGGATTCCGCTGCGCTACATCCAGGCTACATGGATTCTCTGCGTCTCCAAATCTCAACACCTAATCTTGGCAGCTCAACATGAACTTCATCGAAACCCGTGGTAACGACGGCCAGCGCCCGGCCTCTATCAGTTTCTCCGAGGCCATTCTCAGCCCTATGTCCTCCTTTGGTGGCATCTATGTGCCCGAGTCCCTGCCCAACCTGGGCGAGGGCTTTTTGCGCGATCATCTGCATTGTCACTACAAGGACCTGGCGCGGGACCTGCTGGCGGCCTTCGAGCCGGACATAGCCCCCGAGGTGATAGATCAGGCCCTGGCCACCTATGATGCCTTTGATGACCCGGCCAACCCGGTGCCGGTGGTGCGGGTGCGTGATGATTTATACGTCAGCGAGCTCTATCACGGGCCGACGCGGGCGTTCAAGGACATGGCATTGCAGCCTTTTGGCGTGGTGCTGTCAGACCTGGCGCAGCGGCGCGGCGAGCATTATCTGATCATGGCCGCCACCAGTGGCGATACCGGCCCGGCGGCGCTGGATACCTTCCGTGAGCGCGCCAATGTGCGCGTGGTCTGCCTCTATCCCGACGGCGGCACCTCCGATGTGCAGCGCCTGCAGATGGTTACCGAGAGCGGCAGCAACCTCAAGGTGGTGGGCATTCGCGGCGATTTCGACGATGCCCAGACGGCGCTGAAGACCCTGCTGGGCTCGGCGGCCTTCCGTGACCTGCTGAGGCAGAAGAACACCCTGCTGTCGGCGGCCAACTCGGTGAATTTCGGCCGCATCATCTTCCAGACCATTTACCACGTCCACAGCTACCTGGAGCTGGTGCGCCAGGGTGCCATCGCGCTGGGGGAGAAGGTCTATCTGAACGTGCCCAGCGGCAACTTCGGCAACGCCCTGGGCGGCTATTACGCGATGAAGATGGGCCTGCCGGTGGAGAAGATCCTCATCGCCTCCAATCAGAACAACGTGCTCACCGACTGGATTCATACTGGCCGCTACGACCTGCGCGACCGCGCCGTGGTCGGCACCAGCTCACCGGCGATGGATATTCTCAAGTCGAGCAACGTCGAACGCATCCTCTGGGATCTGTTCGGTACCGAGCGCACCCGCAGCCTGATGCGCCAGCTGGACGAGGACAGGCACTATGCCTTGAGTACTGAAGAGCTGACCCGGCTGCAGGGGATTTTCAGCGCGGATTTCTGTACCGATGCCGAGGGTCAGGCCTATATCAAGCAGGCCTTCGCCGAGGGCTATCTGATGGACCCGCACACCGCCACCTGCTTCAAGGCCCACGCCAGCTGCCGCGACAAGCCATTGAAGGATATCGTCTATTCCACCGCCGAGTGGACCAAGTTCTCCCCCACCATCGCCCTGGCCCTGACCGGGCAAATGCCCGAGCAGGAGCAGCAGGCCCTGGCGGCCATCGCCGAGCAGGCCGGGCAGCAGATCCCGGCGGCCATCGCCGGGCTGTTCGACAGGCCCGTGGTGCAAAAGACCCTGATCGACAAGACCGAGGTAGAGGCGGAGATCCTGAGTCTGTTTGATTAACAGAGGATAGGGGACAGGGGACAGGGGGCAGAGGGCGAAATGGGTTTGTAGTTGGCCTCCCCCTTTATCAAAGGGGGATTGAGGGGGATTTTGGCGGTGGTAGTCACACTTGCCTTCTAAGCACTGGCTTAAAACCCCGAGTAACCGGACTGGCGTTTCAGCCGCACCGAGGGCAGCAGCAGACCGAGGACCATGCCGGCGAAGAGGACGCCGGAGCCGATGACGAACCAGCGTTGTTCGCGGCTGTTGCTGGCCTCCTGGTACTTTTGCTCCAGGGCGGCCATCTCACGGGTCATGTCGGCCAGCTGCTTGCGCAGGTCGTTGCGCTCCATGGAGATGCGCACCGCATTGGCCGAGGTACGCTGGATCGCCTCCAGCTCCTTTTTTGCCCGGTTGAACTGCTCGTTGAGGCGGGCGTGTTCAAACTTGAGCACCTCGTAGTCGTCCATCAGGGCACCGCCGTTGCGCCCCCCCTCCTGTTGCAGTTCGCTGATCTTGCGGTTGGCCTCTTCCAGCAGCAGGCGGGCCGGGGGCTGGCGCTGCAGGCGGCGGGTTTCGATGTAGCCCACCAGCCCGTCCTGGGTCTTGATCTTGCTGT
This sequence comes from gamma proteobacterium SS-5, assembly GCA_009497875.2. NCBI lineage: Bacteria > Pseudomonadati > Pseudomonadota > Gammaproteobacteria > Chromatiales > Sedimenticolaceae > Magnetovirga > Magnetovirga frankeli. The sequence goes on along the minus strand of CP032508.2, from coordinate 3,478,572 downwards.
AACCGGTCTCGGCCTGGGTCTCCAGCAGATCGACCTGGGTGCCGCTGCTGATGCCGATGAGGAACTTGGCCCCCTTGTTGGGGGCCTCGCGCAGGGAGAAGTTGATGCTGTCGGTGACAAAGCGGGTCTCGGCCCACAGCGGGTCGGCCCAGGGCGTGATGGCCAGGGTCAGGAGCAACAGGGCGATGGGCTTGCGCATGGGCATCAGGCGGCGAGGAGGAATTCCAGCAGGGCCTTTTGCGCATGCAGGCGGTTTTCCGCCTCCTCCCAGACCAGGCAGTCGGGCCGATCCATCAGCCCGGCGCTGACCTCTTCGCCCCGATGGGCCGGCAGGCAGTGCATGAACAGGGCATCACTGTGGGCCTGGGCCATGAGCGTCTCGTTCACCTGATAATCGGCAAAGGCACGGGCGCGGCGGGTCTGTTCCTCTTCCTGTCCCATGCTGGCCCAGACATCGGTGACCACCAGATCGGCACCCTTGGCGGCCTGCATGGGGTCGCGGATGATCTGGCAGTGGGTGCCAAAACGCTGCATGAACCCAGGCTCCGGGTCATAGCCCTCGGGGCAGGCGATGTGCAGGCGGAAGTCCAGCAGATGGGCCGCCTCCATGTAGCTGTGGCACATGTTGTTGCCATCCCCCACCCAGGTGACGGTCTTGCCACGGATGTCGCCGCGCTGCTCGAACCAGGTCTGCATGTCGGCCAGCAGCTGGCAGGGGTGCAGCAGATCGGTCAGGCCGTTGATCACAGGTACCTGGGAATGGGCGGCAAAGCGCTCCACGGTGTCCTGGGCAAAGGTGCGGATCATGACGATATCCACCATGCGCGAGAGCACCCGTGCGCTGTCCTCGATGGGCTCGCCCCGGCCCAGCTGGGTGTCCTTGGGGGAGAGAAACAGGGCGTGGCCACCCAGCTGGGTCATGCCCGCCTCGAAGGAGACCCGGGTGCGGGTGGAGGATTTCTCGAAGATCATCGCCAGGGTGCGGTTGCGCAGCGGCTGATACAGGTCGCCGCGCCGGTGCAGGCGCTTGAGTTCACTGGCCCGCTGTAGCAGGGCGCGCAGTTCGATGCCGCTGAGGTCCAGCAGGCTGAGGAAATGCCGTGGGCGGGGGGAGTCGGTCTGGGTCATGAGGTCCATCCTCAGGGGGTCAGAAAGGCGCGGATCAGGCGGGTCAGCCGGTCGCTGAGCAGCTGAATGTCGGCATCGCTCAGGTTGAGCGGCGGCAGCAGTCGCACCACCCGCTCGGCGGTGACATTGATCAGCAGGCCCTGCTCCAGGGCCTGGGATACCAGCTCGGCACAGGGCCGATCCAGCTCTATGCCCAGCATCATGCCCTGGCCGCGTATCTCCAGCAGGCCATCCAGGTCGGCCAGGCCCTGGCTCAGGGCCTGCTTGAGGCGCTCGCCGCCGACGGCGGCCCGGGCCGGGATATCCTCGGCCTGCATGATTTCCAGCACGGCCAGGGCGGCGGCGCAGGCCAGGGGGTTGCCGCCGAAGGTGGAGCCATGGCTGCCCGGGCCGAACAGTTGCGCCGCCTCGCCCCGGGCCAGACAGGCACCTATGGGTACCCCATTGCCCAGGGCCTTGGCCAGGGTCAGCACATCGGGCTGGATCGGCGTGTGCTGATGGGCGAGGAATTTGCCGCTGCGGCCCATGCCGCACTGGATCTCGTCGAACATGAGCAGCCAGCCCTGCTGGTCGCAGATCTGGCGCAGGGCGGGCAGATAGTCGGCGCTGGGGATATGCACGCCGCCCTCGCCCTGGATCGGCTCCACCAGCACGGCGCAGATATCGTGGCGGATCTCGGCGGTTTTGCGCAGTGCCTCGGGGTCATCGAAGGGTACCCGCACAAAGCCCTGCACCAGGGGCTCGAAGCCGGCCTGGGCCTTGCGGTTGCCGGTGGCGCTGAGGGTGGCCAGGGTGCGGCCGTGGAAGCTGTGCTCCATGACGATGATGGCCGGGCTATCGATACCGCAGGCGTGGCCGTGCTTGCGTGCCAGCTTGATCGCCGCCTCGTTGGCCTCGGCCCCGGAGTTGCAGAAGAAGGCCCGCTCCATCCCCGTAAGCTCGGTGAGTTGGTCGCCGAGCTGGCGCTGCAGGGGGATCTGATAGAGGTTGGAGGTGTGCAGCAGCCTGCCCGCCTGGGTACACAGGGCCTGCTGCACCGCCGGATGGGCATGACCCAGGCCACACACGGCAATGCCGGTGATGGCGTCCAGATACTCCCGCCCCTGGGTGTCCCACAGGCGCGCACCCTCGCCCCGCTCAAAGCCGACTGCAAGCCGGTTGTAGGTAGCCATCAGTGAGTCCGTCATGAGTCGGGGCCCCATAAAAGCAAAAAGGCAGTCCCTACGGACCACCTTAGACAGAAATGTTGATTTGGGTGGAAAGGGGCAACCTTACCCCCAAGCCTGCCGATGATCAATAGCCGTGCCGCAATTGTTGGCCCAACTGCCCTGGGTAGGGCGGGCTCCCAGCCCGACTGTCATCCGCAAGGGCGGCCAGGGCGCTGCAAATGGGTTGAATGCAGCGGTTAGACCGTCGGCTTGCATTGCTCTTGCGTCCAATTTCGTCAATCATGGGCCACAATCAAGGGGTGGCTTCTGCCTCTGGGTGGTAAATTGATCAAGCGGGGCCGGACAATTGACGAGATCTCATAGCATCTACACCGCCAGCCTCTGGTTCTGGCGCGCCCTGCGCCGAGGTGAATGGCTCTGGCTGTGGCTGGCGGTGGTCATCGCCAGCAGCAGCGTGGTGCTGGTGGAACAGCTGGCGCGCAGCGTGCATCACAGCATGTTGGCCAAGGCCGCCGAGGCCCTGGCCGCCGACCTGGTGCTCAGCAGCAGCCGACCGCTGCCTGTTGATCTGCGCCAGCAGGCCCAGCGGCGCGGTCTGCAGGTGGCCGAGTCCATCGAGCTGACCAGCATGCTCCTGGCCAATGACCAGTTCCAGCTGATCCGCCTGCGCGGTCTGGATCGGCCCGATCCCCTGCGCGGCCAGCTGCGCACCGAGCAGGGCCTGGGCCTGGCCGATCTGGCACCGGACCAACTGCTGGCGGATCAGCAGCTGCAGGGGCTGCTGGACCTGGAGCGTGATAGCCCCCTGCAGCTGGGTAACCAGACCCTGCGCGTGGGCGACTGGCTGACCGGCAGCGACCCCCTGTTCACCAGCTTCAGCGCCTTCGCCCCGCTGGCGCTGCTGCCCCTGGAGCGACTCAAACAGCTGGGACTGATCGGCCCCGGCAGCCGGGTGACCTATGCCCTGAGCTTCGCCGGCCCGGCGGCGGCCATCGCCGCCTGGCAGCGCCAGCTGCAACAGCGCCTACAGCCCCATTGGCAACTGCGCAGCGCCAGCGCGCCCAATCCCGACATGGAGCGCTCGCTGAATACCGCCTGGACCTTTCTCGACCTGTCCGCCCTGGCCACGGTGCTGGTGGCGGGGCTGGCGATTCTGATCGCCAGCCGCTATTACCTGCAACGCTGGATCGCCTCCATGGCCCTGATGCGCGCCGCCGGGGCCTCGGATCGCCAGCTGCGGCTGCTTTTCGCCAGTCAACTGAGCTGGCTGGCGCTGCTCGGCAGCCTGGTCGGGGTACTTCTTGGCCTGGCCCTGTTTCAGGCCATAACCCCTTGGCTGGCTGATTATTTCGATCCGCTGATCCAGCCCCCGCCGGGGCGTGCCGCGCTGCTCGGCCTGGCCAGCGGCAGCCTGGCGCTGTGGACCTTCTCCTGGCCCGCCTTTCGCCAGGCCACCCAGGTCTCGCCGCTACAGGTGTTTCGCCAGATGCGCCCGGACTACAACCCCCTGAGCGCCCTGCTGGTCAGCCTGGTGTTGCTGATCCTGCTCATGGTGCTACTGCTCAGCGGCGGCCTGGTGGTCTGGGCCGCGCCCTCCCTGCTGCTGGCCGCCGCCGGGTTTTATCTGCTCGCCCTGGCCCTGCTTGCCGCCCTGCGCCGCCTGCAGCCCCTGAGCCGGGGCTGGCTGCGTCTGGCCCTGGCCGCCCTGGCCCGCGAGCCGGGGCTGGTCAAACTGCAACTGATTGCCCTGGGGCTGGTGATCTTTCTGCTCATCCTGGTCAGCTTCGTGCGCCAGGACCTGCTCAACGGCTGGCGCGACTCCCTGCCGCCGGACACGCCCAATGTGTTCATGATCAATATCCAGCCGGATCAGCGCCCGGCGGTGCGGCAATTGCTGGCGCAACAGGGTCTGGCCCCGGAGTTGGTGCCGGTGGCGCGGGGCCGCCTGCTGGCGGTGAATGGCAAGGCGCTTGAGGTTGGCCAACAGCGCACGCCACGGGCCAAGCGCCTGTTGCAGCGGGAGGCCAATGTCGCCCTGCTGGATCAGGTGCCCGAGCATAATCCGGTGATCGCCGCGCTGCCCCAGGCGCGGCGCCGGGCGGACCTGCCGCCGGTGAGCGTGGAGCAGGGCATTGCCGAGCTGTTTGGTCTGCAGCTGGGAGACGTGCTGCGGTTTGATTTCATCGGCATCCAGCGCGACTACCAGATCAGCGCCCTGCGCCAGGTGGAGTGGCAAAGCTTTCGGCTCAATTTCTTCTTCATCCTGCACGGCGAGGCGGCCCAGTCCCTGCCCCTGAGCTACATGACCAACTTCCACCTGGGCCTGTCGCCCCAGCAGACCGCGCCGCTGCGCCGCCAGTTGCAGGCCAGCGCCCCCGGCGTGGTCTGGATCGACGTGCAGGACATGATTCAGCGGGTGCAGGAGGTGATGGATCAGGCCGCCCTGGCGGTGACCCTGCTCTATCTGTTCACCCTGGCCTCCAGCTTCATCGTCATCTTCACCGCCACCCGCGCCGCCCAGCGGGGTCGGCTGCGCTCCTGGCTGCTGCTGCGCACCCTGGGCGCGGCCCAGGGCGATATCATCCGCATCGGCATGACCGAGTTTGCCCTGATCGGCCTGCTGGCCGGGCTGTTCGCCGCCCTGCTGGCGCAGCTGGCCAGCCTGCTGATCAGCCAATTCTGGCTGGAGCTGCCGGCCCGGCTCAACCCCCAGCTGTGGCTGGCCTCCCTCGGCCTGAGCGTCGCCCTGCTGCTGCTCATCGGCTGGCTGACCCAGCGCCAGCCCCTGCGCCAGACCCCCAAGCAGCTGCTGCAACAGCTGCAGGCGGATGCCTGAGTGGGGGAGGGCGGAAAAGACCGGATCGCAAAGGACGCAAAGCGTTCATCCCAGAGCGACTGCTCGCCCACCCTCAACTCTAAGGAGAGAGAGTCAAATCCCCCTTTTAGAAAGGGGGCAGGGGGGGCTTCAGCCCCGCGTAACTACCAGCGCCGGAATCCCCCTTTGATATGTTTAATGTTCCGGGGTACCGCTGCTCGCGCCAAGTCCGCTGGCCTCACTCCCGCCATTTGATCGAGCAACCCATGCTGGCAATCTGCTCGGCCGGACCCTGGCCGCTGGCGGCCACCTGCTTCATTGCCTCAAACAGGTCACGGCGGCTGCCCTCCGGGGCGGTTTCCTTGCGGCTTGCGTCCAGCTGGCCACGGTATTGCAGTCTCAGTTCGGCGTTGTAGCCGAAGAAGTCCGGCGTACACACGGCGCCGTAGGCCTTGGCGACTTCCTGGCTCTCATCGAGCAGGTAGGGGAAGGGGAAGCTGAATTGCCGGGCGATTTTCTTCATGTTGTCGAAGCTGTCCTCGGCGTACTCGCTGGGGTCGTTGGACATGATGGCCACCGACTTGATGCCGTGCTCCAGCAACTCGCGGGTGTCGCGCACCATGCGCTCGCGGATGGACTTGACGTAGGGACAGTGGTTGCAGATGAACATCACCAGCAGGCCGCGCTCGCCCCGGCATTGCTCCAGGGTCCAGTTGCGCCCATCGACGCCGGGCAGGTCAAAATCCAGGGCGGGTTGGCCGAAATCACACACGGGGGGTTGTAGGGATACCATGCAGATGCTCCTGTGTTTGAATCTTAAGTAAACCGCAGATTACGCCGATTATCACAGATTAAATAACCTGTTTTCATTGTGTTAGATTGATCTTGGCAGTCACCTGCCGGGTGCGTTGGCGTGCTTGACAAACCGAGCGGAAGATCTGCGTAAATCCGTGAAATCCGCGGTTAATGCCGCTTTTCCGCTCCGCATCAGGGGTTCTCTGTCGCCGTGACAAAGTAGTAGAATGCCCGACCGATTTCAAACCAATCAGGACAGCCAGATGGCCAAAGACTTTATCTTCACCTCCGAATCCGTCTCCGAAGGGCATCCCGACAAGATGGCTGATCAGATCTCCGATGCCATACTCGACGCCATCCTGGAGCAGGACCGCCAGGCCCATGTGGCCTGCGAGACCCTGGTCAAGACCGGCGTCGCCATCATCGCCGGTGAGATCACCACCAGCGCCTGGGTGGATCTGGAAGATATCGTGCGTCAGGTGATCCTCGGCATCGGCTACAACAGCTCGGACGTCGGCTTTGACGGTGCCACCTGCGCCGTGCTCAATGCCATCGGCAAGCAGTCCGGTGACATCGCCATGGGGGTCAACCGCAAGAGCCCGGAGGAACAGGGGGCCGGTGACCAGGGCCTGATGTTCGGCTACGCCACCAACGAGACCGATGCCCTGATGCCCGCCGCCATCCAGTACGCCCACCGCCTGGTGGAGCGCCACACCGATATCCGCAAGAAGGGCGTGCTGCCCTGGCTGCGCCCCGACGCCAAGAGTCAGGTCACCCTGCGCTACGAAAACGGCAAGCCGGTGGGCATTGAGGCGGTGGTGCTCTCCACCCAGCACAACCCGGAGATCAGCCAGAAGGATCTGCACGAGGCGGTGTACGAGACCATCATCCAGCCGGTGCTGCCCAGCGCATGGCTGGCCGCTTGCCCGCGTGACAAGGTCCACATCAACCCCACCGGCCAGTTCATCATCGGCGGCCCCCTGGGCGACTGCGGCCTGACCGGGCGCAAGATCATCGTCGATACCTACGGCGGCATGGCCCGCCACGGCGGCGGTGCCTTCTCCGGCAAGGACCCCTCCAAGGTCGATCGCTCCGCCGCCTATGCCGGCCGCTATGTAGCCAAGAACATAGTCGCCGCTGATCTCGCCGAGCGCTGCGAGATCCAGATCAGCTACGCCATCGGCGTGGCCGAGCCTACCTCCATCAGTGTAGATACCTTCGGTACCGGCAAGATCGACGACGCCCAAATCGAACAGTTGGTACGCCGCCACTTCGACCTGCGCCCCTACGGCCTGATCCAGATGCTGGATCTGATCCACCCCATGTACCAGCGCACCGCCAGCAATGGCCACTTCGGTCGCGAGCCGGAGGCCGTGACCGACAGCCAGGGCAACAGCTTCACCGCCTTCAGCTGGGAAAAAACCGACAAGGCCGCAGCCCTGAAGGAGGACGCCGGGGTTTAAATCCAAGACAGGGACGCAGAGGACGCAAAGTAGCGCAAAGAACGCAAAGAAAATTAGGTATATAACAAACTCTGCGTGCTCTGCGCTTCTCCGCGATCTCTGCGTCCCAAAATCTCCAACAACCCGCCCGAGGGGCGCTGCAGCGGTTTGATCCGTCAGGCTCGGTGGGGTTGTCTTTTTGATCAACGGCGCTCAACACAACTTCCAGGAGCTTCAGATGAATGCTGTGTTGAACGATAACTTTACCGATTTCAAGGTCGCCGACCTCGCCCTGGCCGATTGGGGGCGTAAGGAGATCCGCATCGCCGAGACGGAGATGCCCGGCCTGATGGCGATTCGCGCCAAGTACCGCGAAACCAAGCCCCTGGCCGGGGCGCGTATCACCGGCTCGCTGCACATGACCATCCAGACCGCCGTGCTGATCGAGACCCTGGTGGATCTGGGTGCCCAGGTGCGCTGGTGCTCCTGCAACATCTTCTCCACCCAGGACCATGCCGCCGCCGCCATTGCCGCCGCCGGCATACCCGTCTATGCCTGGAAGGGCGAAACCCTGGAGGAGTACTGGTGGTGTACCGAGCAGGTGCTCAACTGGCCCGGTGACCAGGAGCCCAACATGATCCTCGACGACGGCGGCGACGCCACCCTGCTGGTACACAAGGGGGTAGCCTATGCCAAGGCCGGTGCCGTGCCCGAACCCCAGGCCAGCGACCCGCACGAACTCAAGGTGATCCTCGCCGTGCTCAAGCGCAGCCTGGGCGAAGACCCCCAACGCTACCAGCGCATGGCCGATTCCATCCGTGGCGTCACCGAGGAGACCACCACTGGCGTACACCGCCTGTACGAGATGTTCAAGAAGGGCGAGCTGCTGTTCCCGGCGATGAACGTCAACGACTCGGTGACCAAGTCCAAGTTCGACAACCTCTACGGCTGCCGCGAGTCCCTGGTGGATGGTATCAAGCGCGCCACCGACGTGATGATCGCCGGCAAGATCGCCCTGGTCTGCGGCTACGGCGATGTGGGCAAGGGCTCGGCCCAGTCCCTGCGCGGCCTGGGGGCCACCGTCTGGATCACCGAGATCGACCCCATCTGTGCCCTGCAGGCGGCCATGGAGGGCTACCGGGTGGTCACCCTTGAGGACGCCGCGCCCCTGGCCGACATCTTCGTCACCACCACCGGCAACAAGGACATCATCACCCACGACCACATGGTAGCGATGAAGGATCAGGCCATCGTCTGCAACATCGGCCACTTCGACAACGAGATCGATATCGCCAGCGTCGAGAAATACGAGTGGGAGAACATCAAGCCCCAGGTGGACCACATCATTTTTCCGCCCATGAATGGCAAGCCAGCCAAGCGCATCATCCTGCTCGCCGAGGGCCGCCTGGTGAATCTGGGCTGCGCCACCGGCCACCCCAGCTTCGTCATGTCCAACTCCTTCTCCAACCAGGTGCTGGCGCAGATCGAGTTGTTCAGCAAGACCGACGAGTACCCGGTGGGGGTCTATGTGCTGCCGAAAAAGCTGGACGAAGAGGTGGCCCGGCTGCACCTGGAGAAGATCGGTGCCAAACTGACGGTGCTGACCCAGGAGCAGGCCGACTACATCGGCGTACCCGTGGAAGGCCCCTACAAGCCCGATCATTACCGTTATTGATCAAGCCCCCAGCGGCCAGCCGTCAGCAGCCAGCCTTTGGTCTGCTGGCCGCTGGCCGCTGACGGCTGGAGGCTCCCATGTTCAGTATTGAATTGTTTCCGCCCAAGACCGACGCCGGCATGGAGAAACTGCAGGCGGCGGTGGGCGAGTTGCTACCCCTGGGGCCAGAGTATGTCTCGGTCACCTACGGTGCTGGCGGTTCTACTCAGGGGCGCACCTTCGCCACCGTCGATTGGCTGGTCAGTCAGGGGGTGGACGCCGCGCCGCATCTGTCCTGTATCGGCTCGGATCGCGCTGAGATCGGGGCCATTCTCGACCGTTACCAACAGCAAGGCATACGTCGCCTGGTCGCCCTGCGGGGTGATCTGCCCTCCGGTGCCGGGCTGGGTGGGCTGGGCGAGTTGCAGTATGCCAACGAACTGGTGGCCTTTATCCGCCAGCGTCACGGCGACTGGTTCCACATCGAGGTGGCGGCCTATCCCGAGACCCACCCCCAGGCCAGCGGTGCCGAGGCCGACCTGCGCAACTTCCAGCGCAAGGTGCAGGCCGGTGCCAATGCCGCCATCACCCAGTATTTCTACAACGCCGATGCCTATTTTCACTTCGTTCGCCGTTGTCGCGCCATCGGCCTGGACCTGCCCATAGTCCCCGGCATCATGCCGATCAGCAACTACAGCCAGCTGGCCCGCTTCTCCGATGCCTGCGGCGCGGAGATCCCGCGCTGGATTCGCAGGCAGCTGCAAGACTGTGGCGATGACCTGGAGCGCATCCGCGCCTTCGGCCTAGAGGTAGTGGTCGATCTGTGCCAACGCCTGCTCGACGGCGGAGCCCCCGGCCTGCACTTCTACAGCATGAATCAGGCCGGACCGACGCAGGCGATCCTCGGCCGCTTGAGCTGAGCCCTGAGCTTACTGTGAAACATCCGTGGCAAATCGCGAGTCCCGAGTCCCGGAGCCGCCAAGAGATGTTTCATGTTCCGGGGTGGCGCTGTCCGCTCCATGATCGTTAGGCCAACACAAACTCACGCCATTTGTTCAGGCTGTATTCGTAGTCGTCCAGCACCGTGTTCCACACCGCCAGGTTCTCGAAACGGGTCTGGTAGGAGCCGCCGTTGCGTACCGTGCCGGGCTGTACCGAGACCCGGCCGTCGGTGCCCGGCAGGGGCTCGGTGGCGGGTTGGCCTGCATACCAATAGTCCCACTCGGCCTGGCTCATGAAGGCCCGCGAGCGCTGCGGATTGGAGATGTAATAGCCCTGGCGGGCGATAAAGGCCCCCGGCCAGCCCGACAGCCACCAGTTCATGTAGGCGTAGGCCGCCTCCTGCTGCTCCCCCTGGGTGGCGCTGGATAGACACATGACCCCGTGCCAGGCGCGGTAGCCCTCCTTGGGCGCGGCGTAGATGCAGGGGATGCCCATGCCGTTGAGGCTGCTGGCGGCGGGCGAGAACATGCTCTCGATCACCACCTCGCCGGAGGCCATAAGCTCGATGGAATGGGGTACCGAGGTCCAGACGCCACGGAAATGGCCACGCCGCTTGAAGTCCATGACAATGGCAAACAACTGGTCGATCTCCACCCGGCTCATGGCCCCCATGTCGGCAAACTCCATCAGCCCCTGGCTCTGCACCGCCAGGGCCAGGTCGTAGATGCCGATGCTCGGCTCGTTGGTGATCGCCACCCGGCCGAGGTGGGTCGGCTCCAGCAGCCAGCCCCAGCTTTCCGTCTCATAGGGCGTGCCCCTGGGGATGATGGCGCTGTTGTAGCCGAAGGAATCGGCATTGTGTACATAGGGCAGAAAGCTGATTGCCTCGCTTGGCTGCGGCCCGAGGCGGCCATCGGCCTGTACATAGAGCAGCTTGTAGGGGGCATCGCCGCTGCCCAGGCGGGCCTTGGGGCTGATGCGGCCGCGCTTGGTCAGGTCGTTGATCTCGTCCCAGTAGCGTAGCCGGTTGATGTCGATGGGCTGGATGGCATTGGCCTGCCAGAGCACCTTGAGACTGTTGGACCATTGTTCGTAGAGATCGAAGGAGGCAGGGTCGGTGGAGGCCTGGAGCAGGATCTCGGCATCACCGCCGGGAGAAAACTCGATCTGGATGCCCAGATCGCGCTCGGCTTGCTGGCGCAGCACCTCCTGCAGGGTAACGTGGGTGCCCAGCACGCGCAGGGTGGGTGGGCGGTTGACCGCCTTGATGATGGACGGAAAGCCCAGGGCGGCCACGGTCGCGGCCCCCTGCTTGAGAAACCCGCGCCGCCCCGGCTGGGTCGGCGCGGCCTGGGTCTGGACATAAGCCCCTGGCTTGTTAGTGGCTGTTATGGACATGGCAGCAGACCCCGATAGATGCAAGGTGGTGACGGATGCTAACGCACATGCAACCCCCCCCTTTTGCAAAGGGGGAGGCCAACTCCCCCCCCCTTTTTTTTCAAAGGGAGGGCCAACTCTTAGCCAGCGCTCGGTGCCCCTAGACCAACTCCTCGTCCCGCAGGCGCTGGCACCAGCCCCGGTGCCAGTCGATCAATTGTTCGGCGGGCATGGGCCTGGCGATGAAATAGCCCTGGGCTATGCGGCAGCCGCTGTTACGCAGAAAATCCCAGTCCTCCCGGTCCTCCACCCCCTCGCCCACTACCTCCATGCCGATCTGCTGGCCCATGCGCAGGCTGGCCTCGTAGATGGCCTGTTTGGTGGGGTCGTTGCGGGCACCGTGGACAAAGCTGCGATCGACCTTGAGCTGATCAAAGGGCAGGTCACGCAGTTGGCTGAGGGAAGAGTGGCCGGTGCCGAAGTCGTCGATGGACAGGTGGAACTTCTTCAGCCGCAGGCGGGTGAGAATGTCCAGCACCGTGAGCCGATCGCGCATCAGGCGGCTCTCGGTCACCTCCAGGATGATGCGCTCCGCGCCCAGCCCGGCCTGTTCTACCTGACGCGCCAGGCGGTCGGGCAGGTCCAGATCGCCCAGATTATCCATCGAGACATTCACCGCCAGGCGCAGGTCCAGCCCCTGGGCCAGCCACTGTTGCGCCTGGACCAGGGCCTGATCCAATACGCACCGGGTCAGCTCCTCGATCAGGCCATGGGCCTCGGCCAGGTCGATGAAGCGGTCGGGAAACACCAGGCCATCCTGGGGGTGACGCCAGCGCACCAGTGTCTCCACGCCGATCCAGTCACCGCTGCGCAGCTCGATCTTGGGCTGATAATGGTTCTCCAGCTCACCGCGCTGGATGGCCTGGCGCAGGTGCTCTGCCGTGTAGCGCGGCCCATCTGGCCGGGCGCGCTGGCCGCTTGACTGGCTCGGCGCTATGCGTTGCAGCAGGGGTAGCAGGGCCGCCTGGGTCACCGGCTTGGACAGGCTGCCGGCCACCTGCAGGCCCTGGGCGGTGATCAGGGTACTGGCCGCCTGCAGGGTACGGCCATCCTCGCCGCTGATCAGGACAATGCCACCGGTGTAGTGCTGCTCGGCCAGTTTGCGGGTGAACTCCACGCCATCCATCTCCGGCATGTTCAGGTCGCAGATGAGCAACTCAAAGGGAGCCTTGGCCTGACTCATCCGCGCCAGGGCCTCGCGTCCGGTGTTGGCGGTGACCACCCGGCGCACGCCTATGCCTTGCAGCAGGGCGCGCAACTGGCACAACAGCACGGGGTCGTCGTCCACCACCAGGATGGACAGGGCCATCTTTTCATCGGCGGGACTGGCCGTAACCGCCGTCTCCGGACTGGCCAGGTAGCCCTCCACGGCTTGGCGTACCTGCTCCAGCTGCCTGCCCAGCTCGGCCAGCAGGCCCTCCTGCACCCTCCCCTGGCGGCCCTGCCGCTCCAGGGTCTCGGCCAGGCGGGCGTAGCGCAGGGCACCCACGGTACGGGCCGAGGATTTTTGCTTGTGCATCTCCTGGGCGATGGCCGCGGCCCCGCCAGACCCTGCCTGGAGCTGCGCCAGGCCTGAGCTGGCGCTGTCCAGGAAGCTTTGCAGGATCTCCGCGCACAGGCCGCGCTCCTGGCTGCCCAGCAGGCCGTACAGCTGGGGTATGTCCAGCACCGGGTCCAGGCTCTGATCCTGCACTGGCGGGCTGGACTCGGGCCCTGGCGGCGCTGCGGGTGGCGTCTCGCCCGGGCCTTCGCCGGTGGCCGGGGAGGGCAGCCAGCGGGCCATCAGGTGGCGCAGTTGCTCCAGGTCCACCGGCTTGGCCAGGGCATCGTCCATGCCCGCCTCGCGGCAGCGGTGCAGCTCTTCCGAGATGGCGGCGGCGGTGATGGCGATGATCGCCGGGCGCTTGTCGCCGGCCTGCTGACGGATGTTGCGCGCCAGTTGGCAGCCATCCATGCGCGGCATGTTGAGATCGGTGAGGATGATGTCGTAATCGGCCTTGCGCCACTGCTCCAGGGCGGCCTGGCCATCGCCCGCCACGTCCGCTGGGTAGCCGATGCGCCGCAACTGGTTTTTTAGCAGAATCTGATTGGCCGGGTGATCCTCCACTATCAGTACCCGTGTCGGCCGATCCGCCGGGTCGGCCGGGGGCCGGGCCTCCTGCTCGGCCTCTGCCCTCTGGCCCTGTTGTTGCGCCAGGTCCAGCATCTGATTGAGCAGGTCGAGCAGTTGCTGGCCGGCCTGGGTGATCTCGCGGGCGTTGTTCAGGGCCATGTCGGCCTGCCCCGGCTGCATCTCGATCAACTGGGCGTAGCCCAGGATGGCGTTCAGCGGGGTACGCAGTTCATGGCTGACACCGGCCAGGAATTGGCTCTTGGTGCGGCACTGCTCCTCTGCCTGCCTGAGTTCGCCGATATCCCGGAAGATACAGAGGAATACCTGCCTGGCATCGAGGGTCTGGGCCATGACGGTGACCCGTACGTCCATCAGGCTGCCGTCCCGACGCCGATGACGGGTGATGAAGTCGTCACGCCCCTGATGCTTGATCTTCTCCACCCTGGCGCGGGTCTGCTGCGGGGTCTCCAGCAACTCGTAGGCGGAGATCGGGGTCTGGCGGAACTGCTCGGCGCTGTAACCCAGCTGGGCACAGGCGGTGTGGTTGAAGAACAGGGGCTTGGTGGTATCCGGGTCGAGTATCAACACGCCATCGGGCAGCATGTCGAACAGGGCCTTCCAGGGCGGCTGTCGGCCTTGCATCAGGGGGTTGTGGTCAGTCATGCGGGGCGCTCCCTTGGCCATCGAGATGCCGCTCCAGGCTGGCCAGCAGGGCGGGGATGTCGATGGGCTTGGTGAAATAGTCGTCGAAACCCGCCGCTCGGCCCTGTTCGGCATCCCCCATCATGGCGTTGGCGGAGATGGCGATGATCGGCAGGTCCCAATTGGCCGGATCATCGCGCAGGGCGCGCAGGGCGGCGTAGCCACTCATTCCCGGCAGGTTGATGTCCATCAGCACCAGGGCCGGGCGTTGTTGCGCGATCATCTGCATGGCCTGTTCGGCGGAATCGGCCTCGCACAGGGCGTAGCGGCCATCGGCGGTGATGATCTGCTGCATCAGGCGCCGGTTCATCGGGTTGTCCTCTATGTGCAGGATCAGCGGCCTGGCCTTGGCGGCATCCGGCTGCGGGCCGGTCTGCCGCTGCCTGGCCATCTCCTCGACGGCCTCTGCCTGCGGCGGCTGCGCGGCCTCGGCCTGGGGCAGGCGAATCCAGAAGGTGCTGCCCTGGCCCTGGGCGCTGGTAAAGCCGATGTCGCCGCCCATGGCCTCGGCCAGGTGTTTGCATACCACCAGGCCGATGCCGCTGCCCTCTATGGTGCCGCGCTCGGCACCGAGCCGGTCAAAATAGCCGAATACCCGCTCGCGTTTGTCCTCGGCAATCCCCAGACCGCTATCCTGCACATAGATGAACACCTGCTCCGACTCGCGCTTGCAGTAGATGCGCGCCTCTCCCTGGGGACGGTTGTACTTGATGGCGTTGGTCAGTAGGTTGATCAGCACCTGGCGCAGGCGCATGTGGTCGGCCTGTACCACGCAGGGCGGCTGCCCAGGCGTCATGCCAAGCAGGCGGATGCCGCACTCGCGGGCCATGGGCTCGACCAGCTTTAGGGCATCGGCGACCACCTGCTGGACCTCCACCGGCTCTGAAGACAGTTGCAGCTTGCCCGATTCGATACGCGCCAGGTCGATGAGGTCGTTGATCAGACCAAGCAGGTAGTGACCGGCCCGTTCGATCTCCTGGGCGTGCTCGCGGCTCTCCGCGCTGAGCTGCTCGTCCATGCCAAACAGCTGGGCAAAGCCGAGAATGGCATTGAGCGGGGTGCGCAGCTCATGGCTCATGCTGGCAAGAAATTCGCTTTTTGCCCGATTGGCCGCCTCGGCCGCCTCCTTGGCCGCATGCAGGGACTGCTCCATCGCCTTGCGCTCGCCGATATCGGTGAACACGCCGATGTAATGCAGCGGTCGGCCCGAGTCGTCGCGTACCTCGGTGATGGAGAGTATCTCGGGATAGACCTCGCCATCCTTGCGCCGGTTCCAGATATCGCCGCGCCAGAAGCCCTGGGCGCGGATGCCCTGCCACATCTTGCGATAGAAGGCGGCATCCTGACGACTGGATTTAAGGATTCTGGGATTTTGCCCCAGCACCTCCTCGGCGGCGTAGCCGGTGATCTCGCTGAAGGCCCGGTTGACCAGGATGATGCGGCCGCTGGCATCGGTGATGGTGACGCCCTCATGGCTCTTTTCAAACACCGTTGCCGCCAGGCGCTGCTGCAACTCGGCGTCCTTTTCGTGGGTAATGTCCTCATGTACCCCGAGCAGGCCCACCACGGCACCCGCCGGGTCCAACAAGGGAACCTTGGAGATGCGTAGCCAGTAGGGTCTGCCCTCGGCGTCTATGCGTTCTGCTTCCTGGCCCAGCTGCCCCTGGCCGGTGCGCATGATCTGGCGGTCGTCGTTGCGCACCTGTTCGGCAATGGCCGACCAGCCCAGATCGAAGTCATTGGCCCCCACCACCTCGCTGGGGCCTTGCTTGCCGGCATCCCGGGCGAAGGGGCGGTTGCAGCCCAGATAGGTGAGCTGGCGGTCCTTCCAGAAGATGCTCAGGGGCACGGTGTCGAGTATGGTCTGCAGCATGTCCTGCACCGCCTGGGCTTCGATGGCGCGCAACTCGCCGCGCCGCCAGAGCAGATACAACCCGCCCAGCAGCAGGTCGAACAGCAGGCCTATGCCCAGCACCACCTCGGGCAACAGGGTGCGGCTTGCCGCCACCAGTTCCGCCGAGGGCCAGATTGTCAGCTGCCACTGGCAGTGGCCGCTGGCGAAGGGGATGCGGTTGACGACGTGGGCGTCGGTCTTTTCTGCCTGACCGTACTCAAACAGGGCCTGGCCGTTGCAGCCCAGCTGCATGCCAAAGTGCTCCTGCATTATCTCGTGGGCAAGCCCGGCCAGCAGTTGCTGAGTGTGAAAGCTGGCGATCAGATAGCCATCGGCACGCTCGTCATCCAGCCGCAAGGCGCGCACCAGGTCCATGCCGTTGCTGCCATCGGCCAGCTCCAGTTGCTTGCTGAACACCGGCAGGGCGCTGTCCTGGGCCGCTAGCAGCATGGCCTCGGTCAAGGGTTCGGGCCGGGATGGCCGGGGCAGGTTCGCACCCTCGGCCTCGTTCTTGGCCAGGCTCCAGCGCACCTGGCCCTGGCTGTCGCTCCAGCGCAGGCCGATGAAGCCCTCCGGCATGTCGCGCAGGTAGGCCTCGGCATCCAGCTGCCAGAGCTTGCGCGGCGTACCCCCGGCGGCCTCCCAGCGCCTGGCCATGCGGTCTATGGCGAATACCCGCTCATCCAGGGCCGCGTGGTAGCGCTGGCTCATCTGTTGCGCCTGGCCGCTGATGCGCTGATACAGTTGGGCCTGTTCACGCTGTTCGAGCAGATACCAAAGCCCCAGGTTGAAGCTGAACACCAGCAGCAGCAGGACAGACACCAGGCCCTGGCGGATCAGGGGGTGTTCGCGGGACAACTGAGCAATGGCGCTATAGACGGGCTGCATGGGAGTGGTCAATTGTGAAAAGCGAACCCGCAATGATACAGGGCATAGCTAGTAGGGCAATGGCTCCTAGATGACAGAAGGCAGAATTCGAGGGATAGAAGGGAGAGGTCAGAGGCTGCTGTGCGCCATTGGATTTAATCTGTCGCGCAGCGACACAAGAATCTGTCCTCTGTCCTCTGTCCTCTGTCTTCTGTTAGGCCAACACCAGATTATCGCGGTGGATCAGCTCGGCGTCGGCGACGTAGCCGAGCCGTTCGGCGATGCGGCTGCTGGGCTGGCGCTTGATGCGTTCCGCCTCTTCGGCGCTGTAGTTGACCAGGCCGCGGGCCACCTCCCGGCCGTTTTCATCCAGACAGGCCACCACCTCGCCACGGCGGAAGCTGCCCTCGACCCGCAGCACCCCCACCGGCAGCAGGCTCTTGCCGGATTGGCGCAGCACCTGCACCGCGCCGGCATCCAGGATCAGCCGACCGCGCACCTGCAGATGACCGGCCAGCCAACGCTTGCGCGCCGCCTCCGGCTCTTGACTGGGGATGATCAGGCTGCCCAGGTCTTGGCCCCTTGCGGTGCGCGCCAGCACCTGCGGCTCACGCCCGCCGACGATGAGGGTGGCGGTGCCGGAGCGGGCCGCCAGACGGGCGGCGCGGATCTTGGTGATCATGCCGCCCCGGCCCAGACCGGAGAGGGAGTCGCCAGCGACGCTGTCCAGTAAAGGATCATCGGCCCTGGCCTGGCCGATGAGCTGGGCTGTGGGATCAAAACGCGGATCGCGCTCAAACAGGCCGGACTGATCGGTGAGCAGGATCAGCAGGTCGGCCTCGATCAGGTTGGCCACCAGGGCTGCCAGGGTGTCGTTGTCGCCAAAGCGCAGCTCCTCGGTGGCCACGGCGTCGTTTTCGTTGATCACCGGCACCACGCCAAGGCGGAGCAGGGTGAGCAATGTGCCTCGGGCATTGAGGTAGCGGGAGCGGTTGGTCAGGTCATCATGGGTGAGCAGGACCTGGGCGGTGTGGCGGCCCCGACGCTGAAAACAGGACTCCCAGGCCTTGACCAGGCCCATCTGGCCGATGGCGGCGGCGGCCTGCAGCTCGTGCAGGGGCTTGGGCCTTTGCTTCCAGCCCATGCGGCTCATGCCCTCGGCCACGGCACCGGAGGAGACGATGACCAGCTCCACCCCGGCCTCGGCCAGGTCGGCCATCTGATCCACCCAGGGGGTCAGGGTGTCGCGGTCCAGGCCCTGGCCATCGGCGGTGAGCAGGGAACTGCCGATCTTCACCACCCAGCGGCGGCTATTGGCCAGGGTCTCGCGGCTGATCATGCCAGCGGGTCCCAGGGGGCATCGGGGTCTTCCGGTTGGCGACGTTCCGCCAGCCAGATGGCCTCCAGCCGCGCCATCAGATCCCGCAGCAGGGGCTCAAGGCCCGCGCCGGTAATGGCGGAGATGGAGTACAGCGGCCCCTGCCAGCCGATGGCCTGGGTCAGGTGCCGCAGCCGCGCCTGCCAGGCCTCGTCGTCCAGCAGGTCGGACTTATTCAGCACCAGCCAGCGTTCCCGGTCACAGAGGTCGGCACCGAATTTCTCCAGCTCCTCCAGCACCTGGCGGGCATCATCGGCGGGATCGTGTTCGTCCATGGGGGCCAGATCCACCAGGTGCAACAGCAGACGGGTGCGTGATAGGTGCTTGAGAAACTGTATGCCCAGCCCGGCACCCTCGGCGGCACCGGCCACCAGGCCGGGGATGTCGGCCAGGACAAAGCTGCGCCGCTCATCCAGGCGCACCACGCCGAGATTGGGATAGAGTGTGGTGAAGGGGTAGTCGGCCACCTTGGGCCGGGCGCTGGAGACCTTGTTGATCAGGCTGGATTTGCCGGCATTGGGCATGCCCAAGAGGCCGACATCGGCCAGCAGCATCAGCTCCAGATGCAGTTGTCGCCTATCCCCTGGGGTGCCGGAGGTGGATTGACGGGGGGCGCGGTTGGTGCTGCTCTTGAAGTGGACGTTGCCTATGCCGTGCTGACCACCGGCGGCCACCAGCAGGGCCTGACCATCGGCCAACACCTCGCCGATGATCTCGTCGCTGTCCAGATCCCGTACCCGAGTGCCTACCGGCACCTTGATGTGCAGGTCGCTACCCTTGCGGCCGGTGCATTGCCGACCCATGCCGTCCTGACCGCGCTGGGCGCGGTACTGGCGCGAGTGACGAAAATCCACCAGGGTATTGAGGCCCTCGTCACCGAGCAGATAGACGCTGCCGCCATCGCCGCCGTCGCCGCCGTCGGGGCCGCCCTTGGGGATGAATTTTTCCCGCCGAAAGCTGACGCAGCCATTGCCGCCGTCGCCGGCCTCGACCTTGATGATTGCTTCGTCAACAAATTTCATGGGGTTTCACGCAAAAAGCCCCGCCGGAGCGGGGCCCTTCAGCTGCCGTGGGATGATGCCTTGCCTATTCAGCAGGGACCACCTCGACAAACTTGCGCTGCTTGGCACCACGAGTGACAAAGCGCACCACGCCATCGGCCTTGGCGAACAGGGTGTGGTCGCGGCCTAGGCCGACATTTTCGCCATTATGGAAGCGGGTGCCTCGCTGACGCATGATGATGCCACCGGCGCGGATGGCCTGGCCACCGAAGACCTTGACGCCAAGGCGTTTGGATTCTGAATCGCGGCCGTTTCTGGAGCTGCCGCCGGCTTTCTTATGTGCCATTTCCTTCCCCTTTACCCGTTGATTTCGTTGATTTCAAGCTCGGTGTACCACTGCCGGTGACCCTGCCGCTTCATGTGGTGCTTGCGCCTGCGGAACTTGATGATCTTGACCTTCTTGTGACGCCCGTGGGCCTTGATGGTCGCGCTGACCCTGCCGCCGTCAACATAGGGGGTTCCCACCCGGATGTCATCGTCTTTGGCGAGCATCAGCACCTTGTCCAGCTCTACGCTGGCACCGGTTTCGGCGTCGAGCTTTTCGACTCGCACCGTGTCACCGGGCGCTACCCGGTACTGTTTGCCCCCGGTCTGAATTACGGCATACATAGCAGTTCTCCGCTTGTCCAGCGCGCCAGAGGCGGCTGAAACCCTTATCGTGAAATGAAAGAGGCGGGATTCTACCCGCAGCCTGCGGGTGGGTCAAATACCAATCTCAGGACGCAGGCTGGCCTTGCCGCCAAAACGCCACTAAACTGGCGGTCATTTCACCGATTGAGGATTGTCAATGTCAGAAGACGAACTGCGTCTGGCCGGGTTGCGCGTTACCGGACCCCGTCTCAAGGTGCTTGCTGTATTGGAGGAATATCAGGATAATCATTTAAGTGCAGATGATGTTTACCGTACCCTGCTAGAAGCGGGAGAGGATGTGGGCGTGGCCAGTGTCTATCGTATCCTGGCCCAGTTCGAGGCGGCCGGCATGGTCAAGCGCCTGGCATTCAACGCCGATCGCTCGGTCTATGAACTGGCCGATGAGGCCCACCACGACCACATGATCTGCAAGCACTGCGGTACCGTAGAGGAATTCTGCGATGCCGGACTGGAGACCAAGCTCGATGCCCTGGCCCAGGCCAGCGGCTTCCGCCCCCTGTACCACGACCTCAATCTGTACGGCATCTGCGCAAGCTGCGGACAGAAGACAGGGGACAGGGGACTGAGGACTGAGGACTGAGGACAGATTTTTGTGTCGCTGCTCGACGTTTTTCATACAAACGGCGCGCAGCGCCGCAACACGCTGTCCTTCGTCTTCTGTCATTTCACGCTCACGAAATTGGAAAAGGAGGGCTGAGGTCAGCGGACTGAGGTCAGAGGACTGAGAACAGATTTTTGCGGCGCTACGCGACGTTTTTAATAAAACGGCGCGCAGCGCCGCAATGCTCTGTCTTCTGTCTTCTGTCTTCTGTCTTCTGTCTTCTGAATTATGTCTGAAATCAAGGTTCCGATTGAAAAGGCCCAGGTGGGTATGTATCTGGTAGGCATAGATGTCTCCTGGATGAAGAGCCCCTTCTACAAGCATCGTTTTTTGCTCAGCTCCACCGACATGATCAAGCAGTTGGCCTCCTGCGGGGTCAAGCAGATCAGCGTGGACCGGGACAAGAGCACGTGCAGCTTTGACGGCGAGGAAAAAAAACCAGCCAAGGCCCCGCCACCGGCCAACCGGGAGCTGCCGCCGGCCAGCCTGAGCAAGGAGCTGAGTCACGCCAAGAACCTGCGCGTACAGTCGGTCAAACAGCTGGGGGTGATGCTGAATGGGGCCATGGAGGAAGGGGCAAGCATGGATGTCTCGGCCATGGCCAGTATCGTCGAAGAAACGCACAATTCCACACTGCGCAATGCACACGCCCTGATCAACCTGTTCCACCTGTCCAATCGCTACGATGACCTGGCCACCCATTGCTATGGAGTGATGAGCCTGGCCCTGATGCTGGGTCAACGCATGGATATGAGCGATGATGAGCTGTCCATGCTGGGCAGCGCCAGCCTACTGATGGACGTGGGCTGGTCGAGGTTGCCCACGCAACTGCTGAAAAACCTGGTGCCCTATACCGAAGATGAGTACGCCCAGGTGCAGACCCATGTGGACCTGAGCGTGGAGCTGTTGGAGTCGGCCGGGGTGGATAGCCAGATCATCGATCTGGTGGCCAAGCATCATGAACACCTGGACGGCAGCGGCTATTTCAGCCAGTACCGGGGCGCGGACGTGCCGCTGATGGCGCAGATCATGGCCCTGGCGGACCACTACGACAGCCTGATCAAGGGCTATTACGACTCCGGCCCGGTGATCCCGGCCACGGCCTTGAAGCAGATCTATCTGGCAGGTCAAAAGGGCAGCCACAGCATGGAACTCATCGAACTGCTGATCCAGCTGGTCGGCGTCTATCCCGTATCCAGCGCGGTACAGCTGGATACCGGCGAGAAGGGCCTGGTGACCCAGGTGAACTGGCGTGATGCCCTGCGCCCCAAGGTGCGTATCTTCTATTCCAAACAGGGCCTGAACCTGATGAAGCCCATGGATGTGGACCTGTATCAGAAAGACCGCTCCGATGGACGCAAGATCGCCAAGGTACTCGACCCCAGCGACCCACGGCAGGACCCCCAGGGCCTGCTCGGCTATAGCCTTGAAGGATGACCCATGGAGACACAACAGCTGACCTTTGGCGACTATCTCACCCTGGGTATCTCCGCCGTGGTGCTGTTGGTCTGGCTGGTGCTGCGCGTGCAGCGGGCGCTCAACCCCAACCTGGGCCGCCAGGGCCGCTGCGCCAAGACCACCGAGGTGCATGTGGGATTGGACCAGATCGGCCGACCGGCATTGGCCAAGGATAAGCGCGGGGACGCCGAGGGGGATAAGAAATAGGCTGGAGACTCCAGCCCCGCTGGCGTATCCTTATCGGCCAAATCCCAAGGCAAGGGCGCAAACCAGCGCAGAGCACGCAGAGTCGAAACCCCATGAGCATAGCACCCAGTTCGGCACCCGGCACCAGGGTCAGCGACCCCAGGCTGCAACTGATCAAGATCGGCCTGTTTCTGGCCTCCCTCTCGCCCCTGTATGAGATCGCCTGGTACGCCCTGAGCGGGCGCTTTGGTGATTACCCCTCCTGGGAGATCATCGGCATGACCGGCGAGGCCTCGCTCATCTTCCTCCTACTGACCCTGAGCGTGACCCCGCTGCGCAAGTGGACCGGCTGGAACGGCCTGATCAAGATCCGCCGCATGCTCGGTCTGTTCGCCTTTTTCTACGCCACCCTGCACTTTCTGGTGTACATCTGGCGCGAGGACAACTTCATTGTGCACGAGTTCTTCCTCGACGTGGCCAAGCTGCCCTACATCACCGTGGGCTTTCTCGCTTGGCTGATGCTGATCCCGGTAGCGGCCACGGCCAATGACCCGATGATGAAAAAGGCCGGCAAGAACTGGAAGCGCATCCATTCCATGGTCTATCCCATCACCTTTTTCTCGGTACTGCATTACCTGCTGGTTCGCACCTGGAACCCCACCGACGTGCTCTGGTACGCCGCCATCCTGGTCGGCCTGCTGGCCTATCGCTTCTACCATGCCCGCAGTATCAAGGAATGGGTTTTCTGAAATCAGAAGCCAGAGGATAGAAGGTTTCTGGTACCCACGCGCCGCGTCGCGGGCATAGGGCGGCCCATGGCCGCCGTGCCGTCGCTATGATGCACTGATCCAGTTTGGAAGGCCCAGCGGCAGGCGCGGAGCGCCCTGTGCGGTGCTATCATGGTGGCATGAAACGCAAGAAACTCCCCACCGGCATTGCCAACCTGCGCGAGATGCGCGAGGAGGATCATTACTATGTGGACAAAACCGCCTATGCCCTGAGGCTGATCGATGAGGGCAAATACTACTTCCTCTCCCGCCCGCGCCGCTTTGGCAAATCCCTTTTTCTCGATACCCTGGCCGAGCTGTTTCAGGCCAATGAGCCGCTGTTTCGTGGCCTCCATGCCCACGGCCACTGGGATTGGTCGATCCAATACCCTGTCATTCGGCTGAGCTTTGGTGGTGGCCTGATGCGCGATCGGGCGCAGCTGGAGGCCAAGTTCCGCGAATTGCTCGATATCAACCAGGCCAGGCTGGGCATCAGCTGCCGCCAACCCACCGCTCCGGGCTGTTTTGCCGAGCTGATCCAGAGCGCCGAGCAAAAATACGGCCAGCGCGTGGTCATTCTGGTGGACGAATACGACAAGCCCATTGTCGATAACCTGACCCAGCCTGACCTGGCCCGCGAGATGCGCGATGGCCTGCGCAACCTCTACTCGGTGATCAAGGACAACGACGCCCAGATCAAATTCGCCTTCATCACCGGCGTGTCCAAGTTCAGCAAGGTGAGCATCTTCTCTGGCCTGAACAACCTGGAAGACATCACCCTGAATGCCGGCTATTCGGCCATCTGTGGCTATACCGAGGATGATCTGGATGAGGTATTCGCCCCGGAGCTGGAAGGCCTGGACCGGCAGCAAATTCGCGACTGGTACAATGGCTACAACTGGACCGGCGAGGCGGTGTATAACCCCTATGACCTCTTGCTGCTGCTGCGTAACCGGCAATTCCGCTCTTATTGGTTCGAGACGGGCACGCCGACCTTTTTGATCGATGTGATGACTGGCCGGGGTGTCTTCAGCCCAAACCTGGAATCCCTGAGCGGTGACGAGGATCTGCTGGGCTCGTTCGATATCGATCACATCAGCACCGAGGCCCTGCTCTGGCAGACCGGCTACCTGACCATCCAGGGTCAGCGCCACACGGGTGCCCGTATCGACTACCAGCTCGGCTATCCCAATCTGGAGGTGCGCAGCGCCCTGAACAACAGCCTGACCAAGGCGCTGATGGGGGATCGCAGCCAGGCCAGCCGGGGCATGAGCCGCCTCTACGACAGCCTGATGAGCGGCGACTTCGAGCGACTACACCAGCACTTCCACAGCCTCTACGCCAGCATCCCCCACGATTGGTACCGCAACAACCCCATCACCCAGTACGAAGGCTACTGGGCCAGCGTCTTCTACAGCCACTTCGCCGCCCTGGGGCTGGATATCCGCCTGGAAGACGCCACCAATCAGGGTCGGCTGGACATGGCCCTGCTGTTCAACGGCCAGGTCTGGCTGTTCGAATTCAAGGTGGTGGAACTGTTCCCGGAGGGCAAGGCGCTGGAGCAGCTGAAGATCAAGAACTATGCCGAAAAGTATCAATCACTCAAACAGCCCATCCACCTCATCGGCATAGAGTTCAGCACGGAGCAGCGTAATCTGATTGCCTTTGAGGTGGAAACCCTGGGCCAAGGAAGGGCAGATGGTCCATACACATAGGGCGGCCCGAGGGGGAGCATTACCCATTTGTTCCAGCCCAAACGGGTCATTTTTTACCGCATCAATAGGCCAGGCCCAGTGGGAGCGGGCTTGCCCGCGATTGCAGCAGCTTGCTGATCGAGGTGGGACAAGTGGGTAATGCTCCCGCCCGAGGTCATGCTTCATTTTTCCGGGCTCGTGCTAGTATTCTTACATTAGCGAAATTTATGTGGCCTAACACGCCACTGTCAGAATGGATGTTGTCTTCACATTCCCTATTACCGCCATGAATCAATCAATCCCGCCAGACGACCTGCTCGACCCGAAAAACGACTACGTCTTCAAGAGGCTGTTTGCTGAGGCCCCGGCCCTGCTCGCCGCCCTGATCAACGCCGTGCGCAGCGACAAACCGCCGGTTGAGGTGGTGGAGGTCCTCAATCCGCGCATCGAACCCGACGAAATCACTGGCAAATTCATCGTCCTCGACATCCTGGTCAAGGATCAGCACGGCCGCCTGTTCAATGTCGAAATGCAGATCCGCCGCTTCGACCCCTGGAGCGCCCGCAGCACCTATTACCTCGCCCGCGCCCTTTCCGGCCAAATCAGCAGCGGCGAGGATTACTTCAACCTGAAACCCGTCATCGGCATCCATCTGCTGGATTTTGACCTGTTCGACCAGCCGGAAAACGCCAACCAGGCACAATGGTGCTTTGAATTGCGCGACCGCAACAATCCGCAGGTCAAGCTCGGCGATGAGCTAAAATTGCACATTATTGAACTCAGCAAAGCGGACCGCCTGGGCCATACCCAGGGCCCTCTGGCGGACTGGATCAAACTGTTTGAACACTGGCAGGAGGACAACACCATGCAAACCATCGACTACCCACCGGTACAACAGGCACTGGACAAACTCAAAGGCCTCAGCGCCGACGAGGAAACCCGGCGCATGGCCTTTGTGCGCGAACGGGCGATGATGGATGAATCGTCGGCACTGCGGGCGGCGACGGAGAGGGGGCTGCAGCAGGGTATGCAGCAGGGCAAACGTGAAGAGGCTACCGCCATTCTAGCTCGGCTACTGACCAAACGCTTTGGCCCTTTGTCAGAGGAGACCCGCGTGCGCTTGTCGGAAGCGACCCTTGATCAACTCGATCTCTGGGCTGACCGGATTCTGGACGCGCCGAGCGTGACGGCTGTGTTTGATGGCCATTGAGTATCGGCGCTGGCGGGACGGCGGGGCAGATTAAATAACCCTGAGCCCTCAATCCGCCTCGCCCACCTGGCGCAAGATCGTCGAGATCACGGCGGCAGAAATGCGAAAGTCGGAGGCGTGCAAACGAGCAAACACCGCCTTGGCGGAGGGTATCAATCCCCGCTGGCGGGCCATGCCGATCACCGCCGCAGTGTCAGCGTCTCCATTCAGCCTGCTGACCGGCCAGGGCTACCCCTGCTGGGGTGTCGGCAGCGCCGAAGCCTTCTACAAACAACTCATGCACCAGGAAGCCGACATCGTCCTGGTCGATCTCGGTCTGCCCGGGGAAGACGGCCTCAGCCTTGCTCAACATCTACGCCAGCACAGCGCCTGCGGCATCATTATCATCACGGCCAGTGGCGGCCGAGACGACCGCCTCACCGGCCTGGGCGCGGGCGCGGACGACTATCTGGTCAAGCCGGTGGACCCGGATGAACTCCACCTGCGCATCGACAACCTCTGGCAACGCATACACAACAACCAGCCCAGCCCAACGCCCGCGCTATTGACCTGGCACTTCGACCCAAGCCAACAGATCCTCACCAGCCCGCAAGGCCAAAGCCTGCTGCTGAGTCAGCACACGGGGCGTTCCGGCACATTGTAAATTCGCTGCACTAAATGCACAGGCTCTTGCCTCAACACGATGGCCTCGACCACCTCCCTACGGCGCTGTTCACGTATTTCGATCTGTGTGCTCATGCGGCCAATTATATACTGCCATTACTTATGCAACAATTAATACCCACGCGCTGCGTGGGTACCCAGGGGCGATGCGCTGCGTCGCGAGTCGCACCGGGCTGAGACCCGGCGTTTACCTCCAAGCCAGCGCTCGGAACTCCCAGGATGTTTTGCAACGGCAAGGCTGTTTCACACTAAGGCCAGGCCTGTCACAACCCCATAGGGCGGCCCTTGGCCGCCGTGCTGTTGCAGATGGGGCTTGCTCAAGCTGAATCGGCCCAGCGGCGGGCACGGCCCGCCCTGTCGGCCTGAGCATTTACCTTCTGGGTTGAAACATGGATTTGGTGCTCTCCAGGTAGTCCTCCAGCACCCGGTCGAGTTGGGGCTCTTCGGTTCGGCGCAGGTCTATGCCGAAGCGGTGCAGCATCAGGCCGGGGCCTTTGTTTTCCAGGTCTTCACGGCAGCAGACGCTGTCCGCGCCCTGGTCGATCAGGTGGCTGGCCAGGCGGATGCCGCGGTGTTCTTCCTCGTCGTTGAAGGGGTTTTGCTGTACCTCCCGTTGCAGCACCTGCTGGGTCTGGCGGTCGTAGAGGATGCGGCTGAAGTGGCTGGCCTTGCCGAAGCAGTCGCTGATGATGGTTCCGCTGGCATCGGTGGGGACGTAGAGCTTTATCTGCCTGGGCAGTTCGTGGCGGTAGTGAATGAAGGCCGAGTCTATTGCCGAGTCTTCCTCCTTCAGGGCCTGCTCTATCTGTTGGGCAATGGCCTCTGCGGCGTCGATCTCGAAGGCGGATACCACCACCTCGGCATCGACGAAGCGGAAGCTGCCGGAGTTGCGCCCGCGCACCGCGTGTACGTCGAGCACCCCAGGTTGGCGTTCGATGATCTTGCGGTAGCTGGCCAGTCGTTCCGGCTCTACGGCGATGTCCAGCAGCACGCGGACGTTATCCCAGATGATGATCAGGCCCATGCGGGTGATCATCAGGGAGACGATCAGCGCCGCCCAGCGGTCCAGGTTGTAGCCGAACAGGGAGCCCAGCAGCCCGACCAGTACCACCAGGGAGGAGAAGACATCGGATAGGGTGTGGGTGCCGCTGGCCTCGATGCCGGGGGAGTTGATCTCGCGCCCCACGCGGGCCTCAAAGCGACCCCAGAAGAAGTCCAGGGCCATGCCCAGCAGCACTGCGGCTACGCCGATGGGGACGTTGCTGGGCAGGGGGGATTTGCCGGCGAGAAAGATCTTGAAGATCTCAAAGGCACCGAACAGGATGGCAAGGCCTATGGCCAGGGCCAGCAGGTTTTCGATCTTGTAAAAACCGTAGGGAAAGCTGCGGTATTTGTTTGGCGCTATCCGCACCCCAACCCAGACCAGCAGGGAGCCGACCACATCCACTGCCGAGTGGATGACGTCCGCCATCAGGCCGACGCTGCCGGTGAGCAGGGCCGCGCCCAGCTTGATGCCGGTCTCGACCAGGGACTCCAGGGCGGAGAAGAGCACCACCCACTTGCGCAGGAAGGCCTTACGCTCGGGGGTCATGGGCTTGGGGTTTTGGCTTGAGCTGTCCATGGCGGCATTATGCCCCAGACCGGGCGGGCTGTCGGGGGAATTCAGCCCGTCCGATCCCGTTCAGGGGGCCTGGCAATCAACGGCCCAGCCGGAGCTTGCCGTTACTGCGGTCTTGCCAGATGTCCTGCATGCCCAACAACAGGCGCAGCAGGACATAGCCAAGGCCGGAGGCGAGGGCGAGGGGGAGTAGATTATCGAGCATGGGGTTCTCCTGAGGGGTTGGGTTGTTCCCTGTGTAAGACAGGAATCATGCCAGTTTGTTTTTCTCTGATAATTTCATTTTTAAACAAGGAGAAAACCAGATTTGGCGAGGACGGATGAAGCGGGTCAGCCCAGAATACTGGACATATTTGGCATAAAGAGACAGAATTGTCCGGTCAAAATTGGGCGCAGACTCAGAGGCGCAAGGTGTCGGCCCGTCCCCGGTCGCCCAGCACAGCTGGCCTCCCACGCTGTGTAGCGCAACCCCGGATTCCGCTGCACAGGGATGTGCGAGTGTCCCGTGAGGCACGACTGCACGGATGCAGGAGGTAGGGCGTCGCAGGATGCCAAAGCCGAGGATGCCGATAGGGACCGCCCTTCGACAGGCCCTGCGGCAGGCTCAGGACACCGCTCAGGGCATCGCTTCGCTGCATCCGGGCTACGGGGCTGAAGAAATCCCCCTGCCCCCTTTGTAAAGGGGGGGTTGAGCCTCTCTCCTTAATGATTGAGAGGGGATAGTAGTTTCTGGGTGATAAATAGGCACACTAAGCGTTTGAAATAATTGTAATATACAGCTTATGAGATGAACCCGCGCACGCAAGACCTTGCCGATCTGCATGCCCAGACCGCACCGGCGGCCCTGCTGGATCGCCAGTACCGCATTCTGGCCAGCAACGAACGCTATCAGGAGGCCTTTCATCGGCAGCAGGACGGTGCCGGGCTGCATTGCTACCAAAGCTCCCACGGCTTTGACCGGCCCTGCGATGAGGCCGGCGAGTGCTGTCCGCTGAAGATGTCCGCCGAATCCGGCGTGGCCGAGCAGATGCTGCATATCCACCAGCTGGCCCAGGGCAAGGAGTTTGTCTTGGTGGAGATCACCCCGCTGTTCGATGAGCGCGGTCGCCTGCTGTATTTCCGCGAACTGCAGCAGCGCACCCTGATCGCCAGCGCCGAGCCCCGCGCCCAGGGTCTGGTGGGTGTCAGCCCGCCCTTCATCCAGATGCTGGATGACGTGCACAAGGTGGCGCGCAGCGCGGTGCCGGTGTTGCTGTTGGGGGAGTCGGGCACCGGTAAGGAACTCATTGCCCGCGCCCTGCACGATGCCAGCGACCGCGCCGCCAGGCCCTTTGTCGCCGTGGAGTGCAGCGGCCTGACGGAGACCCTGTTCGAGAGCGAGCTGTTCGGCCACCGCAAGGGCTCGTTCACCGGTGCCCTGGCGGACAAGCCCGGCCTGATCGAGGCGGTGCAGGGCGGTACCCTGTTTCTGGATGAAATCGGCGATGTGCCCCTGGGCCTGCAGGTGAAACTGCTGCGCCTGCTGGAATCCCACAGCTACCGCAAGGTGGGCGAGACCCAGACCCGCCAGGCGGATTTTCGCCTGGTCTGCGCCACCCATCGCGATCTGGACCGGATGATGGCCGAGGGGGCTTTCAGAACCGACCTGTATTACCGCATCAGCACCTTCCCCATCCGCCTGCCGCCCCTGCGTGAGCGGCCGCAGGACATCCGCCTGCTGGCCCAGTCGGTTCTGCTGCGCAGCCACCCAGAGCGTCGGCTTGAGTTGTCGGACCCGGCCGCCGCCCTGCTGGAGGCCTATGCCTTCCCCGGTAACATCCGCGAGCTGGTCAACCTGCTGGAGCGGGCGCGCATCCTGTGCAGCGGCCACAGCCTGCTGCCGGTGCATTTCCCGGCGCTGTGTGCCAGCAACGGCGATGGCCCGAGTAGCGATAACCCAGGATTGCCCTGCGCCGCATCCGGGCCAGCTGCATCCGGGCAGGCCTCGACCGAAGCCCGGCTGGATACAGCGCTGGAGGCCAGTAGCGATAGGGTTTTGAGTCTGAAGGAGGTCGAGCGTCTGTATCTACAGCGATTGCTGCTCAGCTACCCCAAAGGCCGCGCAGAGCTGGCGCTGGAGCTGGGTATCAGCCTGCGCACCCTCAACCGCAAGATCGCCGGGCTCTGAGGGGCCGTTATTGCGCTGCGTGATGTCGGATTCAAGCGCTGTTACACTGGGCCGCTGAGATCCGGGCAACGCGCCCATCCGCAACGGGTTTGACCATGGTTAAGATACTAGAACAGCGGGTTCTCTACCGCCAGCCGCGCTTTCACGCCGCCTTTCCCAGCATCCTGCGTTTTGGCGATGACCGGCTGCTGCTGGCCTTTCGCCGTGCCCGCGATGGGCTTTGGCTGATCCCCGAGGACCGCCGCGAGGGCCTAGACCCCCTGGCGCGCATGGACCACATCGACAGCCGCTCGCACATCGCCCTGCTGGAGCTGGAGCCGGACGGCACGCCGAGCTCGACGGAGCCTGAGCTGCTGCCCATGGACCCGGAGGCGGCGGATCAAGACCCCTCGCTGTTGCTGCTGCCCGATGGGCAGGTGTTTCTATCCTCGTTTAGCTGGTATCCGCTGCCCTCCGATGCCGCCCAGCACCTGGCGGGACGGCGGCCACCGGGGGATGAGTATTCCGGCTGCCGCTTTCTGTTCTGGGGCAGTCACGCCAACCTGCGCGGCCGTCAGCCCCATAGCTGGGTCTATCACCATGGCTTTATCCCGCCCGATGGCGGCTATGGCCGCAGCATCTCGCCCGACGGCAGCAAGCAGCTCATCGGCGCCAATCGCGGCAGCGCCCTGTGGCATGGGGGCGAGATCCTGCTGGCGGTCTATGGCAACACAGAAGAAGGCGCGGCCCTGTTCGCCAGCGCCGATCTGGGCCGCCACTGGCAGCTGCGCGGCATCATCGCCCAGGACGCGACGGCCAAGCTGAGCTATCAGGAGCCTGCCCTGTGTCGGGATGAACAGGGCGACCTGATCGCCTTTTTGCGCACTGGCGGCGGTGGTGGTCGTCTGGCCAGCTGCCGCAGCAGCGATGGCCGCCACTGGTCCGAACCGGTGCTGCACCAGCTGATCGGCCACCCGTTTCACCCCCTGCCCCTGGCCGATGGCCGTTTATTATTGACCTATGGCTACCGCAGCCAGCCCTTCGGCATCCGCGCCCGCCTGCTGGATCGGCCCAGCGCCAACCCGGACGACTTCCCCGAGATCATCCTGCGCGCCGACGGCACCTGCCCGGACCTGGGCTACCCCTGGGCGGTACAGCTGGCCGATGGCCGGGTGCTGGTGTGCTATTACCTGACCGATAGCAGCGGCATCCGCCACATCGCCGGCAGCTGGCTGGAGCTGGACTGATGACCCGGCCCATCCAACTCTTGGGCAAGAGCTGTGGGCCGGGGCATGCGCCGCTGCTGGTGGCGGAGCTGTCCGGTAACCACAATGGCCGCCTGGAAACGGCGCTCAAGCTGATCGAGGCGGCGGCCAAGGCCGGGGCCGATGCCATCAAGATCCAGAGCTACACCCCGGACAGCATCACCCTGGATCACGACGGCCCCGGCTTTCATCTGGAGCAAGGCCTGTGGCAGGGACGCAGCCTGTATGAGTTGTATCAGCAGGCGCACACGCCCTGGGACTGGCACCCGCGCCTGTTCCAGCACGCCCATCAGCTCGGGGTGCCTCTGTTCAGCTCGCCGTTTGATGCCAGCGCGGTGGAGATGCTGCAGCGGCTGGGCTGCCCAGCCTACAAGATCGCCTCCTTCGAGCTGGTGGACCTAGGCCTGATCGCCCAGGTCGCCGCCACCGGCAAGCCGGTGATCCTCTCCACCGGCATGGCCAGCCTGGGCGAGATCGAGGAGGCCATAGCCGCCTTCAATGGCGTTGCTGGTCATGGCGATCTGCTGCTGCTGCACTGCACCAGCGGCTACCCGACGCCGGTGGATGAGGCCCATCTCAACAGCATCCCGGTGTTGCGCCAGTGTTTTGATCTGCCGGTAGGTCTATCGGATCATAGCCAATCATCGGCGGTGGCCACGGCGGCGGTGGCCCTGGGGGCCTGTTTGATCGAAAAGCATTTCATGCTCTCGCGCCAGGCCGGTGGCGTGGATGCGGAGTTCTCCCTGGAGCCGGATGAATTTCGCCAGCTGGCGCAAGGCTGCCGCGAGGCCTGGCGCGCCCTGGGCCGCGCCAGCTTTCAACCCACCCCGGCAGAGACCAGCCACATCGCCAATCGCCGCTCCCTGTATGCGGTGCAGGACATCCCGGCAGGGGCGCCCCTGACCGCGGACAACGTACGCTCCATCCGCCCCGGCTTCGGCCTGCACCCCCGCGAGCTTAGCCAGATACTGGGCAAACGGGCGCGCCAGGCCATCGCCAGGGGCACCGCCCTGCGCTGGGATTTGCTGGATTAGGCTGGGGTTTGTTCACCCTATATTCCTCAGTTAAGCCACAGAGACACAGAGATCACAGAGTTGTTTCAAAGAGTTACATATCAGACCAGGCTCACCTAGAAGGTGTTGAATGTTCGCTTTCTAACTCATTGATTTTTCTCTGTGTGCTCGGCTCTGGCTCCAGGCTTCGCCCTACCTCCTCCGTCCATGGGGTCGTCTGTGGCTCTGTGGCCAAATGCTCTTTTTAGGTTCAAGTTTGCGCCGACTTGGCCGCTAGGTAGGCCTGTAGGCCCTGCGGAGACGGCGCAGTTCTGCTAGGATTGCCCCTCGCTAATTCTGGTCCCAAGGGCCAGAATTTTTTTAAATCAACGCCCTATGTTGTTTCCGCCCAGGACACGACAGGGCGGTAGCGTGCTTTTTGGACGAACATGAACCCCTTCAAGGCCTATGACATCCGTGGCCAGGTGCCGCAGGAGCTGAATACCCGGCTGGCCTATCGCATCGGCCAGGCCTATGCCCAGGTGTTTCGCCCCCGCTGCCTGGTGGTTGGTCGGGATGTGCGTCTGGAAAGCCCGGCCCTGGCCCAGACCCTGAGCGAGGGCCTGAACACCGCCGGGGTGGATGTCATCGACATCGGCCTGTGCGGCACCGAGGAGGTGTATTTCCAGACCTTCCAGCGCCAGGGGGATGGGGTGGACGGCGGCATCATGGTCACCGCCAGCCATAACCCCAAGGGCTATAACGGCATGAAGCTGGTGGGACCGGGGGCACGACCCATCAGTGGCGACAACGGCCTGCTCGCCATCCGCGATCTGGCCCTGGCGGATAGCCCCCTCGCCCAGGCAGCGCAACCGGGCCAGACCCGAGCGGAACCGGACAAGAGTGAGTACATCCAGCACCTGCTGGGGTATATCGATACCGACGCACTGCGGCCGCTGAAGATACTGGCCAATCCCGGCAACGGCCCGGCCGGTTTGGTACTGCGTCTGCTGCAGCCGCATCTGCCCTTCGTCATCGACTGCATCCAGGCAGAGCCCGATGGCCAGTTCCCGCAGGGGGTGCCCAACCCCCTGCTGCCGGAAAACCGCAGCCTCACCGCGCAGGCGGTGGTGGCCAGCGGTGCCGATCTGGGCATCGCCTGGGATGGCGATTTCGACCGCTGCTTTCTGTTCGACGCCCAGGGCCGCTTCATCGAGGGCTATTACCTGGTGGGCCTGCTGGCGGAGATGATGCTGGCCAAGCACCCCGGCAGCCGGATCATCCACGACCCGCGCCTGACCTGGAATACCATCGAGCAGGTGCAACAGGCCGGCGGCGTGCCGATCCAGTGCAAGACCGGCCACGCCTTCATCAAGCAGCGTATGCGCGAGGAAGACGCGGTCTATGGCGGCGAGATGAGCGCCCATCACTACTTCCGCGACTTCGCCTATTGCGACAGCGGCATGATCCCCTGGCTGCTGATCGCCGAGCTGATCTCGCGCAGCGGCCAGAGCCTGGCGCAACAGGTGGAGGCGCGCATGGCCGCCTACCCCTGCAGCGGCGAGATCAACTATAAAGTGGGCGATGCGGCGGCTGTCATTGAGCGGGTGCGGGCGCACTTTGCCCCACAGGCCCTGCATCAAGACAGCGTCGATGGCCTCAGCCTGGAGTTCGCCCATTGGCGCTTCAACCTGCGCAGCTCCAACACCGAACCCCTGCTGCGCCTGAACCTGGAAACCCGAGGCCAGCAGGCCGACCTGGGTCAATGCCTGGCTAAGCTGGAAGGTTTGATTCGATGAACCGCAGATTAAGCCGAAACATGCGGCAGTGATTGGATTGCCGTGCCGCATAGGGCGGGCCGCGCCCGTCGCCAAGCCACAGCAATGAGGCTGGCCCCTGGCTCCGGCGCGGCGGCCACGGGCCGCCCTATGCTCTCCCACCCATCGTGGGGCTGGCAGTTGCTGTGAAACTCGCGAAGTGCTCGATTGCTCCCGACCGCCAGGGAAGGCGGAAGTGTCGGTGTTGCTGGGAGCGCTCACCGACCCCTCCCCCCGGGCTGTCTATTAGACACACTGGACACAATGCTCCTGAATGTCTATCCTAGCGCCCCATGCAGATTTGCGGGCACGTTTTTACGCCGTCTATTCTGGGGCGGATTCGCGAGCGGCTGTCGGTGGGGGCCGACCTCAGCCGCAGCGCCTTGTCGCGTGAGCTTTGCCGTTGGCTCAACTGGCGTGGTGCGAACGGGCGGTTGCAGGAGGTTCGTGCCCGCAAGGCCTTGCTGGAACTGGATCGGCGTGGCCTGATCGAGCTACCCCCGCCACATCGTCTGCCGCCACAGCAGCGTGATGATGCGCCACTGGAGCCCTGGCAGGGACCGCGCTTCAGCGGCACGCTGGCAGAGCTGGGCGGGGTGGAATTGGTGGCGGTGACCGGTGAGGAACTGAGCCTGCTTTGGCGACGCATGATGGCCACCCATCACCCGCAGGGAGCGGGGCCCCTGTGTGGTGCGCAACGACGCTATCTGATCCATTCGCCGCAGATGGGCTGGCTGGGCGGGCTGGCCTTCAGTGGCTCGGCCTGGCATTTGCGGGAACGGGACCGCTGGATCGGCTGGAGCCCGCAGGCCCGCCGGGCCAATCTGTCGCGGGTGGTGGCCAATAGCCGTTTTCTGCTGCTGCCCAGTATTCAGGTTCCCCATCTGGGCTCCCACGTGCTGGCTTTGGCCAGCCGTCAGGTGGTGGCGGATTGGACGCGGGACTATGGCCAGGCGCCGGTGTTGCTGGAGACCTTTGTCGATGAAACCCAGTTTGCCGGAACCGTCTATCGTGCCGCCAACTGGCAGCGGCTGGGGCAGACCAGCGGACGTGGACGACAGGATCGCGGCGCGGGTGTCAGCAAGGCCGTCTATGCCTTGCCGCTGACGCCAAACTGGCGTAGCGTACTCTGCTAGGAGCCCAAGCCCGAGCTGCGCATACCGGAGCCCCTAGACCCTGGGGCGATCCCAACGGGCGGTGGTTCCTGGGCAGCGCAGGAATTCGGCACCTTGGCCTTGCCCGATGGACGTCTGCGCACACGCCTAATCCGTCTGGCCGAGGCCTTTTTCGCCCAGCCGACCGCCACCCTCAGCAGCGCCTTGCAGGGCGATGCCGGACAAACCAAGGCCGCTTACCGTTTCTTCAAGAACCCCCAAGTGACTCTCCAAACCCTGCTGCAACCCCATTACCAAAATACCCTGGCGCGTATCACGGCCCACCCCTGGGTGCTGGTGGCACAAGACACCACCAGCCTCAATTACGCAGCCCACCCCGCCACGTCGGGTCTGGGCCCCATCAATACCCGCGCCGATGGTGCCCTGGGCCTGAAGCTGCACGACAGTCTGGCCCTGACTCCCGAGGGCGTACCCCTGGGATTGGTGGATATCCAGCTCTGGGCCCGTGATGCCGAGGCCATGGGCCAGGCGAGGCAGCGCAAGCAGCGGCCCATCGAAGAGAAGGAGAGCCTGCGCTGGCTCACCAGCTTTCGACGTACCGCCGAGTTTCAGCGCCTTTGTCCTCAGACCCGGCTGGTGAATATCGCCGATCGCGAATCCGATCTGTACGAACTGTTTCAAGAAGCCACCCGGGATCCCCAAGGTCCGCACCTGCTGATCCGTGCCAACCGCACCACGCAGCGCCAGGTCGAGATCGATGAGGGTATCGCCCCCTTGTGGGACTACCTGCCGGCTCAGCCCCTGATCGGTCGGCAGCTGATCCAGATTCCCAGCCGTGGCGGACGCAAGGCACGGCTGGCCGAGCTGGCGCTGCGCCTTGCCCCCATCCGGCTGCAGCCACCCAAGCGACTCCAGGCCGAGCCGATTGACCTCTGGGCGATCCATGCCATTGAATCCTGCCCCCCAGAAGAGGGCGATGCGGTCGAATGGCTATTGCTCACCACGGTCCCTACCCAGACCTTGGAGGAGGCCAGTGAGCGCCTGGGCTGGTATGCCGCACGCTGGAACATCGAGGTCTATCACCGCACCCTCAAGAGCGGTTGTCGCATCGAAGACCGTCGCCTGGGCGATGCCGATAGCCTGGCATCCTGCCTGGCCATTGACCTGGTGGTCGCCTGGCGCATCCTTTATCTCACCAAACTTGGCCGCGAGGCCCCCGATCTGCCCTGCTCGGTGTGCTTCGAAGTGGATGAATGGAAAGCCCTGTACTGCT
The DNA here is from genome assembly GCA_009497875.2 of gamma proteobacterium SS-5. Lineage (NCBI taxonomy): Bacteria > Pseudomonadati > Pseudomonadota > Gammaproteobacteria > Chromatiales > Sedimenticolaceae > Magnetovirga > Magnetovirga frankeli. Next base: position 3,441,719 of record CP032508.2, on the reverse strand, counting down.
ACACCGACAAGACCCCCGTACCCCCCGAAAGCCCGCCTCCGCTGGGTGATGCCATGCGTCGAGTGGCCAAGCTCGGCGGCTTTCTCGGACGCAAGGGCGATGGTCACCCCGGTGCGACCACCCTATGGCGCGGGCTGGATAAACTCTACTACCTCACCGAGGGCTTCCGCATCTTTCACCCATCGGTACCCGGCGGGCCTTAGGGATTGTGTCCAGTGTGGGTAATAGACAGCCCCCCGGGAGGGGGTTGGGGGGAGGGCAGAATTGGAGTGAGGCAACGCTCATCTTCTGGAGTGGTTGCCACGCTCCATGGTCCTTACTGTGAAACAAGATTGTGGTTCGCCACTCATCCTGGGAGCTCCGAGCGCTGGCTCGGAGGTGCAGCAGGGTAGGTGTGGCCATGCCTAGCGGCCACCCCAGATTCCGCCCTTCGACAGGCTCAGGACGGCGCTTCGCTGCATCCGGGCTACAGTTTTCTAACTCTTCGCGTTCTTTGCGATCCGCTTTTGATTCCGGCTTCGCTGGGTTAACTCGATAAAATGAACACCGAATCCACACCCATCCGCATCCAGCCGGTAATCCTCTGCGGTGGCTCGGGCACGCGCCTCTGGCCCCTGTCGCGCTCCGGCTTTCCCAAGCAGTTTCTTTGTCTGACCGGCGAGCACAGCCTGTTTCAGCAGGCCGTGCTGCGCCTGAATAGCTTGGCCGACAGCCGCTGGCAGCTGGGCGCGCCCTATGTGGTAACCAGCGAGGCGCACCGTTTTCTGGTGCAGGAGCAGCTGCGCGAGCTGGCGGTGCCGCTGGGCCTGGCCCTGCTGGAGCCGGAGGCGAAGAACACCGCGCCGGCCCTGACCCTGGCCGCCCTGGCGGCGCTGGAACAGGGCGATGACCCCATCCTGGTGGTGACCCCGGCGGATCAAACCCTGTCGGATCAGGCAGCCTTTCATCAGGCCCTTAGCCAGGCCATGGCCCTGGCCGCCGATGGCCTGATTGGCCTGCTGGGCATCCCGCCCCAGGGGCCGGAGACCGGCTACGGCTATATCCAGACCGTCACGGATGAGACCAACGGCATTAGCCAGGTGGCGCGCTTTGTCGAAAAACCCTCAGCCGCCGCCGCCGAGGGCTATCTGCAACAGGGCGGCTATTACTGGAACGCGGGCATCTTTGTGCTGCGGGCCTCGGTCTGGCTGGATGCCCTGCGGCAGCAGCGGCCAGAGATGGCGCAGATCGCCCAGCTGGCCTGGCAAGGCCGCCGCAGCGAGGGCCAGTTTCTGCGCCCCGAGGCCCAGGCCTTCGCCCGCGTCAGCGCCGAGTCGGTGGACTATGCGGTGCTGGAGCCGCTCAGCGCCGAGGCCGACCATCCGCTGCGCCTGACGCCCCTGGATGCCGGCTGGAATGACCTGGGCGCCTGGGATGCGGTATGGAAGGTGCTGCCCAAGGACGAGGCCGACAACGCCCTGCTCGGCGACGTGCTGCTGACCCAGAGCCGGGGCAATCTGGTACACGCCAGCAGCCGCTTGGTCAGCCTGGTGGGGGTGGATGATCTGGTGGTGGTGGAGACCGCCGATGCCGTGCTGGTGGCGCACAAGACTCAGGCGCAACAGGTGCGACAGATCGTCGATCAGCTGGGCGCCCAGTCCCGCGAGGAACAGGCCCTGCACCGCAAGATCTACCGCCCCTGGGGCTGGTACGACTGCATCGACCAAGGCCACCGCTTCAAGGTCAAGCGCATCCAGGTCAAGCCCAAGGCCAGCCTAAGCCTGCAGATGCACCACCACCGCGCCGAGCATTGGGTGGTCGTCAAGGGCACCGCGCAGATCCACTGCGGGGACAAGAGCCTGCTGATCAGCGAGAACCAATCCACCTACATCCCCCTGGGCGAGGCCCATCGCCTGAGCAACCCCGGTAGCATCCCGCTGGAGATCATCGAGGTGCAGTCCGGCAGCTACCTGGGCGAGGACGACATACTGCGCTTCGAGGATCATTACGGGCGGCAGGACAGGGGTAGCCCCCTGGAAGCTCCGAGCGCTGGCTCGGAGGGGCAAAGTCCAGGACAGCCCCCGGATTTGCTGCTATGAGGCAGCATAATCCAATGAAAAATATACCTGATTACCCACAAATCTCAGCCAATCGAATAGGGCGGCCCGTGGCCGCCGAGCAACCACTAGGGGCAGGCTTCATTGCTGTGGCTTGGCGGCGGGCGCGGCCCGCCCTATGCCGCACGGCAAAGTCGACCTCCCACCAGGACGTGCACGACCAGCCAAGATAATGGTTGAGATACATGGGTAATCAGGAAAATATATGCTTAATCTGTGCAAATCGGCCTAATCTGCGGTTTATGCAATGAATAGCAAGCCCAGCATCTACGTCGCCGGCCATCGCGGCATGGTGGGCTCGGCCATTGTGCGTCGGCTGCTGGCCAATGGCCTGCCGCCGCAACAGCTGCTGCTGCGTAGCCATCAGGAGCTGGACCTGACCCGGCAGGGCCAGGTGGAGGCCTTCTTTGCCCGCGAGCGGCCGGACCAGGTCTATCTGGCGGCGGCCAAGGTTGGTGGTATCCATGCCAACAACAGTTATCCGGCGGAGTTCATCTACAGCAATCTGATGGTGGCGGCCAATGTGGTGGACGCGGCCTTCAAAAATGGCGTCAAACACCTGCTCTATCTGGGTTCCAGCTGCATCTATCCCCGCCTGGCCGAGCAGCCGATGACGGAAGAGGCCCTGCTCAGCGGCCCGTTGGAGCCGACCAACGAGCCCTACGCCATCGCCAAGATCGGCGGCATCAAGCTGTGCGAGAGCTACAACCGCCAGTACGGGGCCAGCCATGGCCTGGATTACCGCAGCCTGATGCCAACCAATCTGTACGGCCCCGGTGACAACTACCACCCGGAGAATGCCCATGTGATTCCGGCCCTGATCCGCCGCATCCATGAGGCCAAGCAGGCCGGAGCGGCCGAGGTCAGCGTCTGGGGCACCGGCACCCCGCTGCGCGAGTTTCTCTATGTGGATGACCTGGCCCGCGCCTGCGTGCTGCTGATGCAGCTGGATCGGGATCGGCTGGCATCACAGGTCAGCCCGCGACTCAGCCATATCAACGTCGGCTCAGGTGAAGAGATCAGCATCCAGCAACTGGCGCAGGCCGTGGCCCGGGCGGTGGGTTACCGAGGGAATATCCGCTTTGACCCGAGCAAGCCCGACGGTATGCCGCGCAAGCTGATGGACAGCTCGCGTATGCGCAAGCTGGGCTGGGAGCCAGAAACCCCGTTGGATATCGGTCTGAGCGCCGCCTATGCGGATTTTTTACAGCAACAGGCGGGACACAACTGATATGGCCGAGGGTTTAAACAAGGTTGCCCTGATCACCGGCATCACCGGTCAGGACGGCGCCTATCTGGCGGAGTTCCTGCTCGACAAGGGTTACCGGGTTCACGGTATCAAGCGCCGCAGCAGCCTGTTCAACACCGACCGCATCGACCATTTATATAAAGATCTCCATGAGCAGGATGTGCGTTTTTTTCTGCACCATGGCGATCTCACCGACAGCTCCAGTCTGATTCGCATCATCCAGCAGACGCAGCCGGATGAGATCTACAACCTGGCGGCGCAGTCCCATGTCGCGGTCAGCTTCGAGGAGCCGGAATACACCGCCAACTCCGATGCCCTGGGCGCCCTGCGCATCCTGGAGGCCATCCGCATCCTGGGTCTGGAGGGCAAGACCCGCTTCTATCAGGCCAGCACATCGGAGCTGTACGGTCAGGTACAGGAAACGCCACAGCGGGAAACCACGCCCTTTTACCCGCGCAGCCCCTATGCCGTGGCCAAGCTCTACGCCTACTGGATCACGGTCAATTACCGCGAGGCCTACGGCATCTATGCCTGCAACGGCATTCTGTTCAATCACGAAAGCCCGATCCGGGGCGAGACCTTCGTCACGCGCAAGATCACCCGCGCCCTGGCGCGCATCAAGCTTGGCCTGCAGGACTGCCTCTATCTGGGCAATCTGGACGCCAAGCGCGACTGGGGCCATGCCAAGGACTACGTGGAGATGCAGTGGCTGATGCTGCAACAGCAGCAGCCGGAGGACTTCGTCATCGCCACCGGCCAGCAGTTCAGCGTGCGCCAGTTCATCGACGCCGCCGCCGCCGAGCTGCAGATGGTGCTGGAGTGGCGCGGCAGCGGCCTGGAACAAAAGGCTTACTGGCTCAATGCCAATGCCAACGCCGCTGGGCCAGGCCAGCAAGCGCCCATAGTCCAGGTGGACCCGCGCTACTTCCGCCCCACCGAGGTGGAAAGCCTGCTGGGCGATGCCAGCAAGGCGCGGGAAAAACTGGGCTGGACGCCAAAGATCGGCTTTGCCCAGCTGGTGGCCGAGATGGTGCGTGCCGATCTCAACGCCGCGCAGCGCGATGAGCTGATCAGCCGTCACGGCTACACCGCCCTGTCCCACTGCGAATGAGCGGGATCTGAGACTCATGCAAATCCTCCATCATGGTGCCGTGGATGGCGTCACCGGCTCCTGCCATCAGCTGATGCTGGACGACAGCCGCTCGCTGCTGATCGACTGCGGCCTGTTCCAGGGTGCCGAGGCCGGGCCGGATGGTTCTGGTGCCGATCGGCTGGCGATCGATTTTCCCATTGATCAGGTGCGTGCCCTGGTCATCACCCATGTGCACATCGACCACGTTGGCCGCCTGCCCTATCTGCTGGCGGCGGGGTATCGCGGCCCCATCTTCTGTAGCCCCTCCTCGGCGGAGCTGCTGCCGCTGGTGCTGGAAGATGCGCTGAAAATTGGCGTTACCCGTAACCGCAAGCTGATCGAGCAGGTCCTGGCAGTGCTGCGCCAGCGCACCCAGGCCATCCCCTTCGGTCAGTGGCATGAGCTGGAGCCGGGCATAGCACTGCGCCTGCAGCGGGCCGGGCATATCCTCGGCTCGGCCTATGTGGAGTGCCAGCTGGAGGGGCAGCGAGTGGTCTTCTCCGGCGACCTGGGCGCGCCCAACACGCCGCTACTGCCAGCCCCCGAGCCGCCGGAGCAGGCCGATGTGCTGGTGCTGGAAAGCACCTACGGCGATCGCCTGCATGAAGACCGCAGCCAGCGGGCGCTGCGCCTGCGGCGGGTGATCGAACACGCCCTCAAGGACGGCGGCACGGTGCTGATCCCGGCCTTCAGCGTCGGTCGCACCCAGGAATTGCTCTACGAGCTGGAAGGCCTGTTCCACCAGCATGGCGAAGACGGCGCCGACGCGCGCGAGGCCTGGCAGCAGCTGCAAGTGGTGCTGGATTCACCCCTGGCGGCGGATTTCACTGCCGGTTATCGGCGACTGCGCCAGTTCTGGGACGAGGAGGCGCAGCAACGGCTTGCCGAGGGCCGTCACCCCCTGGACTTCGAGCAACTGGTGACGGTGGACAGCCACACCGACCACCAGCGCATGGTCAACTACCTGGCCCACAGCCGCCAGGCGGCCCTTGTCATAGCCGCGAGCGGCATGTGCGCCGGTGGCCGCATGGTTAACTATCTCAAGGCCATGCTCGGCGACCCCAGGCACGATGTGCTCTTCGTCGGCTATCAGGCCGCTGGCACGCCCGGCCGCGCCATTCAGCAGTATGGCCCTCGCGGTGGCTATGTAGTGTTGGATGACCAGCGCTATGAGATTCGCGCCCAGATCCACACCATCGGCGGCTACTCCGCCCATGCCGATCAGCAGGACCTGATCAACTTCGCCAGCGGCATGGCCCAACCACCAAAAGAAATCCGCCTGGTTCATGGCGACGCCGGCGCCAAGAGCGCCCTAGCACAGCGGTTGCGGGCGGCTCTGCCTGAGACTCAGGTGCTGATACCCTAAATGGATCGCAAAGCGCGCAAAGCCTGTAGCCCGGATGCAGCGAAGCGATGTCCTGAGCCTGTCGAAGGGCGGAATCCGGGGTTGCCGCTAGACATGGCCAACCCTATCCCGTTGCACCTCCGACGCTGAGCGCCAGAGAGAGCGACAGTAAAAACGCAACGTAAAAACTGCAAACCCCCAAAGGATTTTTCTCTGTGTGCTTTGTGGCTCTGTGGCTAAAAATTCTGTTGAAACTGGCGGTTCCTGGCACGGAACAGAGGTAAAACATGCTCAATCCGGTACAAATCATCTCCGAGCAAGACTACCTGGACGGAGAAAGGCTTTCAGAAATCAAGCACGAATACCTGGACGGCGATGTCTATGCCATGGCCGGTGCCTCCAAGACCCACGGTACCCTGGCGCTCAATGCCGCCATAGCCATTCGCCAACACTTGCGGGGCAAGCCCTGCGGTGTCTGGATGGCTGACATGAAGGTGCGGGTGGCGGCAGACAATGCCTATTACTACCCGGACCTGGTGGCCACCTGCGATGCCGACGATCTCAAGCCAAGTGCTCCCCAGGATTACCTGCAGGCCCCCTGCCTGATCATCGAGGTACTGTCGGAATCCACCGAAACCATCGATCGCAAGGAAAAGCTGCGCTCCTACCGGCAGCTGGCGAGCCTGCAAGAATATGTCCTCATCGACCAAACCCGCCCCTGGGTCGAGTTGTACCGGCTTACCGACCAGGGCTGGCTGCATCAGATCATCCAGGAGGACGAGGAAATCGAGTTGCACTCCATCGGCCTCAAACTCAGCGCCGAAGCGCTCTATCAAGACACGGGATTACTGGATGCTGCTGGCGGATGATCTGGGCAGGCTGATTGTAGCCGGAGAAGATAGCTTCACCCAGTTCAAGGAGAATATCTTCGAGGCGAAAAAGCTGGCCGAAGAACTGGCTGCCTTTTCCAATGCCGAGGGTGGTCTGATCCTGCTAGGCGTGGCGGATAATCGCGAGGTCAAAGGGCTGGAGGATGGGGATATTGATCGCCTGAATCAGCTGGTCTCCAACGCTGCCAATGAGAATGTCAAGCCGCCGGTCTATCCGCTGGTGCAAACCCTGGTGTTCGAGGGCAAGAAACTACTCGCCATAGGGGTAAGAAAAGGGCAGGCGAGACCCTATGCCACCAGCAGTGGGCTGTATCTGACCAAGTCCGGAGCGGATAAGCGCAAGATGTCGCCGGAGGAGCTCAAAAGACTGTTCGCTGAATCTGGCGGTCTGTCTGCGGATGAGTCCCCGGTGGCTGGCACCAACATCCAGGATCTGAATACGGAGTTGCTGTATGAATTCCTCCTCAAGCGTGATTCGCACAGCTACGAAGAACTGAGGGCAGAGCGGGTTGCGCTGCAAACCCTCTGTGAAAACCTGGACCTGATCAAACAAGGGCAGTTGACCCTGGCGGGCAATCTGCTGTTTGGCAAAAGCCCACAGCGTTTCTCCAAGCCCTTTACGGTTCAGGCGGCGTATTTTGATGGCACGGACTTGGGCTGCGATCGATACCTGAGCAAGGATACATTCAGCGGTACGCTGCCCAACCTGTTCAAGCAGTCGCTCAATTTCATCAACAGCAATCTGCGCCATCGGCAAAATAGCGATCAATTCAACAGCCCAGGCTTGCCGGAGATCCCTGAGATCTGCCTCACTGAGGCCTTGATCAACGCACTGATCCATCGCGATTACTTTATCAACGCCAGCATCAAGCTGTTTCTCTTTCATGACCGCCTAGAAATCATCAGCCCAGGCAAGCTGGTGAACTCCTTGACCGTGGAAAAGATCAGGCAGGGTTTGGCCATACACCGCAACCCCATTCTCAACTCTCTGGGGCAATATCTGTTGCCCTACAGCGGTCTGGGTAGTGGAATCAGGCGCATAGAACGGCACTGCCCTGAGGTGAGGTTCGTCAATGACAGCCACAAGGAAGAGTTTCGCTATATCTTTCCGCGTGGCTTCGCCCGAGCCAAGGTTGTTGACCCTTTGGAACATACTAGGAGCCTGTCGGATTTAGGATGCTCCTACTGCGCCGGTGGGAAGAACGGCCCAGAATTGTTTTAAACATTGGCCCCGATTTTTTGTTGCGTAGGGAAACTCAGCGCCTCAAAATCGTGAAAATTTGTTCTCGCTCTCCCACCTTGCTCGCTACGGGCACCTAAACCCGACAGGCTCCTAGATGACCGAATACAGCCAAGAGATCAACGCGGGAGAATCCGAAGGCATCGAGTTCAAGCGCTCCACCTCACTGCTCAAGGAAGCCATCCAAAGCCTATGTGCCTTTGCCAATCACAAGGGTGGAGTGCTCTACTTTGGCGTAGCGGATGATGGCCAAATTATTGGGCAATCGGTAACCGATGACACCCTTAAGAACATAGCCAATACAGTCAAACTCAATACAGAACCAAAGCTCTATCCACAAATTGAAAAAGTCCAGTTTGACGGTATGACATGCATAAGAGTCAGCATAGAGCAGAGTCCACTGAAGCCCCATGTTGCTTACGGAAGGGCCTATATCCGCGTTGGCAGCACAACCCAGCAATTAAGCCAAGACCAATACCAGCTCATGCTGCAGCAAAGGAACAATGGTTACGGCTTTGACTTTCAGCCCTGTACACAGGCCAGCATGGCAGATATTGATGAGGCCAGCGTACGGCAGTTCATAGAAACGGCTAATGCCGTCAGAGATCTCAACCAAAGTATCTACTTGCCAGTTGACCAGGTCATGGAGAAACTGGATCTGCTCAAACAAGGAATCATCAGCAATGCTGGCATACTATTATTCGGCAAGAACCCTGAGCGTTTCTTTTCAGGGCACTATGAGATCAAGGCTGCCAGCTTCCCCGCAGATACGGGCTATGATGAAATGACCAATGAACAAGAATACAACGGCAACCTCATTGATGTCTTTGCCAAGGCCCAGGGTTTCTTGTTAAACAGCCTGAGAAAAAGCTACAAAAAGGGAGAGCAATCAGGTAGCGAGCACTATGAATTTCCCAAAGCCATGCTGCGCGAGGCCTTGGTCAACATGATCGTCCATCGCGACTACCGCATCGATGTGAAATCAACCATTGAAGTCCGGCCTTCATGGATAAGTTTTTATAACCCGGCTCAATTGTTCACGCCCACCATTACCCTGGAAACGCTCAAACGACATCATCCATCCCGACCGGGGAATAAGCTCATAGCACGAGTCTTTTACCTGATGGGTCTATTTGAAAACTGGGGCAGTGGCACATTGAAAATCATTGAAAGTGCCAAGCAAAGTAGCCGCAAGGAACCCCGCTTTGATTTTCAAGATGGGATGTTTCGCTTGATTATTGAACGGCAGCAGTAACAGACCGAATACTGACCCCTGGGTACCTGATCACCCACAAATCTCAGCCAACTAATAGGGTGGCCCGTGGTCGCCGCGCAACCACTAGGGGCAGGCCTCATGGCTGTGGCTTGGCTGGGGCACGGCCCGCCCTTGGGTACGGCAACGCTGTTGAGTGGGGCTGATGGCCTTAGTGTAGGGTGTAAAAGTGAGGTGTATGCCACCTTGCTGAGGCAGGCTGAGCGCAAGTAGTCTGATACGGCGTATCGGTCTCCCAAGGAGGATGGAGCGGACAGCGCCGCCCCGGAACATGAAACCTAGCTGCCAAGCTCGACATGGCGGATGTCACCTTTGATGTGTTGCTTGAAACCGGCATTCTCATTTCACCCTTACCCATCTGGCTCGACGAATAACAACATCCAGAGGACTACGCCAATCCGGATTTGCTGCACAACATCGCTCGGGATGGGGTTCAGGTATAAGGCACCGAGCATTGACGCTAGAAGCCCTGATCGCAAAGGCCATCACGGCCGCTTCGTCTGCGCATTCCATGCTTGAACTGGGCGATGCCGATGGTGCGGTTAACCGCGCTTATTATGCTATGTTTGATGCGGCTCGCGCTGCGTTAATGGCTTCTGGACTTGCACACATGGAGTCCGATGTTGGCCGCACCCATAGCGGTCTCATCGGCGCATTCGGCCAAGTTTTAGTTAATGATGGACGCGTTCCAAGAGAGCTGGGACGCCTGTTGAACCGCGCTCATGAGGTACGTCAGATCGCCGATTATACCGGAGTCTCAGTGGAACCAGCCGATGCAAGCTTGTTGGCCCTGCAGCGTCTGCTAAGCAAGCGTTTTGGGGAGATCCCTGCTGGTGTGGCAGAACAAATCAGCAAAGCCTCAGCGGAGCAGATAGAAGGTTGGCTCGATCAGGTGTTGGAAGCCTCCAGTCTGGAAAGTCTGTTTGGCAACATCCACTGACTGAGGATTGTGGGTTAATCCCCTGCGGGAAAGAAACTCCATGGACCACGACCAGAACTACAAAAATCTCATTCTCGACTACCCACGCGAATCGCTCGCCTTCTTCGCGGCTTCTGAGGCGAAGGCCATAGATGCGGGCGCGCGGATAATTCCGGTGCGGGAAGAGCAGCTCAAAGAACGCCTCGGCCAGCGTTTTCGGGAACTGGATGTGCCCCTGCTGGTGGAATGGAGCGATGGCCGCCGCAGCGCCATCCTCTTCCTACTGGAAGAAGAAACCGACCCCAAGTGCTTCTCCATCCATCGCCTGGCCCACTACTGCCTGGACCTGGCCGAACTCTTCGGCACCGAGCGGCTGGTACCCGTGGTCATCTTCCTGCATCCTGGCAGCTACCCCGAACAACTGCGGCTGGGCAGCGAAAACCGGGATTATCTCCACTTCAGCTACCTCAGCACCGCCCTGTTCGCCACCCCGGCGCGCAAGTATCTCGACAGCCCCAACATAGTCGCCCGGCTCACGTTACCCTGCATGGACTACGCCCCAGAAGACAAGCTGGCCATCTACGCCGCCGCCACCCGCGGCTTGATGGAACTGGAACCCGACCCCGAACGGCGAAGTAAATATGCCGACTTTATCGACATCTACACGGCACTGGACGACAATGAACTCAAGCGCTACCAGCAAGAATATGCAGAGGAGAACCTTGCTATGACCGCATTATCCGTTCGTATGAGAGAAGAAGGCTTCCAAAAGGGCATTCAACAAGGCATGCAGCAAGGCATGCAACAAGGCATGCAGCAAGGTATGCAGCACGGCGAAGCCGAATTGCTGCTGCGTCAGATAAGCCGAAAATTTGGCCACCAAGTTGCCCAGCAGCATGAGGCGCGCATCAGGCAGGCCGACCTGGATAGTCTGGAACACTGGGCAGAAGCCATCCTCAGCGCCGAAAGCCCGGATGAGCTGTTTGAGTGACAGCGCGATACCTAGCCTGGCATAGGGAAGCGTGGGATAGTGAGAGAGAAATCCAGATAGACCCGTGTAGCAGGCTGAGGATCCTAGTGTGCCGCCTACACATAAATCGAACCTGACTTCTAACTGCTCGATACGCGGTAAGTAATCCAGACCTGTTACTGTTCAGGTTCGCGCTAACTAGCTGAAAACATGCGCATAAGCCAAGAACAAGCCGAAGCCATTACCCAAAGCATCAGCTATCATCTGGGTAGAAATGCGCGTATATGGCTGTTTGGATCTCGTCTTGATGATCGCAAAAAAGGTGGCGACCTTGACCTCTACGTCGAGGCAAGTCCTCATGCATTGAATGATGAAATTCGCTGCAAAATTGCTCTCGAAGAAGCGCTTGATATCCCAGTGGATCTTATCGTCCGCAGCTTTGGAGAAACCACCCCGATAGGTGCCATAGCAAAGCGAGAAGGCTTGCCCCTATGACCGAGCATCTTCAACTGATTGAAAAAAAGCTCGATCACTTACAACGCATGCTTGCCTATCTGGACTATTCCCTTGAACAGGCACAACGACTAATTCCCATAGACGACTGGGAAAGCCTGACACCAGAAGACCACGAAACACTAGCAGCCTTTCGAGTACGCTTCAGCGATTTTCAGGAACATATCGGAAAGACCATGCGTGCCGTGGCTATCGAGGAAGAGCAAAAAACAGACCCATTCACAGCCGTATTGCTATACATGGAGAAGCTCGGCGTCATCGAAAGCGTACAAGCATGGAAAGAAATGCGTGAACTGCGCAATGCCATCAATCACGAATACGAAGAGAATCCTAGGTGGCTGGCTGAATTTTTCAGCGGCCTTCTACTAGCAACACCGGTGCTGATTGACTGGCACAAAAATCTAGTTGAGTTTTGTAAGAAAAATTATGGAATTTGATCTGCGAAGTTAGAAAAATAAAACGCAAGGCATTGGTGCACGTCACCTGGCCTGCGCGAAACATGCCTAGGTGAATTTATTCACTAAAGTATGATGCGTTACTACAACAATATGAGGACCCGCGTAATCACTTGCCACCCATGAGCAACCACCACGACATCGGCTACAAGCACCTGTTCTCCATCCCGGAGATGGTGCGGGACCTGATTCTTGGCTTCATCCCTGATGCCTGGTTGCACAGCCTGGACCTCAATACCTTGGAAAAGGTCTCAGGCCACTACGTCAGCGAAGATTTTCAGAAACGCGAAGACGACGTGGTCTGGCGCATCCAGGTCGGCAAGGAATGGTTGTGTCTCTACCTACTGATCGAGTTTCAGAGCACCGATGACCCCCACATGGCGCTGCGCATGATGGTCTATGTCGGCTTGCTCTATCAGGACCTGATCAAGGCCAAGGCCATCAAGCCAGGTGATCCCCTGCCACCCGTGCTGCCCATCGTGCTCTACAACGGCGGCGATACCTGGAAGGCGAAAACCCAGATCGCCGATCTGACCCCCCCCGGTGCCCGGATTGGTAGAGCAGTTCAAGCCGCACATGGAATACCTGCTCATCGAAGAGAACTCTTACCAAGACAGCACACTCAAAGCACTGGAAAACCTGGTAGCGGCGGCCTTTCGGCTGGAGCAGCAATCCAACCCGGACAACCTGCGCCAGATCATCGCAACCCTGAAACACTGGCTTGCCGACCGCCCGGACCTGCGCAAAATCTTTGCCCACTGGATCCGCGGCAGTTTGATGCGGCGGGCTGAGTACCGTATTGTTTTACCAGAAGTTAACGACTTGGAGGAACTCAACGTGGCACTGGCAGACCGAGTAGAGCAATGGGCAAAAGACTTCAGGGCCGAGGGTATGCGGCAGGGCATGCAGCAGGGATTGCAGAAAGGTATGCAGAAAGGTATGCAGCAAGGTATGCAGCAAGGTATGCAGCAAGGTATGCAGCAAGGCGAAGCTTTGGCCCTGCAGCGTCTGCTAAGCAAGCGTTTTGGGGAGATCCCTGCTGGTGTAGCAGAACAAATCAGCAGAGCCTCAGCGGAGCAGATAGAAGGTTGGCTAGATCAGGTGTTGGAAGCCTCCAGTCTGGAAAGTCTTTTTGGCAACATCCACTGACTGAAGTTTGTGGCTGGTACCCTTGTCTATGGGTGCCGTGGGCGCTGACGGCACGGAACCAAGCGAGGTGCAAGGCTCAAGTGTCAAGATTCAAGGGGAAATGGATGCGGTTTGAGGAGTTGGAGGTTTGGAAGCGCTCGGCGCGGCTGAGTGCAGAAATCTACAAAGCCCTCGCCGAGCTACGAGACTATGGCTTTCGCGACCAGATTACACGGGCAGGATTATCGATACCATCTAACATCGCCGAAGGCTACGAACGAGACAGCAACAAAGAAATCGCCAACTTTCTCAACTACAGCAAAGGATCCGCAGGCGAACTGCGCACCCAAATCTACATCGGCATGGAAATCGGCTACATCCCCAAAGACACCGGCCGCCACTGGCTAAACGAAGCCCAAGAAATATCTAAAATGCTCCATGCCCTGATAAAAACCATCCGATCAAGAACTTGACCCTTGACCCTTGCCCCTTGAGCCTTGAGCCTTGAGCCTTGCAACTTGCAACTTGAAAAATGCGCCTGACCCAACACCAAATCACATGCATAAAGCAAACCGCCCGTGCAGTGCTGGGTGATGGCGCTCGCGTCATCCTCTTTGGTTCGCGCGTGGACGACGCGAAGAAGGGAGGCGATATTGATCTGCTGTTTGAAACCGACCAACTGGTCAGCAACCGTGCCGCCACCGTCGGATCCATTTACGTTGCCCTCATCCGCCAGCTGGGAGACCGCAAAATCGACATCCTGCTAAAAGACAGCGCAACCCCCTCAGCCCCCGTGCTGGAAGTCGCACAACAAACCGGCATCCAGCTATGAGCCTTAAATACCTGCCCGAACACCTACAACCTGCGCTGTTGGCGCTCGACTTGGCAAACAAGGAGGCTAAGCACCTGCGCTACAGCCAAACCACCTTGTTTGCGCTGCCCATCGATTTGCTCTGGGTGCAGCGCCTAAGTGACCAGCCTGAGATGGCTGAAAAGGTCGAAGCCTTTGTTAGCCGCTTTGGCAGACTGCAAGACCACATAGGCGAAAAACTGCTGCCACGCATGGCAGCACTGGTGGGTGAAACCAGCAAAACGCTGCTTGATACACTTGCCGTTGCCGAAAGGCTGGAGCTTCTGCCAAGTGCCGACGCCTTCATTGCTGCGCGCAGGCTGCGCAATGCCTTGGTGCACGAATACATGCACGATGCCCAGACTTTTCTAGACAGCCTGTTGGCCGCACAGCAAGCGTGCGACATGTTGTTTGAAGTCATTGAAAACGTACAAGCCGAAGCCGTTAGACTTGGTCTACCACAAAGGTAAGAAGCAGCGTGACTGCCGTGTTACCCACGAACCGGCATGAACTCACTGACAAGACTCGCGTGATCGCCGCCTTTCGGCTGGAGCAGCAATCCAACCCGGACAACCTGCGCGAGATCATTGAAACCCTGAAGCACTGGCTGGCCGACCGCCCGGACCTGCGCAAAATCTTTGCCCATTGGATTCGCGGCAGCTTGATGCGGCGGGCTGAGTACCGTATTGTTTTACCAGAAGTTAACGACTTGGAGGAACTCAACGTGGCACTGGCAGACCGAGTAGAGCAATGGGCAAAAGATTACAGGGCCGAAGGTATGCGGCAGGGCATGCAGCAGGGATTGCAGCAAGGTATGCAGCAAGGCGAAGCTTTAGCCCTGCAGCGTCTGCTGCGCAAGCGTTTTGGGGAGATCCCTGCTGGTGTGGCAGAACAAATCAGCAGAGCCTCAGCGGAGCAGATAGAAGGTTGGCTAGATCAGGTGTTGGAAGCCTCCAGTCTGGAAAGTCTGTTTGGCAACATCCACTGACTGAGGTTTGTGGGTGAATCCCCCCGCAGGAGAGAAACGCCATGGACCACGACCAGAACTACAAAAACCTCATTCTCGACTATCCACGAGAATCGCTGGCCTTCTTCGCGGCTTCTGAGGCGAAGGCCATAGATGCGGGTGCGCGGATAATTCCGGTGCGAGAAGAGCAGATCAAAGAACGCCTCGGCCAGCGTTTTCGGGAACTGGATGTGCCACTGCTGGTGGAATGGAGCGATGGCCGCCGCAGCGCCATCCTGTTCGTGTTGGAAGAAGAAACCGACCCCAAGCGCTTCTCCATCCACCGCCTGGCCCATTACTGCTTGGACCTGGCCGAACTTTTCGATACCGAACGCCTGGTGCCGGTGGTCATCTTCCTGCATCCTGGCAGCTACCCCAAACAACTGCGACTGGGCAGCGAAAACCGGGATTATCTCCACTTCAGCTACCTCAGCACCGCCCTGTTCGCCACCCCGGCAAACCAGTATCTCGACAGCCCCAACATCGTCGCCCGGCTCACGCTGCCCTGCATGGACTACGCCCCAGAAGACAAGCTGGCCATCTACGCCGCCGCCACCCGCGGCTTGATGGAACTGGAACCCGACCCCGAACGGCGAAGTAAATATGCCGACTTCATCGACATCTACACGGCACTGGACGACAATGAACTCAAGCGCTACCAGCAAGAATATGCAGAGGAGAACCTTGCCATGACCGCATTATCCGTTCGAATGAGAGAAGAAGGCTTCCAAAAAGGTATTCAACAAGGCATGCAGCAAGGTATGCAGCAAGGTATGCAGCACGGCGAAGCCGAATTGCTGCTGCGCCAGATAAGCCGAAAATTTGGCCACCAAGTTGCCCAGCAGCATGAGGCGCGCATCAGGCAGGCCGACCTGGATAGTCTGGAACACTGGGCAGAAGCCATCCTCAGCGCCGAAAGCCCGGATGAGATGTTTAACTGACGGCACGTCACCTGACACCTGGCTTCGATGGTCGTGGGACACTGAGGGAGAAAACAGATAGATCAACAATGACCAAACTTCAAACCCCGACAACACCACAGCCAAACGAGGAACCCCAGGCATCCGACGCCAGTTTGCGCAAGGTGCTGGAAAAATTCCCTGAAATCACCCTGGCTATGCTGTTTGGCTCGGTTGCACAAGGCACAGCGACTGCGAGCAGCGACCTCGACATCGCCGTGGCTGCTCGCCACCACCTGAGCGCCGAGCAGAAAATGGCGCTGATCACCGCTCTGGCTGACCACACCGGACGCCCTATCGATTTGATTGACCTGAACAGCATCGGCCAGCCACTGCTCAGTCAGATTGTCATGCATGGTAGGCGCGTGCTCGGCAGCGCCGCCGCTCATGGCGAATTGATCAGTCGCCATTTAGTCGAAATGGCCGACTTCATGCCCCTCCTCAACCGCATCCTCAAAGAAAGGCGAGAGGCATGGATCGGCAAGTAGTCGAACAAAAGCTTGAGTCCCTGCGCCGCTGTCTGCACCGCGTTCACACTCGGTGCCCAGCTGACCTCACCGTGCTGGAAACCGACTTTGACCTGCAAGATATAGTTGCATTGAATTTGAGTCGTGCCGTCCAGCTTTGCGTTGATATTGCCGCGCACTGCATTGCCACAGCCGAACTCCCGGCACCTGCGACCATGGGACAAACCTTTGGTCTGTTGGCGCAGGTCGGTATCATCGATGCCGAACTTGCGGCAAGACTAAAAAAAGCAGTCGGCTTCAGAAACATCGCCATGCATAACTACGATGCCATCGACTGGCGTATCGTCCACAGCATTGTGCAACACAATCTGCAAGACTTCAGCAATTTCGCCCGTGCAGTCATGACCGCGCTTGAAGCGCGGTCATGAACGACCCCAAAAATCAAAATTCAATCAAGATGCCGCGCATTTCGGCGAGACGAGCTTTGTGACAAGCCCCATGACCCCCATCACCCAGCGTCCAATCCGCTTCGCCCTTGTCGGCTGTGGTCGCATCGGCCAAAACCACCTCGCCGCCTTTGAAGCGCACAAGGGCAGTTGTGAGCTAGTCGCCCTTTGCGACAACAACCCCAAGGCCCTGCAAGAAGCACAAAACAAAACGGGAGTGCCTGTCTATCTCGAGCTTGAAAAACTACTACAGGAAGCCGAAGTGGATTGTGTAACCCTAGCCACTCCCAGCGGCCTTCATGCTGCTCAAACCATCGCCATCGCAGAATCAGGCCGGCATGTGGTGACTGAAAAACCCATGGCCACACGCTGGAAGGATGGGCTGGCCATGGTCGAAGCCTGCGATAAGGCCGGGGTTCAGCTCTTCGTGGTCAAGCAAAACCGGCGCAATGCCACCTTGCAGTTGCTCAAGCAGGCAATGGAGCAAAACCGCTTTGGGCGCATATACAGTGTAGCCATCAATGTTTTCTGGACCCGTCCTCAGGCCTACTACGACAGCGCCAAATGGCGCGGTACCTGGGAATTCGATGGTGGCACCTTCATGAACCAAGCCAGCCACTATGTTGACCTGCTCGACTGGCTGATCGGCCCCGTCGAAAGCGTCATGGCCTACACCGGAACCCTGGCGCGCAATATTCAGGTAGAAGACAGTGGCGTAGCCGCACTGCGCTGGCGCAATGGCGCACTCGGCACACTCAACGTCACCATGCTCACCTATCCAAAAAACCTGGAGGGCAGCATCAGCATAATCGGCGAAAAAGGCACAGTGCGCATTGGCGGTGTTGCTGTCAATGAAATCCAACACTGGGAATTCGCCGACCCCAAGCCAGAAGACGAACACATACACCAAGCCAGCTACACCACCACCAGCGTGTACGGATTTGGCCATCCGCTCTACTATGAAAACGTCATCCAAACCCTCCAAGGCAAAGCCGAAGCAGAAACCGACGGGCGAGAAGGCCTCAAAAGCCTGGAACTCCTCATTGCCCTCTATCTCTCAGCCCGGGATGGCAAGAAAGTAGCACTGCCATTGGAATACTGACGAAACCCAATGAACGCACAAATTCACCCCACAGCCATCATCGATGAGGGCGCAAGTATCGGTGCGGAAAGCCGAATATGGCACTGGGTCCACGTCTGTGGTGGCGCCAAGATCGGCACAGGCTGCACCCTCGGGCAGAACGTCTTTGTCGCTAACCGGGTGGTAATAGGCAACAACGTCAAGATTCAAAACAACGTATCCGTCTATGACAACGTCACCTTAGAAGATGACGTATTCTGCGGCCCGAGCATGGTCTTCACCAATGTTTACAATCCCCGCTCGGCTGTACCCCGTAAAGAGGAATATCGCGATACCCTTGTCAAACGAGGCGCCACACTGGGTGCCAATTGCACCATAGTCTGTGGAGTTACCATCGGTGAATACGCCTTCATTGGTGCCGGTGCCGTCATAAACCGCGACGTCAAGCCCTATGCCCTCATGGTCGGCGTACCAGCTCGCCAGATTGGCTGGATGAGTGAGTACGGTGAACGGATTGACCTACCCATGCAAGGAAAATGCACTTACACCTGTTATCACACAGGGGAGATTTACCAACTACAAGATAAAGACCTAAAGAAAATGGGAGCACGCCATGCAAGTTGAAGCCATCTATGAAAATGGCAAGTTAAAATTCAAACAACCCTTGCATCTCAAGAACAAAAAATTCACAGTTATGGTGACATTGCCTGACGACGCCATAGAAGAAAAAACACCATACAATTTGCCACCAGAAGAAATAGAGCGAGCCAGGGCCCTACTTCAACGCATGGAGGCAATTAAAAATGCACCGCTACTATTAATTGTTGCATAAGTAATGGCAGTATATAATTGGCTGCATGAGCACACAGATCGAAATACGTGAACAGCGCCGTAGGGAGGTGGTCGAGGCCATCGTGTTGAGGCAAGAGCCTGTGCATTTAGTGCAGCAAATTTACAATGTGCCGGAACGCTCCGTGTTTAACTGGCTGTCTCTGTATCGCAGTGGTGGCTGGGATGCGTTACGTGAGGGAGCGCGCAGTGGCCGTCCGCGCAAACTGTCAACGGAAGACATGCGCTGGGTCTATTACGCGGTAACCCTGGGAAACCCGCAGCAGTACCAGTTCGATTTCTGCCTGTGGACACTCAATGCCTTACGGACGCTGATCGAAAAGGAACGCAAGGTCAAACTGAGCAAGAGCGCCGTCAGTCGTCTGCTGAGGCATTTGGGCCTCAGCCCGCAGCGCCCCATCTACAAGTCCTACCAGCAAGACCCGCGCAAGATCGACCGCTACCTCAAGGAAACCTTTCCCGAGGCCGTGGCACAGGCGCAGCGCCTTGGCGCGGCCATCTTCTTCGTGGATGAGGCTGCAGTGCGCAGTGATGCCCATCGCGGCCTGACCTGGGGCAAGATCGGCCAAACGCCCGTGGTGAAGAACAGCGGTGGCCGCTTTGGTCTGAAGGTGATCAGCGCGGTCTCGCCTCGCGGCGACATGCGTTTCAGCTTTATCGAAGACAAAATGAACTCGACGAAATTTATCGCCTTCCTGAAAAAGCTGCACCGTGATGCCGGCCAGCCGATCTTGGTCATTACCGACAATGCCCGCTATCACCACAGCAAGGAAACGCAGCGATTCATCGCTGAACAGGAGGGCAAGATACTGCTGGCTTTCCTGCCCGCATATTCCCCGGAGCTCAATCCCGATGAGCAGGTGTGGAACCATGCCAAGCGACGCTTGAGCCAACTTTCAATATTCAACCTGCGCGATATGAAGCGGCACCTGACGTCCATACTGCGCTCTATCCAGAAGCAGGGCTCGCTCATTCGCAGTTTCTTCAGAATGGACAGCACCCGGTATATATTGGAAGCCTTGGGATAAACTGCCAATACTTTTGCAACGATTAATACCAGATGATGAACTGCCAGAATTGACTGAAAAACAATTAGATCGAATTGAGGCCTTCGCTTACGCGAGGAAATAAAAGGATTGCGTTGACTATGAATCTGCTCATTGACGTTAATGTCGCCATCGATATATGTTCTCAGCGAAAGCCACATGCAGAAACAAGTGCCCTTGCCATCGATATGGCCGCTTCAAATGAGGTCCGCCTTTGGCTATATTGTGGATCGACACAAACCCTTGAATACAATCTCTATAAACAGCTAAGCAGAGAGAATATCGCAGCAGGTAAGCCAGAAACAAATAAAACTGTATTGTCCAAAGCAAGGCGCTTACTCACAGAATTTGTAAAAGATAAACAAGGCTCCTCGACAAAACCTGTGGAATTGTCCCTGAACTCCCACCGGTGTAGCCTGCGCTTTTGCGTGGAGGAATGATGGTGGACAGCAGTGAAATCCTGATGCTCGGTTTGGGCCTTCAAGCCCCATGGAAGTTGGTTGACCAAGCACTGGACAAGGACAAGCAGCCCCATGAATTGCACCTCTGGGTCGAAGCGCCGCGTGGCAGTCTGTTCCCCTGCCCAGAATGCGGCCAGCTGTGTAAGGCACATGACTTCGAGGCATTCCGCTGGCGGCATCTGAACTTCTTTCAGCACCGCTGCTATGTGCATGCCTCCACGGCCCGCGTGCGCTGTCCTGAACACGGGGTCAGGCGGATACAGGTGCCTTGGGCTCGCAAAGGCAGTCGCTTCACCCTGCTGTTTGAGCAAGCCGCCATGACCTTGGTGCGGGAGATGCCGTAGAGGCGGCAGCACGGATTATGGCGATCACCGATCAGCGGCTGTGGCGCGTGGTGAAGCACTACGTCAAGCGCGCCATTGCGCAGTTCGACCTGTCGAGCGTGAAGGCTGTTGGTCTGGATGAGACCGCCTCAAAGCGAGGCCACCACTACGTCACCGTCTTCATAGACATGGCCAAATCCCATGAGCCGGTGCTCTTCGTCACGCCGGGCAAAGGCAAGGACACCCTCAAGCACTTCGCCGAATTCCTGAAAACGCATCAAGGCCAGCCAGAGCAGATTCTTGAAGTCGTCTGCGATATGTCCCCGGCCTTTCTCAGCGGCATTGCCGATAACCTGCCCAACGCGGAGGTCACCGTTGATTGGTTTCATATCGTGCAGATGTTTACCCACGCGGTGGACGAGGTCAGAAAGCAAGAGGGTCGGATCAAGCCCATGCCCCGCCATCTGCGTTGGGCCGTGCTGAAGAAAGGTGAGCCGGACAACCTGACCAGCAACCAGCTCTATGCCTTGGCCGAACTCCTGGAGCAGGGCTTGGACACGGCCACGGCGTGGCGCGTCAAAGAGCGACTGCGCTGGATACGCGAAGCGAAGACCCCTCGTGCGGCCCAATGGCGAATCAGCCGGTTTATCAACTACACCCGCTTGCTGGTGGGTGAAAACAAACTACTGGAGCCGGTGCGCAAGGCCCTGAACAGCCTAGAGCGGCATGCCAAGCGCGTGGTCAGGCGCTGGACCTCTACCTACACCAACGCTCGGATGGAGGGCTTAAACAGCCTGTTCCAAGCGGCCAGAGCAAGGGCCAGGGGTTACCGCAATACAGAGACCTTCATGACCATGATTTAGGGACGCGGAAAAAATAGATTACCCCAAATCAGCCATTGGCTGAATCGAAATAAACCAAGGCTCCAAGCCGGATTTTCTCTCCAGTCGTTGCTCGACATCAAGCATGGCTTGCTTGGATAAGGTCACCCCAGACTCGTATGTTCTCGTCACCTTTCTAACAACGGGCCGAATGCCTTTATAGGTCATGCTCCTTGCCAGCCCCAGGGTCTTTTTCACGGTCTCCAGCAATTCGCCGCGCCAATGATTTTCGAGAATACCCCAGAGCCGTTCCACCGGATTGTATTTGCTGTGGTAGGGCGGATAGTAAGCCAACTGGATATGGATCCCGTGGCAATCACTGAATTCAATCAGCCGCTTCAACCACTGCGTGCGTCGGCCACTATTCTCAGGGCCGTTGTCGGCGTTGATCACCAGGGTGTGGATGCGCTCCCGGTTCTCGATTTTGCCCCACATCTGCTCGATGCAATCCACCATGAAGTCCGCAGTGACCTTGCTTTCCGTGAACCAGAGGTAACTCTTGGCCTGCTGGGGTAACAGGATGCCGAAGGGCGTTAGTGTCGTGTCCGGGTCGAAGTCATGGTCAAGGGCGGCTTGAGGGGTTCGGCTCTGTCCATTGCGGGAGAATCGCCCAACCTTGACGGCCGCCTTGGTGTCCAGAGAGATCCGTAGCACACCGGCTTGCTCGTCGGCTTCCTGGTTGATCCGATGCACTTCATCAAAGATGGCGTCGGTTTCTTCGATGCGTTTAAGAGGGAGACATTTTTTGATCCGTTTGAGGCGGTAGCCCAATTCATTGAGCTTGGTACGCAGACTCCGTTCACCGATGATCTCGCGTGAACGGTAGCCTTTATCATCAATCAACCGGCGTCGGACCTCTTTGGCCGTAATCGGAATATAGACACGGGTGCTTTTAAACGTCGGGTCCGTCTGTCCCGTGTGGCCAACGACCGCATCAATATCGTCGAGAAGTTGAGGGAAATGCGCTTCGGCTTTCTTGCGGCCTGAACGACGACGGCCGTCTATGTAAGGCGAGCCAGATTGAATCTCTTTCTGTTCTTTTCGTATTGTTTTTCTATCCCACCCCAATACCGATTCCGCAAACCGTTGACCACCCCACCCGATGAGCTCAACGACTTGTGCCATGAATATCCGCCGCGCTGAGCCAGAAAGCTCAGTAGCAGTATTTATCCATATTTGTTGTACCTTTACATCTGATTTATCTGTGCGGTTAACATGGGCAAATTTTAAAACAATTCGAAAATATATGCAGCTAGAAATTGGGGTAATCTATTTTTTCCGCGTCCCTTACCTGATCGCCAGCCCAGCCGCTTCTATACTCAAATCCACATGAAACGTCGAGGAGCCATAAACAATAGCTTGCCGCATTAGCCAATGAAGGCCCCGTTTTTGACGCCCATGATCCAGAGGATGAGCAACTCCTCCGCGCACTTGATCGCTTCCCACAGGGCAGCATCAAACTCCTGACCCGCGATGATCACCTGTTAGCCACATACCCCGAAAAAACCATCAGCCCCGAGGCCTATCTCCGCCTAGACCAAGGCCAAAAGCCCATCGAATTCATTGATCTAAAAACCCAGCGTAACTATTCAGGGGCGCTTCAATAAAGTGCCCGTCAGAGCCAAGCCATAACTCTCCGAACCAAAAAATCACCTACATTTGCCCTTGACAGCATAGGAAGGCCCATCTATGCTGTGTTCCATCCTCTGTTTGAGAATGGGCTGTTCTCATGAGCAACTACTTTGGTTCCAAAGCGACTTCAGGTCTGTGTCAACCGATCATTGCCCTGATGCCGCCCCACGACACCTATATCGAGACCCATCTTGGCGGTGGCGCCATCATGCAGCGCAAGCCACCGGCGCTGCGCAATATTGCCATCGATCTCGATCCGGCTGCACTGGCCCACTTTGAGTGTGACTATCCGATCGAGAAGGTCTGTGGCTGCGCCCATCAGTTTCTCCGCTCGTTCGACTTTCAGGGTCGGGAACTGATTTATTGCGATCCCCCTTATTTGCACCACACCCGCCGTTCCAAACGCCGTTATCGTTTCGAGTACGAGGAAAGTGATCATGTGCAATTGCTGGAACTGCTCAAGCAATTGCCTTGTGCGGTGATCCTCTCCGGCTATCCCTCGGCGCTCTACGACGATCTGCTGGGAGAGTGGCGTACCTTGGAACTGCAGGTGATGAATCAGGCCGGGGTCAGAACCGAGAAGCTGTGGTTCAACTTCACCCCGGACCGGGTGCACTGGCCGAGCTTTGCGGGGCGCAACTTCACGCACCGCCAGAGCATCAAACGCAAGGCACACAGTTGGGGGCGACGCTATCAGGCCATGCCTCCTGCCGAACGGCTGGCGGTACTGTCCTCGATCATGGCGGTGGAAGCCGGCGAAGTGTTCGAGTAGCCCGGCCCATGATAATCGACAACATCCCGGTCGAGCAGACCCTCGAGTCGGTCAGACGGCAGCTCGACGAGGAGAAAAACCTCTCACCGGCGCTGCGTGAATCGCTGGAGCTGCTGCTGACCCTGACCACGTTGCTGTTGAACCGACTCGGACTCAATAGCCGCAACAGCTCCAAGCCCCCGTCCACTGACCCCAATCGCAAGAAGGCGGGGAAAAACGGCAACAACAATACCCCCGGTGCCCAGAAAGGCCATACGGGCCACCACCTGGAACTGGTCCACGGGTGCGGGTGGTGCATGACCTGGACGAGGCCGAGAAGCAGTGCGCCTGTGGTGCAGAGTTGATGCCCATGGGTGAGGAGATCAGCGAGCAGTACGATGTGATCCCCCCAGTGTTTCGGGTGCTTCAGCAGGTGCGCATCAAGTACAGCTGCCCCTGCTGCGCCAAGGGCGTGAAGACGGCCCAGGCCCCGGCGGCCCCGCTGCCCCGTTACCAGGTCTCTCCCGGCCTGCTGGCCTATATCGGCACGGCCAAGTTTGTTGATGGCTTGCCCCTGTACCGCCAGGCGCAGATCATGGAGCAGCGCTTCGGCGTCCCGTTCAACCGGACCACCCTGGCCGATTGGGCCATCAAGGGCCATGAACACCTGCTCAAGCCAGTCATTGAGGTGATGCGACAGCACTTCATCCTCAGTGATTATGTACAGGCCGATGAAACCACCCTCCAGGTGTTGGATGAACCGGGCCGAGGGGCCTGGCAAAAATCCTATCTTTGGTTACGCGCCTCACTCACGGGCCACCCATCGTCCTGATCGATTACCGCGCCAGCCGCGCCGGTGCGGTGGCGGATGAGTTGTTGAGGGGCTTCTCGGGCTATCTCCAAACCTATGCCTATGGGGGTTATAACGGCACGGCAGCACGTGTGGATGTGACGCCAGTGGGCTGCTGGGCCCACGCCCGACGCAAATTCGATGTCGCTGCCAAGAGTGCATCAGGGCCTGGTGCTCGTGCTCAGGCGCAAAAGGCCTTGGGATTCATTCGCCAGCTTTACGCCATTGAACGGCTGATCAAGGGCCAATCACCCGAGGAGAAAAAGGCCTATCGGGACCAGCACAGTCGGCCGGTGTTGGGCCAGTTTCGCCAATGGATCGACGAGACCCTGATACTGGCCGAGGTGCGCGAGGGTGTGCTGAAGACCGCCTATACCTATGTAATCAACCAGTGGCCCAAGCTGCTGGTGTATCTGGAAGACGGTCGTCTGCATATCGACAACAACCACGCCGAGCGTTTCAATCGCCCCATTGCCCAGGATCGCAAGCAATGGCTATTTGCCCAGAGCGAAGTCGGTGTCCATGCCACCGCCGCCTGGTATTCCGTCATCGCCACGGCCAAGGCCAACGGTTGGGAACCGTACCATTACCTGAAGGAACTCTTCACGCAACTACCCCAGTACCTGCAAGACGGAAAGCCCTTGGACGATCTGATGCCATGGCTGATGCCCAAACCAGCAGAGGTCGGGGGATGGGGTTAACTGGGCGCTTACCAAAAAATCTGACTCATGTGTATTCTCAATATACAATAGAGGTTGAATTCCGCGAAAAAGTTCAGGCTAATTTAATGGCACACAACATTAGCTTTGCGATACATTATCCGCTTCTGATCAGCAAGTAGCCAGGGTACATTTGTTATGGATATAAAGACACACCAATTGCAGATAATATAGCTTTAAAAATAATTAGTTTACCCATGCACCCTGACTTGTCGATAACAGAACAAGATTCAATCATACATGCGGTAACTTTATAAAGATGCTGGCACAGACAACTTGGCTCATACTGGTTGAGTGTTATGAATAATTTAGACTACCTTGATTTATATAACTTACTTTCCAAGAAAACTACTCCCCAATTCTATTTCCCAAGAAAAGGTGGAATCCTTGATGTCGCAAGAAGTAAGTATGCAACTCAAATCGCATTAGGGGATTTTGATAGATCAGCCTTGATTGATTTTATCAAGTCATTATCGCCATCAGACCCTTCTGTTTTGCTTAATTTAAGCGTGATTATGGCGCGAATGGGGTTTTTAACTGAGGCAAAACTAGTCCTTAATTATTTCCCAATTGATGTAAAATCATCGCCTTCTTTATTCTTACGTTTCTTGATTTCAGTTATGCATTTTATCAGCAATGATGAGAAGTTAACTCTAATTAGCCAGTTTAAGGATGCTACTAGGTTACAGGATCTCGACGATTGGTCTTTAGATGTATTTTCAAAATTACTAGCTTTTGTCGGTGATCGTGATAGTGCAAAAAGAGTAACAGAATTTTTATACTCAAGATGTTCTGCATGCATAGATATATTTTCGTTTCATGGATATATAGAATTCAATAAAACGGGGAACATTAGTAATCTAGAAGAAGGTATCGAGCGTGACTTGGCAGTCAATCGCAGTAGTGGTGACAAAGGGTTTTGCTGTACATTATCTCGTATTTATAATAATAAAAGTCAATCTGAAGTAAATGCCGAATTCATACTAAAGTCATTTCAAGGCGGAGAATATCAAGCGCATCTTTTGGCGTGGCATTTTTGTCACTTAGGAATGATTGATGAAGGTGGCGATTTTTTGTGTTCTATGGATAATGACTATCTGCTTTTGCCTTTAAAGGTTATCGCACTTAGCTTAATTGGCTCTACTGAAAAAGCCAATTTAATAATGAATGAAAATTTTTCTTTTGAATATATGGATGATGTAATTGTACTCGGTTACTGGTTCTCTCCAGATAAAATTATATCTTTATCAGAATTAAGTTCTTCAATCAAGAATAGTCTTACTAGTCTCTAATATTCTTTGCATTATTTTTCATTGCAGGTTGAGCCTATGATAAGCTCTAATTCATCTGAGCGGCTTGAGTTAATAGTACCGGCAGGCTGTCATACTTATAGTAAAGGTAGAGATCAGTTCCCTTTTCCTGCACCAGGCCTTATTGAACGTGGCCAAGGCGCTTATATTTATGATGTTGATGGAAATCGTTATGTCGACTATGGAATGGGCTTAAGGTCAGTGACTTTGGGTCACTGCCACCCCTATGTACTAAAATCTGTAAAGGCACAGTTAGATAAAGGTTCTAATTTTACTCGACCATCTACGATTGAACTGGATTTAGCTGAAGAAATTATTGATTTAATTCCTGCCGCAGAAATGGTGAAGTTTGCCAAGAATGGTTCCGATGTTACTGCGGCAGCCGTACGTTTGGCCCGCGCATATACCGGCAGAAAATACATTGTGGTTTGTGGTGAAGATCCTTTCTACTCATTTTATGATTGGTTTATTGGTTCTACTCCTTGTAATAGCGGAATACCTCAGGAAATTGCACAGCTTACATTGAAGTTTCACTATAACAATATTTCTTCACTTCAGACATTAGTTGATCAGCATCCAGGAGATATTGCAGCAGTAATTATGGAGCCACTTTCAGATCGATTCCAACCTGAGGATGATTTTCTGAGGCATCTCAGGGCCCTTACTGAGAAGGAGGGCATTGTATTGATATTTGACGAGATAATTACTGGATTTCGCTATGATCTACGTGGAGCACAAAACTTAATTGGGATATCACCAGATTTATGTACTTTTGGGAAAGGTTGTGCAAATGGCTTTAGCGTAAGTATGCTCTGTGGGCGTAGAGAGATTATGGAACTCGGTGGTTTATGTCATGACAAGCCAAGAGTTTTTTTACTCTCGGGTACCCACGGTGCTGAAGCACATGGCCTGGCTGCTGCCTTGGCAACAATTCGCTTTATGCGGCGAGAACCAGTAATTGAACACATGTGGACTTATGGTCGCCTGATGATGGAGGCTTTCAATAAAATTTCTTCTGAATATGGGCTTGATAGACGGTTGACCATGGTAGGATACCCCTGCAGCCCTCGGCTAAAAGCATTAGGAGTTGATGCTAGAGTCTCGTACGAGTTGTTAACTATCTTTCAATCTAGGATGATTAATCAAGGCATCTTATCTCCTTGGATAGCAATCAGCTACTCTCATGATGACGAGACACTTGATATTACAATAAAAGCATTTAAAATTGCTCTTGAAGAATGCCGTAAAGCTATTGATAATCCGCCACTTAGCCAACATTATATTGGCGAACCAATTAAGCCCGTATGGAGAAAGTTTAATGCCGATTTCGGTTGATACAATTCAGTTGGGCTCTCGTTTAATTGGGCCCAAGAATAGCACGTATATAATAGCCGAAGCTGGTGTTAATCATAATGGAGAATTAGCGACGGCTTTGGCACTAGTAGCTGCAGCTGCTTCTGCAGGTGCTGATGCGGTTAAGTTTCAGACTTTCAAACCTGAGCATTTGGTAACTCGCGCCCTCCAGAAAGCTCCGTATCAAAAGATTAATACTGGCTATGGCTCTCAGTACTACATGTTAAAACAACTGGAGCTTGACGAGTGCACTCACCAACGCATATATGATCACTGTAATCGCCTGGGAATCACTTTCTTATCCACGCCATTTTATGAAGGTGGCGTTGATTTGCTATTAAGTCTAGGCGTTTCTGCGATAAAAGTAGACTCTGGCAACCTTACTAATACTCCACTGTTGCGATATATTGCTGCAGCCGGATGTCCGGTGATTTTATCTACAGGTATGTCGTCTTTAGGGGATATCGAGGACGCAGTTAACCTCTTCCGTAAATTTAATACTCCATTGTGTCTATTGCACTGCACTTCTAATTACCCTGCACGGTTGGAGGATGTGCATCTAAATGCGATGGAGACCATGCGCCGGGCATTCAACTGTCCGGTTGGCTACTCCGATCACACGGTCGGCATCGGAGTGTCTGTGGCGGCGGTGGCGTTGGGGGCAGACGTGATCGAGAAACACTTTACCCTCGATCGTAATGCCGAGGGGCCGGACCACAAAGCGTCGCTTTCCGTCAATGAACTGGGCCAGATGGTGCGGGAGATTCGCTCGGTGGAGCGGGCGCTTGGCGGAACAGAGAAACGGGTCAGTGACGACGAACGCAGCACCGTCCATGCGTTGCGGCGCAGCATCGTCGCCGACTGCCCGATCGCGCGGGGGACGGTTATCACGCGCGAGATGTTGGCGATCAAGCGGCCGGGTGACGGCATCCAGCCGAAGTATCTGGAGTTGATCGTCGGGCGCGCGGCAAGACGGGATTTGAAGGAGGATCAGTTGCTGTCGTGGGATGATGTCTGAGCATGATCCTTCTTCGATGTGATGGTGGTAAACAGGTCGGTCTCGGCCACATACGCCGCAGCCTGCTCGTCGGCGAGGCGTTGGCGCGGCGCACAGGCCTCGAACTTCATGCCTTGGTGAGACCCGATCCGTTGGCCGAAGGCGTGTTGGATCGCGCCGGAATCCCGACTACGCGACTTTCCACCGGTGATGACTTGGAGGCCGAGAACGAGGCGTTTCGCGGCTTGGCCAAGCGCTTGGGCGCGAAGATGATTTGGGTGGACGTCTTCCAGCGGGTGGCGCGGGCCGAGGCGGTGTCGCCTCTGCGTTCGGAGGATTACCTGGTTTGCGCGGTGTCCGACGAAAATCACAAGATAACCACGGTGGCCGATCACGTCTTCCTTACCTCTCCCGGACTCAGCGGCGCTTCCGACGAAGTGATCAATGGAGTCTCCTACCACTACGGACCTCGTTATTTTGTGATGCCGGTTGACTATGCCGCCGCGCCGGTTGCCGAAGCGGCGCGCGAGCGGACGATTCTCGTCTCCCTTGGGGGCGTTGATCAGCGGGATCTGATCGGGCCGGTGATTGATACGGTGGCGCGGCTCCTGCCCGAGGAGTGGTCGTTGGAGATCGTCACCGGCGGCGGTTACTGCGGCAAGGAGGCGATCGAGGAGGAACTTCGGCGCCGCTCGGTACGCTTCGCTTGGAGCGAAGACGTGGACGACTTCCCCCGCCGATTGCGTGGCGCGGCGCTCGCCGTCACCGCCGGCGGAAATACGCTCTTTGAACGCCTCGCGGCGGGGACTCCCGGGGTCGCGGTGTGTCAATCCGAGCAGCAGATGGAGCACATCGAACGGTTGGCAGGATTCGGCGCGACCGCCATCGCGTGTCGCGATGGCGGGTTCGATGATGTGGCGTTGGAGCGGGCGTTGGAAACCGTGCTAAACGAATCCGCTGTTCGTGCCGAAATGATTAGGGCGGGGCGGACACTGGTGGACGGGAGTGGGCTGCTTCGCGTGGTGGATGTGATCGCGCGGGGACTGACTGGTCCGAAGAGGGTGGCATGAACCATAGTGTCGTAATCGTTGGTGACGCGGGTCGTCATTGGCTCGGCGCGGAGAGCGATGAGTTCGCCCGCTTGATCGCTCTTTGGCAGCGGCTGTGGAGCGAATGTTCCGCCCTTGAACGTTATCCACTGTTCGTCGATGTCGAGTTGGCATCCCACTTCGAATACGCGGAGCCGCGAGAGGTGGATGGCGGCGCGGGATTGGCGGGATTGTTCTCCGCGGCGGTCGAGTTCACGGGACGCGGTCGCGTGGTGGTGCTCGACCTCTACTCCCCGCTGTCGCTGCTGATTCTCGATGACCTGTTGGCGGTGGCAGCATCTCTGGACGGCGGCGTGCTCGCCAATGCCCGTTTCCCCTTTGGGCTTCGAGCGTCGCTGCTCGATGCCGCGCTTGTCGCCCGCGCGCTGGAGGCCGGTGATCTCCCCGTCACCGCGTACGACCTCGAACCCTACTGGCTCGGATCGGCCAACTTCCCCCAGCAAGAACTCACCAGCGACGAGCTGGAGCGTATCGCGCGGAGAAGCCGTTTCTGCGGTGTCGTCCTGAAGGATGACGTCACGCGACTGGATTCGCTGTTCGCCGAGGGCGGCGAGAGGGAGCGCTCGCGACTGATCAGCCGCGCGGGCTACCTCGTGGATGAAGAGGCGTTACGTAGCGAGCGCATGGGTTTCTGGTTTGAGCGCTTGGGGCGGAACGGGAGCGGTGCCGGTGAAGAACCGCTGGTGCTTCTCGGTGGGCGAATAGACGGGCACTGTGGGGTGGTCCTCGATGTTCTCTACCGGCGACGCAGTTATCGGCCGGTGGCGGTGCTCGATTGCAGCGAGCATCTCTTCGGCCGCCTCGTCGACGGTATTCCGGTGGTAGGGTCTACGGAGGACTTGGCGTTGGTGCCGGACGGTTTCCCACTGTTCGCTGCGGCCGGGGACAACTTTGGTCGACGCGAGCTGTTCGCTCGGGCACGAGCGCTGGGCAAACGTTTCGTTTCGTTGTTTCACCCGGATGCCTCCATCTCCCCTCAGGTCACCCTGGGAGAAGGCGTCTTCGTGGGTGCCGGCGCGGTGATCAACCGCGGCGCGGAGCTGGGTGACGGGGTGATCGTAAACAGCGGTGCGATTGTGGAGCACAATTGTGCGCTCGAACCGTTCGTGCATATTGCGCCGGGGGCCCAGTTGGCCGGTCGGGTGAGAGTGCGCGAGGCGGCGTTCGTCGGTATCGGTTCGTCGGTCATTCCCGACATCGTCATCGGCCGCAATTGCATGGTCGGCGCGGGTACTCCGGTGGTCGCCGATATCCCCGACAGCCACACCGTGCGTGGGCAACGGCCCCAGATGTACATGGGGCGCTCGGACAACATTTACTTGTCGCGACCGCAGGAGAGCGCGGAGCGGACCTTTCTTCCGGTGGCGCAGCCGACGTTGCCGATGCTGGAAAAGCTTACCGGTCGTATCCAGGCGATTTTCGAGACCAGGATGCTGAGCAATTTCGGCGCGCAGTGCGAGGAGCTCGAGGCGCGTGCCGCACGCTATCTCGGCGTACGTCACTGCGTCGCGACAACCAGTGGCACCACCGGGTTGATGATGATGCTGCGCATCCTGGGTGGTGAGGAGGGGGGCGAGGTCATCATGCCGAGTTTCACCTTCGGTGCGACCGGTATCTCCGCAGTGTGGAACAATCTGGTCCCCGTCTACGCCGACATCGACGAACACACCTTCAATCTCGACCCCGCCTCAGTGGAGGCGCGAATCACCCCGCGAACCAAGGCCATCCTCGGGGTGCATATCTTCGGGAACCCCTGTCGCCTGCGTGCACTGGAGAGGATCGCGGCCCATCACGATATTCCCTTGATGTTCGATTCGGCCCACGCCTTCGGCAGTGTCTGGCACCGGGAAAAGATCGGCTGTTTCGGCATCGCCGAGGTGTTCAGCCTCTCGGGGACCAAGGTGTTGACCGCCGGTGAGGGAGGGCTGGTCGCCACCAACGACGATAGCGTGGCGGAAAACCTTCGCTTGTTGCGCAACTACGGTGCCGGAGCGGACTACAACATCATTCAATGGGGTCTCAACGGCAAGATCAGCGAATTCCATGCGGCGCTGGCGGTGGAAGCCCTGGCGCTCTTCGACAGCCTGGTCGCGCGCCGGTTGTCGTTTGTTCAGCACTATATCGACATGCTCGGCGAGGTGCCGGGTGTCACCTTCCAGCGGATCGAGGAGCATAGCGTCAGCGTCTACAAGGACTTGGCGATCATTGTCGACGAAACGGTGACCGGTGTCGGAAGGGACGAACTTGCTCGCCAGTTGGCGGATCGCGGTATTCAGACCAAGAAGTACTTCTATCCGCCGCTTCACCAGATGGATGCATTCAGCCGCTTCAAGCGTCCCGGAGAAGAGCTGTGCGTCACGGAGCGGGTTGCCGACAGGGTGCTTTGTCTTCCGCTCTTTTCCCATATGTCCGAGCAGGAGGTCGATATCGTGAGCAATGCGGTGAGAGAGATTTTGAGCTCGGAGAAGTCGCGCTGATGGAAACCGTCGAAGGCGTGTTTTGTTTTATTCCGGTGAGGCTCTCTTCCGAGCGGTTGCCTGGCAAGTGCTTGCTCGACCTGCATGGGCATCCGGTTTTGCATCACCTCATTGAGCGGGTGTGCGCGTGCCGCTACATCGAAGAGTCGGAACGAGTCGTGATCTGCACCACCACCGCATCGGCGGACGATCCGCTGGAGGCATTCGCTGCGGCCCGTGGGGTGCGCTGCTTTCGCGGTGACGAGAACGATATCGTTCGCCGTTTCCGCGATGCCGCCGATTGGGTGGACGCCGAGGTGATCTTGGAGATCGACGGTGATGATCCGTTGTGCGCGCCGGAATCGATGGATTCGGTGCTCGATCATCTATTGGCCAACGACGATTTAGAGTTCGTCGGTGCTCGAGGGCTTCCGTTGGGGCTCGCGCCGCGCTGTTTCACTCGCGACGGACTGCACCGCGTTATGGACCGGCGGGTCCCGGTTGACCAGGATACCGGCTACGAACTGTTGTTCACCGAATCCGGTTGGGTGAAGTGCGGGCACGTGGGCGAGGGGGAGAAATACGGCGGAAGCGAGGCGCGCTTTACCCTTGACTACGAAGAGGATCTCGCCTTTCTGGAAGCGGTATTGGCGGAGTTGTATGTGCCGGGAGAGGTGTTTGGAGTCCGGCGGATAGAAGCGCTGTTAGCGGCGAAGCCCGAACTCATCGAGATCAACTCGGGCGTCGCGGAGACTTATTGGGCGCGATGGAACGAGCGGGCGAGCGGGGTTTTGTGGTGAACACCCCATCCGCACGGTCTAATGCATTCTCCGTGAGCTACGGTGGTGTGGCATTCTAAAGAGACGTTGACGGGAAAGACGCATGCATACCGGATATGGTCAAGCGTTGTTGATACGGAATCGTGGCGTTTGCGTACGGTGGTACGCGGGCGTCTTGAATGTTCGATGGGTCGATGGGGCGCGCTGAGGGGGATGCAATGAGGATTGGTGTTATCGGTCTGGGGTCGATGGGAAATCGACGCATTCGAGATCTCGGAGGCGAGGGACATGAGTTCGTCGTCTGGGATCCAAATCCACGGCGAATAGAAGACTGTATCGACCGCCACTCGTTTCAGCTGGAGGCGGCGGAGAGCCTGCAGGCTCTTCTCGGGAGTGGCGTCGACGCAGCGGTGATCTCCACCCCTCCCGACACCCATATCGAGTATCTTGAAGCGTGCTATGAGCATGCGGTTCCCTTTTTTTGCGAGGCGGGAATCCTGCGTCCACCGGTTGACTGGTTTGAAGAGCGGGAACGGAACAGCGGCGTGCATGGCTATCCGTCGGGCACATGGTACTTCCACCCCCTCTACAGCTACTTGGGAGAGCGTCTCGCGCAGATGCGTGAGGACGGACACCAGATCAATACCTTTCGTTACCACTACGCCTCCTTCCTGCCGTTGTGGCATCCGCGAGAGAACCCCAACGACTTTTATGCGGGTCGCCTGAAAACCGGAGCCGGTCGCGAGATGGTTGCATTCGAGGGGAATGCGCTGTTGATGATGATGGGACGGCCTAGGCGGGTCGTCGCATACCACAGTCACTGCAGTCGCCTCGATTTCGAAGCTCACGACAGCTACCATCTCATGGTCGAGATGGATGGCGGCGTACGCGGCGAGCTCACCATCGACCTGCATGATCGTCTGCCGGTTAGAGAGGGACGGGTGAGCACATCGTCGGGTACGTTCGTCTTCGACGTGGCCGCGGATTCGACGGTCACCTTCTCCGACGTGGAGAGCGGCAAGACCGAGGTTACGCACCCAGGCGGACGACGGTTGTTGTGCGGGCTCGACCTGGAGAAGGTATATCGCGACGAGATCGTCACCTTCGCCAGGAGCGTTGAGTTCGGCGAACCCTATCCCAAGGGGTGGGCCGAGGAGTGCGCGCTGTCCGACCTCGTAGTGGCGGCGGAACGGAGCGCCAAGGAGGAGAAATGGGTCTCTCTCGAAGAGGTCGTCTCCAGCTACGATTGGTCGAGCGGGGTGTAAGCGGATGATTGGCGAGGAGATTGACTACTACTACCAGGAGCGTGGGTACGGGGATCCCAATGCAAGGCGATTCGAGGAGGGTGCGCGCAGGATCGCGTTCTACAACTATCCTTGCGTCGCGCTCACCTATCCTTACACACCGCTGACTTGGCTGATGGTTGAGTTCATCGCCCACTACTATCTCGCCGACCCTGTTGGCTTTGAGACGGCCGATGAAGCCTTTTGGAAGAGAGCGGAGTCTTCTTCGCTTTACCAGTACGAGCAGCGAGTGAACCGGTCGGCAGGGGATTATTGCCGACGGATCGCAGCCAACGTAGTTGAAATCTACCGACGAATCATCGGTGATGGTTTTAATCTCGCAAAACCGGTGCCGGTAGCGGAGAACCCCGACGGGGTCATCGTTCCGCTGAAGGGGGCCAAACGAATCGCGGCGCTGATCGCTCTCGGAGTGGAGACGGTACCCGTGGCGGAGTTCGCCACCGACACCCTCTCGTCGATCAGCGAGAAGCAGAGCAGGACCTCGTGCGTTGATCACGCGACGCTGATCTTCGATCGACTTGGTGAGCTGCCGGCGGTCCGTGCGTTGGAGACCCAATACCGCTTCGCCCTGGATGAGGCCGCCGACGCTCGTCGGGGGCGGCTGCTGGGAGAACTCGAGAAGGTGATGAAGGAGTTTGGCCGTTCGTCGGCCTATCGATCCCTGGTTGAACGGGAGGTTCCGTTCTCCAATGAAGCCTCGCGTAGCGGTCCGGTGCGGTTGCGGACCAGCGACTTGATCATCGAGCGTGAAGTGGAGGCCATCGTCTGGCTTATTCGTCGCAGGCAGCCGCTGCGGGTAGCGGTGCTTGATCCGTCGGTTCACGCTGCAGTAGCACCGCTGCTGAGCGACTTCGGTATCGAATGTCTGGCCGATGCAACCGAACTACGCGCGGGTATGCCAGTCAATCTCCGGGTGCCATCGAGGGGGGATGCGGCTCCGCTGGGTTTCGCATTGCATGATAGCAGCGAGAGCCGGGAGAACGCTTCTTTGCCCGGCGGCTCCTCTTCATTGATTTGATAGTGGGGTTGAGAATTATGAACGGAGAGCGTAGCGGGGTTACCAGCAGAGATGAGCCGTCGATGAGCGGCGATCCTCAGTCGGCCTTGGCGGTTCTTGCCAGCCATCCACGATATGTCGACATCCTGAAAGATGTGTTGCCACATCTCCCGGAAGCACGGATTCTAGCAGTTAGCGAGCGCCTGGAAGGGCTGGCCGAAGCCGGCGGGTTGGCTGCTTACCTCACTGATCAGATTAATGTAGAGGACTACGCCGGACTAATCGTATGCAGTGGTTGGGAGCCGGGAGAACTCAATTGGGGGGCGAAATTTCGCAACGTCGGTAAGCCGGTATTGGTGATTGAGCACGGCACGTTGCTTGTCTACAACGGTGAGGCGCGGTATCGCAATTGGCTTGGGTGCGGTTCGGTGAGTACGTGCTGGGGGGTGCAGGGTAAAAGGATTTTTGAGCAGTATGGGTGTCCTGGCTCACAACTTCAAATCACAGGTGCGCCCGAACTGGATCGGCTGTATGGTAAAACCCCAAAGCGTGATGGAGTACCTTCTGCAATTTTCGCAGGAGCTACCTGGCCTATCTCTTGGCGAGAAAAGTCAATTTCATCTTGGGACGTGCTGCGAAAGAATCATGTAGGATTTGAACTATATTATAAGTTGCACCCAGTAGAAAAAGAGAGTCCAGAAAGATTTACCTTAGAAACTTTTGGCGCAGATGGGATTTTACATGGAAATATAGCTGATATACTGCCAAACTTTAATGTTCTTATTACCACGTGCTCATCGGTAATGATTCATGCTTCTGCGATTGGCATGCCCGTTGTTTATCTCAGGAATGATCTGGATGGATTTAATCAGGAAGTCGAACAATTTATGCATATATGTTCGCATCCTACGGAGATTACTAGTGCTGTAGAAAAAGCAATGGAAGAAGGGGTGAAAGATTCTAACGCCGCAGCATTATGGGTTGAGAAAACCGCCTACCGGTTTGATGGACAACGTGGTAAAGCTGTTGCAGACTTTGCTCAGAAAGTAACTATTCAGGGGTCATCCCCATGAAGTCAGGCCACCGCCCCTCGTAGAGGAGCCGCAATGCCTGTTCGGAAGATACCCCATTTTTCTGGCAGGTGGACAGATAGCTGCGGATGCGGGCAAAGATTCTTGCCCCGAGCTCTGAACGGAAACAGCCGGAGATCTTCTGCTGAACTTTGCTCATGCGCAGATCCCGTTCTCCCTGATTGTTGGTAAAGGGCACGTCGCGTTCCACCATGAAGCGCAGGACATCGGTCTCGAACTGAATCAACCGTTCCAGCAGGTTTCGGGATTTGGATCGTTTCAGTCGGCCCCGCTGTCCTGTTTTCCGCTGAGACTCATCCGGTGGTGGACACTCGATCTGTCCCGCTTTGAGCAGTTGTCGGTATCGTTCCCGGAAGGCCTCGGCCTGCGTGCTGTTCAACACACCGCCCGCCTCATCGACAGCTTTGTTGATCTCCAGCAGCAGTTCCTGCACCTGTTTGGCCCACTGCTGTTGATCCTGCTCCCAGGCGCGCTCCAGCTCCCGCAGGTGGTGAGCGTTGCACAACGCGTGGTAACAAAGAAGCTGGTAGTAGGGCTTCCAGTGGTCGTGTACCAGGGTGCGGGCGTACCCGGGAAGGACCCCCATCGCCGCTATGGCCTCGCCACCGCGTTTGTCATGGGGCATCAGCAGGGTCAGGGTGGCACTGCATAGCACATGCAGTCATTTGCGTTTTCCGCCGATGTTGATCCCGGTCTCGTCGGCATGCAACAGGAGCGCCCGCGACAGCTCGCGCTTTGCCCAGTCCTCAAACGGGGCCAGCATTTCGTAAACCTCCTTGTTGAAGTTGTAGAGGCTGCCGGCACTCAAGGGAAGGCCGAACTGATCGGCAAAGTGCTCCTCGATGCGCTGGTAGGGCAGCAGTTGGAACAGCGACATGTAAACCGAGTGGATTTTGACCCCGGCGGCGTACTGGGTCTTGACCTTGACATGATCCGGGAAGGGAGCGACCACGCGTTGCTCCCGTGCATCGGCCAGGATCTCGGCCCGATATTCCGTGACCACCCGGGAAATGTGGATATCGAACACCTGGCGGCGCTCATAGCCGATACACCGGAAGATGCCATCGGTGGGAAGCGTGGCACGATCCACCGGGAGCCACTCGACATGGTCCGGATCATCGACCAGTTCCAGGTGGTTGCCCGTATGGCCTTTCTGGGCACCGGGGGTATTGTTGTTGCCGTTTTTCCCCGCCTTCTTGCGATTGGGGTCAGTGGACGGGGGCTTGGAGCTGTTGCGGCTATTGAGACCCAGTCGGTTCAACAGCAACGTGGTCAGGGTCAGCAACAGCTCCAGCGATGCACGCAGTGCCGGGGAGAGGTTTTTCTCCTCGTCGAGCTGCCGTCTGACCGACTCGAGGGTCTGCTCGACCGGGATGTTGTCGATTGTCATGGGCCGGGCTACTCGAACACTTCGCCGGCTTCCACCGCCATGATCGAGGACAGTACCGCCAGCCGTTCGGCAGGAGGCATGGCCTGATAGCGTCGCCCCCAACTCTGTGCCTTGCGTTTGATGCTCTGGCGGTGCGTGAAGTTGCGCCCCGCAAAGCTCGGCCAGTGCACCCGGTCCGGGGTGAAGTTGAACCACAGCTTCTCGGTTCTGACCCCGGCCTGATTCATCACTTGCAGTTCCAAGGTACGCCACGCTCCCAGCCGATCGTCGTAGAGCGCCGAGGGATAGCCGGAGAGGATCACCGCACAAGGCAATTGCTTGAGCAGTTCCAGCAATTGCACATGATCACTTTCCT
Organism: gamma proteobacterium SS-5; assembly: GCA_009497875.2. Taxonomy (NCBI): domain Bacteria; kingdom Pseudomonadati; phylum Pseudomonadota; class Gammaproteobacteria; order Chromatiales; family Sedimenticolaceae; genus Magnetovirga; species Magnetovirga frankeli. The sequence continues at coordinate 3,403,047 of CP032508.2, read as the reverse complement.
CGTACTCGAAACGATAACGGCGTTTGGAACGGCGGGTGTGGTGCAAATAAGGGGGATCGCAATAAATCAGTTCCCGACCCTGAAAGTCGAACGAGCGGAGAAACTGATGGGCGCAGCCACAGACCTTCTCGATCGGATATTAATCGTTGCAAAAGTATTGGCAGTTTATCCCAAGGCTTCCAATATATACCGGGTGCTGTCCATTCTGAAGAAACTGCGAATGAGCGAGCCCTGCTTCTGGATAGAGCGCAGTATGGACGTCAGGTGCCGCTTCATATCGCGCAGGTTGAATATTGAAAGTTGGCTCAAGCGTCGCTTGGCATGGTTCCACACCTGCTCATCGGGATTGAGCTCCGGGGAATATGCGGGCAGGAAAGCCAGCAGTATCTTGCCCTCCTGTTCAGCGATGAATCGCTGCGTTTCCTTGCTGTGGTGATAGCGGGCATTGTCGGTAATGACCAAGATCGGCTGGCCGGCATCACGGTGCAGCTTTTTCAGGAAGGCGATAAATTTCGTCGAGTTCATTTTGTCTTCGATAAAGCTGAAACGCATGTCGCCGCGAGGCGAGACCGCGCTGATCACCTTCAGACCAAAGCGGCCACCGCTGTTCTTCACCACGGGCGTTTGGCCGATCTTGCCCCAGGTCAGGCCGCGATGGGCATCACTGCGCACTGCAGCCTCATCCACGAAGAAGATGGCCGCGCCAAGGCGCTGCGCCTGTGCCACGGCCTCGGGAAAGGTTTCCTTGAGGTAGCGGTCGATCTTGCGCGGGTCTTGCTGGTAGGACTTGTAGATGGGGCGCTGCGGGCTGAGGCCCAAATGCCTCAGCAGACGACTGACGGCGCTCTTGCTCAGTTTGACCTTGCGTTCCTTTTCGATCAGCGTCCGTAAGGCATTGAGTGTCCACAGGCAGAAATCGAACTGGTACTGCTGCGGGTTTCCCAGGGTTACCGCGTAATAGACCCAGCGCATGTCTTCCGTTGACAGTTTGCGCGGACGGCCACTGCGCGCTCCCTCACGTAACGCATCCCAGCCACCACTGCGATACAGAGACAGCCAGTTAAACACGGAGCGTTCCGGCACATTGTAAATTCGCTGCACTAAATGCACAGGCTCTTGCCTCAACACGATGGCCTCGACCACCTCCCTACGGCGCTGTTCACGTATTTCGATCTGTGTGCTCATGCAGCCAATTATATACTGCCATTACTTATGCAACAATTAATACAAAGACCAAAAGTATAATATTTTATTAGATAGAAATTTAAGTCGTAATATCACTAGTGTCCCGTTAAATTATCGAATAAATCCAGTTGCTTAGGGTTACCATGGTCTTCCGACGTGCGATCTCTTAAATTAAGTACTTGTTCTATAAATGTTTTCTCAAACAAGGTTAGGCTCAGAACCTGTAGGATTGTGTAAAGATCGGCCTTGATGTCGTGGCGCTTTTTGATGATGGCCACGAGCACGTAGACTGAGATGGCAATCCAGATTTGGCTTTTGACCGCATTCTCTGTGGTGCCGAAAAACGACTTGATGCGTAGATGCTGCTTGATCCATTTGAAGAACAACTCCACTTGCCAGCGATAGCGGTATAGGTCGGCCACCGTCTGTGCCTTGACGCTGAAATTGTTGGTCAGAAAATCGAATGTCTTGCCGGTCTGGGTATCGTGATACTTGATCCGGCGTAACGGCTGCGGGTAATCGACGGCTGAGCGCACACCCGTGAGTACGATGGTCTGATCGCAGCGCACCCCGCCGGCGGTGTCGACGGGATGGGAATAGCGGCGCCGATACTTGGTATTGGATTTGGCACGAATGACAAAGAATGCACCTGCGGCGTTCAAGGTGAATAAGCGTCGGAAGTCCACATAGCCACGGTCCATGATGTAGAAAGCGCCCGGTTCCGGCAGCAACATATCGAGGGCGTTGACGTCGTGTACCTTGCCGTCTGTGATATGGATAAACGTGGGGATGTTGCCACGCAGGTCCAGCAGGGTATGAAGCTTGACGGCAGACTTGGTGGTACGAAACAGCGCCCAAGGGAATATCGATAGACACAGGTCGATGGTGGAGGCATCCAGCGCATAGACCGTATTGTCCAGTTCCAGCCCTAGGTCTTCGTCGGCATAGAGAGGGCGGGCGACACGAATCAGGGCTTGTGCGAAGTCGGCGTAGATACGCCAGTCCCGACGCTCGTTGGCTTTTGCCAGGGTATTGCGCGCGACGGAGGGAGCACGAAGCCCCATGTGATAAAGCTTGCTCTGGTGGGCACGAAGGCAAGCCTCGATGTCGCGCAAGCTCTCCCGATAAGTGAGCTGGGCAAAGGCCATGACATAGTATTGGTCGAGACAGCGGAAATGCTTGACGTAGTGCTCGCCTCGATAGCGAGCGACACAACGCCGAAAAGTGTGCAGTGGCAAGTGCGCCATGACCTGCGAGAAAATCAGCCTGCCGGTGTACATGATCTATCCTCGTTGGAGTCCAGCAGGAATGATCAATGGGCATCGGATCGATTTTCAAGTTGCTAACACCACAAATTTTAGAAATTACCAAATAGAAACATTATCTTGCAGGGATCTATGGCTTTTTTAACGGGACACTAGTGTCGTAATATCAGGATTGGTTTTGATCAAGAGCCCTACCCGGTAGTGCTGGATATTCCCAATGAATTACGTTGGTATCTAGATTTTGATCTCTATATTTTTGTTGCTGGCCGTAGTCTATTGCCGGGTAATGCAGATTTGCCCATGCTAAAGTCAATGGGAAAGAAAATTGTGCAATTCCATACTGGCAGTGAGTTGCACCATTGGTCAATCTTCAAGAGCATTTGGGAAGATCGGGGTTACACATATCCAAGTTTCCGGTCAATTGAATCCACTAAACAAATTAGTGATTTAAGGCAAATTTGTGAATCCAATGACCCTTATCTTCAACTCTTTGCGAACAAGCTTTATAATACACGCATAAGCGAGCTTTTTGCTGATGTCCTGATGGTACAGCCTTCATATAATGGTTTTGCAATTCGTCCGTACTACGCAACTATTATACCAGTCGATTACTCCCGTTGTAATCGACAAATTCAAAATCGTATTGAACCCATTATTGTTCATGCACCCAGTAACTGGAGCCAGAAAGGTACTTCACGTATTCTTCAAGTGGTCGAAGATCTTCATCGCGAGCGAGTCAGATTTCAGTTCACACTCATGAGTTCAGTTCCAAACCAAAGTGTACTGGCGGCTATGTCTGAAGCAGACATTGTGCTTGATAGGCTGTCTTGTGGCGGGGTGCCTCGCGTAGGCTATGAGGCAATGGGTAGCGGCTCATGTCTTATTGGATCTGATGAACGTGATCTGGTACCGCTACCTTTTGATCGACCAAATATTGCTGTCCGTCCTGATACACTTAAAGAAAAGCTGCGTGAGATAATCGTTGATCGGCAGTTGCGTACGGATAAAATAGATCGAGCGTTGGAATTTATCAATAGTGGTTTTAATAATCCGGTCGGTGCGGCTCGCAACATATTAAGTTGTCTGGAACGATCACAACAATACGATTTTGATTATTATCCATTTCAGTACCTGTCATCTGCCTCCTCCAATATCCTATTCTCAATTCCTGAATTCATATTCGAACTCACGGATAGAACAGTCAGGCGGTGGGGCGTTCCAGACCAGTTAAATCTCAATTCACCTGTTAGGCAAGGCCTTCTGCCACGAAGTATTTTGGAGCACCATCTGCCTACATGGTCAACTGTCGGCACGCAATCTGCCGCCATGGTTTTTTTTGATAAAAAACCGGGCTCTTACTCAAGCTAGAATTTCTGTTATTAAAGATGTGCTTGGCTTAGTTTAAACTCTTATAACTTGCAATTGCTTAACTCATTCTTATGAGCAACACCCCACTAATCAGTGTGTATATGGCAACCTATAATCGCGCCATGCTAATTAGTCGTGCAATTTTATCAGTAATTGAACAAACATTTCAGGATTGGGAGATGGTGATCGTAGATGATGGTTCTACCGATAATACCAAAGAGGTCGTTAGCACCTTTTCTGACGAGCGTATTCGCTTCTTTGAGAAAGAGCACAGTGGTATTCCCAGAACACTAAACTATGCAATTGAGCGTTGCCGCGGTAAGTGGCTTGCAGTATTGGGTTCAGATGACCGATATGACCAAAAATTCTTAGAACGTAATCTCGAATTAGTGAACGGAAATGGGCTAGGCACTGTCAGCTATTGCGACTTCATAAACTTTAACCCAGACGGCGGATTCAATAGCCGTTATCGAGGTCGAAAAGAGTCGCGTATAGGTACACTGCAAAAACTATTGCGTGAACCTATGACACAGGTTTGTTCCGGTTACTTTGTCTGTGCGAGAAAACTCATTGAAGATGTCGGTGGTTATAGTACGGCTATGCGAGTTTCTTCAGACAAGCATTTGCTGATTAAATTACTTGCCAAGGCTGATCACTTTGAACATATTGAAGAGCCCTTGTATCAACGCATTCTTTCTCCGCGAGATGGGATTTCTTATAACCATTTACAAACAGCGCAAGGTCGAGCTGAGGTTTCCGGTCGCCTAATGGAGGCGGTCATGCAGCATTTTAGCCAGACCGATTTTGTAGCCGCAGAGGGAGAAGCAATTGATCGTCTGGGTTATGAGCGATGGCGGTTTGAAACAGTATTGCGTGAATTTGTTGCCCAGAATTTATGGAAATACGGATTGGCGGGGGAAGCGCTGTGGACACTGCTGCAGACAGAGGCGCGAGGGCTAGATCCGGGCAAAGGGATGCCTGAGCGTATCTGGCGCGCATTGATTCTTAGGGATGCTGGTTCATACACTTATGGTGTTGTTGGAAGCGAGCGAGAATCATCCTGGTTGCGTACCCATTTTCAACTGGATGGGTGGAATCACTTGGATACTGTTGTGGAATCTTATCCCGAATTAAGGAGAATGTTTGACAGAGCTGAAGTTATTTTTGACTTTAGTCATACATATCTCTCGTTAGGTAAGAATGAAGAGGGAATGAGATGTACTTTGATAAAGGTGCCGGGGAGAACCGAAGAAACGATTGAGAAAGTTAAAAATAAACCCCCTGAGTTTTATCGCTGGGAAAACTACCAAAGGTTTCTGCGTGAAACTTTTATGACTCTGGTTGTCGAGCGATTACCAGTAACGCAAGGAGTCAAGGTGCTGCTTCAGGGTAGCGATGCCTTGTCTGTTATTGCACGATATGGCTTGGCTGAGCTAGGATCAATGATTAGCTATGTCTGGGATAATTACCCCATTGCAACGAGTGGCCAGCCTCCGTATATTGGTGATCAAGACTTGACAAAAATTTCTGCGCAGATTGACTTGGTGATAATTACTTCAATTTCTTCGGAAGATTTTTTGAAACAGGCAGTCAAAAATGCCGGAATCTTGTGTCCCGTAATCGGTCCGAGCGATCTGTTCCAGAAAGAGCTTGAATTTATTCAACAGGGGGGTGATGCACGGCTGCAGGGAGTTACTGAGCCCAATGAGATTCGCCGTCTTCGTCCCGAGCTTGAAGCCTTGTATCGTGCCTGTGGAAATTATATTAGTTCCGATGACCTAGTGCTCAATGTCTATAGCGGTTATGGATTTGGCTCGGCTATCCTTAGTGAAACTGCAGGGACTGTGGTTGCTGTAGAGCAGGATAACAAAAAAATAAGATTTGCAAAGTCGCATTTTTTATCACCCAATTTAATCTTTCTGGACAATGAGTCGTTCCAGCAACGCTTGGAAAGCGGGACTCTGCCAGTGCCACAGGCTATATGTTTGATTGATATGCTGGAGCATATAAATACGCCGTTGTCAGTATGCCGACAATGGGCAAATCTGCTTCCGGTAAAAGGGAGATTTGTCCTGAGTGGTATTCAACCGCCTAGCAAAGACTCTCACATGGGGATTGTTTTGGACAGACATGATCTCATAGCCTTGATGGAAATGCTGGGACTGAAGGTAATTGCCTCTCTGACGCAGATCAACGATTTTTTGGTTGTCCATGAGGTCCTCCCCGCTTCTGGACAGCGTTTCCTTTTAATCGGTGAACGCGTTGCAGCACATTGATACACACACAGTGGCTCTAGTATTTCCCTGCCTGAATGCTGAGTACCACACAATAAATCCAATTATTATAGGGCCGTGAAGTGTTAGAAGTGGGATTAGTTGGTTGTGGGCGCATCGCCAAGCGGCATGCCGAATTGCTGGGGCTAGGTCAAATCAATGGTGCGAGGCTTGCTGCTGTTTGTGATCTAAATGCAGAACGATTGGGACTCTTTACTAATGAGTATGATGTTCCTGGCTACCTAGAAATGGAAGAGATGGCAGATAATGGAAGGGTCAACCTATTATCAGTCCTCACGCCTAGTGGTATGCACGCGGAGCACGTGATTCGCTTGGCCCGTTTTGGATTGCCGCTGGTCGTTGAAAAGCCGATGGCACTGCGGTTGGAGGATGCCGATGCCATGCTGGAAGCCTGTGATAGGTATGGCTCACGCTTATTCGTGGTCAAACAAAACCGGTTCAACCTTCCGGTAATCAAACTCCGAGAGGCGCTTGATGCTGGACGCTTTGGCCGTCTGGTGATGGGAACGGCAAGAGTTAGATGGCGCCGCACACAAGACTATTATGACCAAGACGACTGGCGGGGTACTTGGGCATTGGATGGCGGTGTGTTGGCAAACCAAGCAAGCCACCATATAGACATGTTGTCCTGGATGCTGGGTGAGGTTGACAGTGTTTACGCTACAGGTATGACGGCTTTGGCTGATATTGAAGCGGAGGATACTGCGGCTGTGATACTAAAGTTTCGGAACGGCGCCTTAGGCATCATTGAAGCAACCACTGCTACCCGCCCTGATAATCTGGAAGGTTCAATCTCACTTCTTGGCGAAGGTGGTACTGTTGTTATCGGGGGGTTTGCGGTAAATGAGATCCAGGAATGGCGCTTTGTAGATGCGTTACCGAGCGATGAAGTGGTCAAGCGTGACTATTCGGTCAATCCTCCCGATGTCTATGGCTTCGGGCACAAGGCCTACTATGAACATGTGGTTTCTTGTATTGAATCGGGATGCCAGCAGTTGGTGGACGGATTGGTGGGGCGGCGCAATATCGAGTTGCTCAATGCGATCTACGAGTCTATGGCCAGCGGCCGTGAGGTAAGGCTTCGGTTTCGTCCCGTGCTCAGCCATCTTGGGAAGAATCAGCAACCGTGACGGCGAATCGCTTAATTCCGTTCCTCGATCTGCAACTTCAGCACCAATCACTGCGTAATGAGTTGGTGGCGGCGATTTGCTCCGTTATGGACGATTCAGCATTCATTGGCGGGCCGTCTGTTCGATCGTTCGAGATGGCCTTCGCCGAGTACCTGGGGGCAGAAAACTGCATTGGAGTGGGTAATGGAACGGATGCCCTGGAGATCGCGCTTGCCGCTCTCGACCTTCCGACTGGAGAAATTATTGTTCCAGCCAACACCTTTGCAGCCACCGCTGAGGCGGTGATACGCGCCGGACATCGAGTGGTTTTTGCCGATATTCGTGAAGACAACTACCAACTCGATCTTGACGACGTGAAAGGGCGAATAGGTCCCGATACGGTGGGAATTATTGCCGTTCATCTCTATGGGGAACCCGCCGACATGTCTGGATTATCGGCGCTTTGTATGCGCTACAACCTGAGCCTCATCGAGGATTGCGCCCAGGCCCACGGCGCAGAGGTCGATGGTCGCAAGGTGGGAACTTTCGGTCGAGTCGCAGCCTTTAGCTTTTACCCGGGAAAGGTGTTGGGAGGGATTGGGGATGGCGGTGCCATCGTCACTGAGGATGACGATCTGGCCGGACGATGCCGCATGTTGGCCAACCATGGGCGAAGCGCCAAGTGGGCGCATGAATTAGTGGGGAGAAACAGTCGGTTGGATGCGGTTCAGGCCGCAGTATTGAACGTGAAACTGCCTTTTCTTGATGACTGGATTCTGGCGCGAAATTCGGTGGCCAAGGGCTACCGTCGGCTGCTCTCAGATGTTGAGGGGGTGTCCGTGCCAGCAGATTTTCGCACAGGGATCCATGCCTACCATCTGTTCGTCATTCGCACCGCGAGACGTGATGAACTGAGGGAATTCCTGAAAGCCAATGGCGTGGAAACGGGGATTCATTACCCAGTTGCCCTGTGTGATCAGCCGGCCTATCAGTATTTAGGCCAGTCAGGGAAGCTGAAAGCGACCGTCGTGGCTCGTCAGGCGCTGAGCCTTCCCATCGGCGAGCATCTCAACTCTGACGATGTTGAGTATGTTTCGGGTCTGATCGCTGCGTTTTTTTCCGGACATCGACGTGTTCAGTAACCACATCCTGGGTCGGATCGGGAGTTCATCTGCATGAGTGAGAGGCAAACCGGAAAACGCTTGCAAGATATCCGCGCAGACCATATCGAGAGATACCGGTTTGCGCTCAATGCCGAATTGGGTGGGGCAAGGATCCTTGATATCGCCTGTGGTATCGGATACGGATCCTTTTTGTTGGCCGAGAATTCCGGGGCTTCTGAAATCGTTGCCGTGGATCGCTCCGGCGATGCCCTGGTCATGGCCAAAACCTATTACGATCATCCGGCTATCCGATGGGTGGAGAGCGATGCCTATCGTGTTGGGGAGGTGATCACGGGGCAGTTTGATGTCGTATGCTCCTTTGAAACCCTCGAACACCTGCCTCGGGATGCGGATTTTCTCCGTCTGATCGCGCGGATGATGAAGCCGGGTGGTCTGCTTTATGTTTCCACTCCTAACGAAGACGTCATGGGCTTCGACCATGAAAGCTTTCCTTACCACGTTCGGCACTACACGTCTAACGAGTTTCGCCAGCTCTTGGAAAGCACAGGATTCTCCCTGGTCGGCGGTGGGAGCCAGTTGGTCGATGAGGTGCAGCCCTGTTGGGGGGGGCGGTTCAATATCGCCTTGTGCCGTAAGGATCAATCAGGTGACAGCATGATACCGACGATTCGACCACTGGGAGAGATCGTTCGTGATACCCCCCTATCGGCCGATCTTCTGAATGCCTTGGGCACAGCCCACATACTGAGAATGCTGGAGGAAGGTGTCTTTGCTTGGGACAGCCTGATGCCTGTCATGCAGTTGTGGGCGAGCGCTGGGAGCGAAGCTGCATGTTACCTGCTGGCCTTGCGGGCCGAGGAAATGGGGGCGATTGAAGAGGCCCGCGCCTACTTGCAGCAACGGCTTGCCCTGGTCAGCCCCGGTGAGCAGGGCCACCTGTCGGCCCTGTTTCACCTGGGTCGTTTGAGCCGCGGTGCAGATCGGAAACATTGGCTGGAGCGTTGTCTGTATTACGAACCGGATCACCGTGCCGCCCGCGCCCTGCTCCAACTGAACGGTGCCGATAGCCCTGTTTCGTAATTCGCTATCACCCTGGCGGGAAGAGGAGCGGATGACCGCGTTCGGTTCTTGGCTGGATGGATACCGGCCTGATCGGTGTGGTCGGACGGTATTGTTGGGTAGTGGGCTTGAGATAGGCCCTCTGGTTGCACGCAATCCCGAGTTATGCCGGATATTCTCGGGCGCCTGTTATACTGATCCATTTCATGTGGTCGGATTGGCCGCACTCGCACCGGAAAACCTGGCTGCCACGGATACTTTGATCTCACTCGGCGCAGACGGGCCGAATCTTCCCGTAGACATGCTACAGGCCAGCCAGACTGGGCTGTACGGTCGCTGGGCGAGTCTGGAGACCCAGACACTCGAGCAGGAGGCGCAGGGTCATCGGGAGCGGATGATCGCCGATCTGGATGTCGCCTTAAAGGGAGTGAGACGGGGGATATTGCTGGTCGAGGCCCAGTTGCTGGAGCCTCTGGTCGGTGAGGCCCTGGATCATGTGCACGAACGCCTCGATGAAACAGAAGTTTGGTGCATCGATCAGCCGATCAGCAACGCATTGTTCGAGCGCGGCATGAGGGTAAAACACCTGGAGATGCGTTTGGCCGATAGGAAGGAGGATGTGGCCCATCGCTATCGGGAGTGCATGGCGTATTGCGCGAAAAATTCCGTTATGGCGCGAATGCTTGGGCCTGAGGATGGCTGGCCTTTGTTCAACGGCCTCTACTACGACCGGCTGGTCTTCTATGCCTTGGGCCATTTTGGTGTGGATTCTTGGGCTGCCGAGCGCGTGGCGCGGGAGTCATGGTCAGAGGTCGTGATCCACGTCGGGCCGCTCAGGTCCCAGCACCATGTCGCGTTGTTGCGCCACTTCAGGGCGCGAGGCGTGCGGCTCGTTCTGGTGCCTACTCATCTCACAGCCAACCTGTTCGGCCCGAGGCTGGTGCGCGCCCTTCGCCCCTCCGGAGTGGTCGAAGTGGCCAATCTGGCGGGACCTCTGGGTGCGGCCTACGCGCGGAGTCTTTCGGAATCGCCCGTCAAAAAGGCGACAGTGCCTGTGTCTTTGCTTGTGGTTTTTGATCTCAAGTGGCGCTGGGAAGCTCGGAAGTTAGTGGCTGAACGGGTATCCCAAGGGGAGCGGGTCTGGGTGAAATGTCGCTCGGATCGGGACAGCTATAACGGGATAACCACCGAACGAGCCTTCTGTGATCGCTATCTGAAGTTGGAATCCCGATTGAAGGGCGGTGGGTACACATTGTTGGGTGACGATCTAACCCTGGCGGAGGCTGTATTTTCTTCTGATGAGGTGTATGCAGCCAAGGGGAGCGCGGCCGCTGGACTGGCTAGTCATCTCGGCCGCAGAGGCGCTCTCTTCGATCGGGGTGGCAGCTTGAAACCAATAAGTGACCGGAGCCAGTGACCGGTCTCCCCTCATTTCGCGGAAAGCGCGCACTGGTGTTTCTGGGGTTGCCTCATCATGTCCATCGCTTGAGGCCCGTCCTAGCCGCCCTGGAAGACTGCGGCATGGAGATAATCTATCTGACAGCACGTAATGTGCCTTCCCTTGGGGAGGGAAACAGCGCCTGCTTCGAGCCGGGTTTGGATGAGATCGGAATCAATTATCGCCACCTTTACGATTACCGTACCGCTTCATCCACAGCGCAGAGTGAAGACGCCCTCGATGATCTCGAAGGTTTACTGGATGAAGCGGATGATAAGGCTATTCTCGATCTCTTCACGGGCATAGACCGGGGCTGGTTTTCCTCGGCCGTGATCGATCTGGTGGAGTGTGATCGGTTGATGGCGCAGGTCATCGAGCAAGAGACGCCCGATATTGTGCTGGGGCTGCACGAGGCCAATTTCTGGATCAAGCTCATGGCGCGCCGCGCCGCTTTGGCCGCTGTCCCAGCCCTGACGTTCCAGGAAGGCCATTATCACTGCAGCGAAACGGATCGGGCCAAGTACCGGGTGATGGCCGAGTTTTCCGATGTTGCTCTGTGGGGCGAGGCAGCACGGGAGGCGATCACGGCGGAGGCCCCGGACGCAGCCGGGTGCCTGTGGCCAATCGGCGATCTATGCGTCGAAAGGCTTTTGTCAGCTGGATCTCCGGAGTCTCTCGAGCTATGCCGATCAGCCCGTGAGCAACTGGGTTTGGATGTGGAACAGGCGCTGGTGTTGCTTCTCCTGCCCAACCCCTACGCGAGCTATGCTGAAGCCATTCCACTGCGTCTCATCGCCGACTATCTGGCCGGCCTGGAGATCGGAGGAAAGTCGGTCCGCCTTGTTGCCAAGTGGCATCCGCGCGAATCGTTCGAGGTGATCAAAGGCTTTCGCGATCTCGAGTTCTCGGGCCGCATGGTCAGTGTTGTACAGGGCGTGGCAAGGGAATGGCTGTTGGCATGCGACGTTGCTTTGGTGCTGGATTCTTCGGCAGGTTTGGATGCGCTGGTCTTGGGCAAGCCCTTGGCTGAGATCAATTTCAGCTCCGTTTGCTACGGACGTTCGTACGCAGAGGAAGGTGTGGCAGAACCAATTGCTGGCGAGGCGGATCTGCCGCGACTGGAAACCTTGCTGCGCGGAGAGGGGCGAGGGTGGACTGAACCGGCTCGAAATGATTACCTGAAGCGGATCTATTCGGCTGTGGGAGATGATGCGTGCAAGGGAATGTTGGAGTTGGTGCGACGGTTGGTCCCGTGAAGCATGGGGGGGGCCGACGCCTTATCGAAGGCATTTCGCTCGGTAAATACTGAACAGAAGCAGGGGAACCGATGAACGTTCTTTTTTCAAACCCACCTTGGTGGAAGAAGCGCGAAGCAAACAACCGGCATACGGAAATAGGCATTGACTGGTATGCCGGCGTGCGCGCCGGCTCACGCTGGCCCCATACCATTCCAACTCCATCGAGACCGGATGACTTTATCTTTGGCAGCTATCTGCCCTATCCCTTTTTCATGGGCTACGCGGCCAGTTGGGTGGAGCGGAAAACCGGCGCCGATGTGGTGTTCAGGGATTCCATTGCGCTACGTGAGTCCTACGAGAGTTACTACCGGTTCCTTTCAGAGAGCAGTTTCGATTATATTTTTGTGGAAAGCGCCTCCTCTTCCTGGGATCACGACCAGGAGATTGTCCATCGAATTCACCAACTGGCGCCTCGATCACGCCTGGTCCTGGTGGGGCCAATCACCACCAAGGGGGAGGCCCTTCTCGAAGAGGTGCCTATCGTCGCCGCGATCAAGGGCGAATACGAGAAGGGGGCCCAGAAGGTGATTGAGGGGGCCACCGGCCTGCTCGAAAACGATCTGCTCAGTCTGGAGGAGATGAACTCTGCCCCCTTTCCCTACATGGACAATACCCTGGCCCCGCGCTACTACGACGGAATTTCCCGTTCAGGGGGCTATGAGCCGCCGGAATTCCAGCTCTGGTCTAGCCGAGGCTGTCCGTATAAGTGTATTTTTTGTGTCTGGCCCGCAGTGATGACAGGGAATGATCCCGATGGAGCGGGTCGACGTTCGGTGCGCCATTACAGCGCCGATTACATGGAGGCCTACATTCGGGAATATGTGGATCGCTTTGGCTTCAAGACGCTCTATTTCGATGACGATACCTTCAATTTGGGCGATCGTCATGTGCTGGGTATCTGTGAGGTCATGGAGCGAATCGGCCTGCCCTGGGCCGCCATGTGCCGGGCCGACACCATCAAGCAAGATACCTGGGTGGCCATGAAGGAGAGCGGCTGCTATAAGGTCAAGATCGGTTACGAGAGTGGCAATCAGTGGGTGCTGGATCATATTGTCAACAAGCGTCTTGATCTTGAAAAGGCGCGGGAAACAACGGATTTCCTTAGTAGCATAGGTCTCAAGGTACATGGCACCTTCACCTACGGGTTGCCTGGCGAAACCTCGGAGCAGATGCTCGATACCAAACGCTTCATTGCCTCGCTCCCTCTGGATTCGCTGCAGGAATCGGGTACCGCTACCCTGGAGGGCACGCCCCTGGCCACCCTGGCCCAGCAGAGCCACTTGGAACGCTACGATGGTGCCACCTCGGACCCCAGTTATGATTGGGGTGGTGATGGTGCCGAAAAGATTCGCAATATGGGGATGCCGGATGTGGAGGCGGCGGTGCACCGCAGCGTGAATTTTGGCCGCCTGGCCAAGGTGGATAGTCGGCTTCATCAAGCCTGGCAACGGATCTTAGACTCGATCCGGGAACGGGCGGGGCGGGGGGCTCCGGTCATGATCTGGGGGCTGGGTACGGACTTCGCTTTGATGCTGGAGACCTTCCCCGATCTTCACCCGTTGTTGGCCGAGCCGGGGGTTGAGTTACTGGACTACGCGTGGGCCGGACGCGAGGTGTTGGGGAAGACGGTGCGCAAGCCTCAGGATATCCTGAGGCCAGGTGCTTTCGTGGTTCTTACCCCGAGAAATGCCTGCACTCGGGAGTCCATGTGGAATCTGGCCCGGGAGTGCGATGTGGCAGCCGACGGGATCCTGGATTGCTACAAGAGGGAGACGGCGGCGGCTTAGGAGGAGCCCTGCCGAATCAACTGAATCCGCAAAACCAGTTGCGATGGTTCAGATCGTATAGCGGCAGCAGCAGATATCGGGCCCGCTGATCGCGCATGGACTCGAAGATGGTGGGCCCCGATATGGTGGCGGCGATGAACACCAGGTCGGGCTGCAGTTCGTCCAATCTCTCGGGTGAATGAATGATGTGTCCCCCCTTGGATTGTCCCGCCAGGGATCGATCCAGGTAACCAAGAAATCCGCTGGGGTGGTCGTCTATCCAGCAGGGCAGGATAATGGACATCTCTCCCGCCGCCCCCCAGACGACATATTTGAGCTCCAGTTGTTCGATGGCGCAGAAAGCATCGGCAAGCCGCTGGTTCAGGCAAGTTTTGAACGCAGGGCCCCGCTGAGGAATGTCCAGATCACAGATGAGCCGCTGGCTCTCGTAGATGTCATTTCGGTCAAGACTGTCCAATGGGTCTGGCGCTGCCGATTTGAACAGATGCGCGGCAAACAGCAGGTTGATCTGGAAATAGTTCCGCCCCGAGATGACCATTTCCTCAAAATAAGCCCCGATCGAAGGGGGCAAACCAAGCGAGCGTGCCTGATTTAGTGTGCTTCCGTTGAAATTTCCTCGGTCGACCTGGACCGGGTTCTTACCCAGTGGCGGCAGTCTCAGCAAGCTGTCACAGTGGGTGATCGGTGCCTTGCAGCGGGCGAGCATGGGCAGGACAGAACCATAGTCGGTGGTGCGAATCAGCGGTAGTATCGTACCCGAGATGAGGTGGACGTAGCCGCCGTTTGGAAGCTGTTCGGCGATATCGGGCCTGAATAGATCATCCATCCGCTCGATCTGGAGGCAATCTCGGGCATGGGGATTGCCGGGCGCGCAGGCTCCCACGATCACCCGTATGACCTGGGGGGTGGTTTGGAGGGGGCTGGCGCTGGGCGGGAAGAGTCTGGCGCATTCCTCGAATAGATCATCGAGCCGATGTCCCATGGTGTGTTCCCGCAGGGCCCGGAGATACCCCGCCTCGGCGATGGCCTCCCGAGTCTCGTCCGCTTGCAGGTAGTGCAGGATCGTGTCTTTGAGAGACTCCAGATCCCGGTAGAAAAGGACTTCCTCGTTGGGGCGAAACAGCTCGGCCAGTTCGGGATTGTGATTGGTGATCTGGCAGGCCCGGCAGCCCGCCACCTCGAAATGCCTGAGCTTGATTTGGTAGTTGTGGACGCCGCTATCGAATGACCAGCCGGGGTTGAAGACCAGTTTGCTGCGACCATAGACCGACAGCATTTCGTCGTGGTTCAGGGCGCCTCCGTCGACTTCTTTGAGGATGGGGTGCTGATCCCAGTCCATGCCGAACACGGCGAAGCGGATACCTGCCCGATCGGCAAACTCCTTGAGTTCCACCAGGATCTGCTGGCGTTCAATCCCGTCCTCATTGGTGGGGGCGTTTTTGCCGCCGACCTTGTGCTTGCCGATGAAGACGAGATCGTAGTCGTATCCCGATGTCGGGACCGGATAGAAATTGTCGGGATTGAACCCCCAGGGTAGATACAGGGAGTGGGAAGAAGACGCACGGGCTCGCCGCGCGTGCGCCCGGGCCGAGCAGCTAGCGATGATATCGAAGCGTGCGTCGTGGCGGCTATTGAGCTCGAACTGCTTTTCCGGTTCGTCATCGGCATGGAACGTCAGTATCGGGACCCGGATTGCGCGAACGGCGTCGAAAAAAGACTCTGGGAACAGGGTCTGAATGCCGTCCGAATAGAAGAAGAAGAGATCAAAGTCGCCCTGGCGCAACAGCGAAAGGACATAGCCTTCGGCGCTCTCGCCATGCTGAAATCCTTGGGAAAGCAGGGGGATAATGTCCACTACCTGCGTGTTGCGGCGCTTGCGAAGAGGTGCTCCCCAACTTTGCTCAACGTAGGCGGAGCTGAAGTTACCGATGACAAGGATCTTCATGAGAGAATCCGGTGCTGACTGAATGGGCGTCGAGTCTAATGGATTCGGTAGCCTGTGAACAACTGAACGGGTTCTAGGCATTCTGGGTGCATCCGCCATCGCACCCCTTGTTCTTCTGAGGATCAACCCATTGAGTTTGCATGCCCTTTCCAATCATTATCTGTGGCTCCCCGATGGCCCTGTCACTTTTCGCAGGGCCGTTTTGTTTGGGGCCGGGCTCCTGGGCAGCAAGGTCAAAGCCCTCCTGGAGTATTACGGTGTCGAAGTACTGGCCTTCGTGGATAACAACGAACAATTGTGGGGAACGCAAAAGGACGGGGTGCCTGTCTTGTCGCCCCATGATTTGTCTGGCTACGGGGACTGCCGAATCATTGTGTCCAGCATGTACTTCGACTCAATTTTCATGCAATTGAGGCGCATGGGATTCGATACCACCATTGGTCGGGTCTGTGTTCGGTCCAATCTGGCAGGCGCAGCTGAGTTTCGTCCCTGGGTGTACGAGAAGGTACGAGATGAGATTGATTCCATTTTGGTGGGGCTTGCCGACGACGAATCGCGGAGGGTCTTTTCATCCCTGATTCACTCAATCGGCAAGGGCGATTACGGATTTCTGTCTCTTTCGACTTATCCGCAGTACGCCCATCCGCAGGTGCGGGCCAAGGAAGGGGATCGGGTCATAGATGTCGGGGCAATGAATGGAGACACCTCGCTGATGTTCGCCGATTTTGTGGGGGACGAGGGCAAAGTGTATGCCTTCGAGCCCAGCGAGGAAAATTATCCTTGGATGATCGAAAAGCTGCAGGCGTCGGGTATCGGGCAGCGTGTCGCTCCCGTCAAGATGGGGCTTTGGGATAAGCGGGCCGAGCTTCGTTTCAGTACCGAGCACAGTGAGCCCGGTTGCCATCAGATAACCGAGCACGGGGAGTCCCTTATCCATGTGGTTTCACTCGATTCCTTCGTAGAGAAGGAGGGCTTGGACCGGGTGTCCCTGATCAAGTCCGATGTGGAAGGCGCTGAGCCCCAGGTTTTGGCTGGCGCGGCGGGGACTATCCGCGAATTCAGGCCAAAACTGCAGATATCCATTTATCATCAGGTGGAACACCTGTGGGAGATCAAGCAACAGATCGACGCCATCCAGCCGGGCTACTGCTATTTCGTCGGTCAGCATAGCCTGAAGGGCACGGAAACGGTCCTGTATGCCGTGTTTTCTGACCTGGATGAGTGAGCGCCGATGAAGATCCTCGTGGTGGGCGCACTGGCCATTGAGTACGTGCGCTGGCATTGGGTAGAGCCCATCAGGAGCCGCTATGAGGCCCTGTTTGTTGACGTTTCGCCGCTGCTAAATTCCGAGGGGGAGGCTTTCGCCGAGGCGTACCTGTTACGCATTCTCGGGGAGCATCGGCCGCAGCAGATGTTTTTCTATTCCGATGCCATTCAGCCCTTTTTCTCGGACGGGTTTTTCGAGCAGGTCCGCGCGCAAGGGGTAGAGGTCTTGACCTTTCATGCCGATGACGATCCAGAGGTTTGGTTTCGGCAAAATCAGGTGCACGATCATCGCTACGACGGGATCTTTTCCCCCTCTCGCCGTGGGGTGGAGCGACGCTTGGCTTCGGGTGTCGAGCATGTCTCATACCTGCCCTGGGGCTATAACACCCAACGGTTTCCCCTCCTAGAGCCCAGTGAGGAGGTCTACGATGTCGTTTTTGTTGGAACTAATCTGGAGCATGAGGCGGCCCCGGGCCATTATTATCGTGATGGAGACAGCAGGCAGAGATTGTTGGTGGGGCTCTATCACCTCTGCCAGGAGCGAAACGTTCGGCTGAGCCTGTTTGGCTACGGCTGGGATCGACATCCTGTTCTCAAGGAGTGCTATGAAGGCTTTCCCTCCCATGCCGAACTGCAGGAGATCTATCGTCGTACTCGCATACTCTTCAACCCGGGATTCAGCGCGGATGATGTGTTCGACTGGCAGACCAAGTTGCGACATTTTGAAGTGGCAGGTTCAGGCCTGTTTCAGATCGTCAACGCAAACCCGGAACTGGCCGACCTGTTCGAGGAGAATGAGGAGATTGTTTTTTATCGGGATCTTGAGGACCTGGGAGAGAAGATTTCTCGTTATCTTCCTGACCGGAAGGAGCGCCATCGTGTGGGTCGGAATGCGGCGCGCAAGGCCAGGGAACAGCATGCCATCGAGCGCCGACTCGAGCACATTTTCCGCAAGACTGGAACCCGGCGACCGGGGAATGCGCCGTCGGTAGAGTCGTTTTATTGTGCCGACAGGTCGGAGCTGCAGTCGCTGTATGACGCGCTGTTGGCCGGGACAATCGCCTTCGAGTCCAATATTTGCCAGATCATCGCCGGGCCCCTGGCGGTGCTTGGACAGGAATGGAGTATCATGCCGCCAGGCTGGGAAAGGCGATCGGTTGACCTGTGGGGAGTTCGCAGCTACGTGCAACTCGATCGCCTGCACGGCAACGTACTTCAGCGAAAGAAGCAGGATATAAAGGGGGTCCTACTCTCTGAGCGGATGGACCCGCAACATCTCGGCGGACCTTTTTTTGACGCCTTGGTCGAGGAGTTGCCCTGGATACGCAGTGATGGCCATCTCTACCCACTGTGCAACCTGCTGATCCGAGTCGAATGCCTGAGGGAGGTGCTGGCCGCTTGTCTTGGGCATTACGATCAGGCGTTTCGAATTCAGTTTACCGGGCGCGTGGTGAACGATTTTGAACTCAAGTCGTCTCGTGCCTTGCCGCTGCCCGGCGACGACTATCTGACGCGCTTGGGTGAATTGCTGCGGCAGTGCCTGTATAGTGGCCACCGCCTATTGATCTACGGGGCACGCGGGGAAATGGCTGACCAGGTACTGAAGATGCTCGCGCATTATCCGGGCTTGAACCTTGTGGGGCTGATGGATCAGGGCATTGCCGGGAGACGGGTGGCAAACTGGATCGTTGCGGCCCCGCACGAATTGGAAACCTTGCGCCCGGATTTGATCTTGATCGCGGCAGAGTCATCGGGTCTCAAGATACATGAGTTTCTTCAGTCGAGGGGCGTCGGGGCCACGATTTTGCCGCTGTACGATATGAAAGCGCCCATGTGGCAGGTTGTACTTCCCTGATCGGATGATTCCCGGTCGATCGTGTGGTGACAACATGCCCTGAAGCGCTGCGTTGCTCCGTGAGCACCCCGTTGGCCTGGATGCGTGTTGTTCCCTGAGATTTTCGGATTGGATCAATGAGTTCATCAATATTTGATTTTGACGTCGCGGTTGTTGGTATTGGCCGGGTAGGCCTACCGCTGGCCTTGCTGTTTGCCTCAAAGGGGTTGCGTGTCCTCGGGGTGGATCGCGACAGAACCATTCTCGATCCCGTTAACTCGGGACGGATGCCCTTCAAGGAAGAGGGGTTCCAAGAATTGCTGGATCGGGGGTGCGCCATTGAAACCAGTGATCGGATTGCTGACTGTGCCCGGGCGGAAAAGATCATCATTACCGTGGGCACCCCTTTTTCCGAACATATCGAGATGAACCTGGGTCACGTCAATGAAGTGTTGAAGGCGATGATTCCGGTGCTGGTGCCGGGCCAGTCCATTATCCTGCGCAGTACAGTTGCGGTGGGTACGACGGAATTCGTCCGTCATCGCATCGAGGTCGAGCGTGGCTGGCAGTTGGGGCGCGAGTTCCTGCTGACCTTCGCGCCAGAACGCATTCTCGAAGGTAAGGCCCTGGAGGAGTTGAGCCGGCTGCCGCAGCCCATTGGGGCCGAGGACGATGAGAGCTTTCAATCGGCTCGGGTCCTGTTCACTCGCCTGACGGCCAAGACCTTTCATGTCAGTTTTCGTGGTGCCGAACTGGTAAAGCTGTTCTGCAACACCGGCCGCTACGTCTATTTCGCGCTGGTGAACTACTTTTTCATGGTGGCCAATGAATTCGGCGAAGACATCTATCGCCTGTTGGAAGTCACCAACGAGGATTATCCCCGCCCCATCCTGTTTACCCCGGGGTTCACCGGTGGACCCTGCCTGCGCAAAGATTTTGCCATGATCAGCGAGTTGTTCCCCCAGTCAGATCTGTTTACGTCGGCATGGCGTATCAATGAATCCTTGCCCAAGGCCATTGTGGATCAGATTGGTGAACGGGTGCGCATAACCAACAAGCGGGTTGCAGTCTTGGGCTTCACCTTCAAGCGGGACAGCGATGATATTCGGGATAGTCTGATACAAAAATTATTGCGTTATCTGCTGCGAGAGGTGCCGCGACAGATTAGGGTCAGTGAACCTAATCTGCCTGCTAGCACCATGCTGGATTGTGGCTTTGAGCGCTTTGCCAACTTGGATCCGAAGGCAGCCGTTGTAGGCGCTGATGTGGTTATTCTGGCCATGAACCACAGCACCTTCATCGACCAGTGGCCTGAGTTGATGCAAGGCCTGCGCCATGGAGTCCTAGTTGTTGATGTCTGGAATGCCTGCGGCAAGGGCGAGATGTTTTACTACAGCACTTAACGTCTGTTTACGGCTCCTCGACGCAATGGAAGAGTATCGAGCAATCACGTTGAATTTCTGACAAAACGTCAAAGAGCCCAATTAGCTTCATAACAAATCAGGAAGACACTATGTCCAAAAATATTCTGTTGTTGGGTGGGGCCGGTTTTGTCGGTTCGTACACAGTTCGCGAGATGCTCAAGCAGGGTTATCAACTCACTATTGTCGATAATTTCAGCAAATACGGTCATCTTGAACATGATTTTTTCAGTGATCCCCAGGTCAATCTGGTCATCAAGGATGTCCGAAATCTCTATCCTGTGGACTTCAATGGCTACGACGTGGTCGTCTGTCTGGCTGCGCTTATCGGTGGGATTCGCTATTTTCACCGCATTCCTTATCAAATCGCTCGTGATAACAACGAAATACTGGCCCATGCCATTGACTGTACCCTTGCAGCTTGTCCGGACGCGCTCTTTGTTTATTATTCGTCTTCCATGGTTTATGAGCGCGTACAGCGCCCGGTGACCGAGGAAGATGCATATCAACAGCTCGTCCCTTTTACCAATTACGGTATGCAAAAGCTCTACGGCGAATATCTGGTCCGGGGGGCAGCCCAGGAATATGGCTTACGCTATTTGATTATTCGCCCCTTCAATGCCGTGGGTAGTGGTGAACTACCCATGCTGGATCGGCAAGGGCAAGTGGCCTTTGGTATGGCCCATGTGATCCCTGATTTCATCTATAAGGCCCTCATTCAGCAATCACCGTTTCAGATTCTGGGTGATGGCGAGCAAGTCCGCACCATGACCCATGCCAGAGATATTGCGGAGGCCACTGTGCTGGCGCTGCAGAATGATATTGTCAACGAGGACTTTAATTTTTGTGGTGCCACACCGTACAAGATGGGTGATCTGGCCAAGGTAATCTGGCAAAGGATCAATCCTGATATGGCTATGCCAGAGTTTGAACACTTGGAAGCACCTGCTGCTGATGTGCGCTTCCGCGTGGGTTATTCTGAGAAGGCCAAGAAGCTGCTTTGCTGGCAGCCGCGTTTTGATATGGACTATATTCTTGAAGATACCATCGGCTATATCCGCGAGCATTTAGATAGCTTACCTAATAATCATGGGGCAAGTTGAGCCACCCTTGGTAATGAAAGTTTCCTCGCATCTGATTGTTCCCTCCCCCCAACCCCCTCCCGAAGGGAGGGGGAGCAAACGAACGCTTCGCGAGTTTCACAGTAACGATCAAGGGGCGAGCAGAGTCCCCCCCAGACAATGAAAGTCTGCTCGCCCCAGATTGTTCCCTCCCCCCAACCCCCTCCCGGGGGGAGGGGGAGTAATAGAGCACTTCGCGTGTTCCACGATAGGGCCTAATTCTTGAGTTACGTTGTTTATGGCTCCCTTGGCTTTGCTGCCCATGTGCTGCAGGCACTGCCGAGGGATCAGGTTTTGGCGGTTGTGGATCATGATCATCAGCGTATAGGTAGCTGCTTAGCGGGCATAACGGTTGCTCCCCTAGAACAACTGTATGACTTTGCGCAGGCGGAGATTGTTTTAGCCACTTTGGATATGGCCGTGGCTATAGATCAGCTGGTTGCTTTAGGCATTGACCTGGGTCGCATAGTTACACAACCCCTGTGGCAACCCTTTAGTCTGCAACTGGAACCTACCGCACGCTGTAATCTTTCCTGTAGTTATTGCTCAAGGGAGACCTTGCCTGAGTCGAGGAAGTCCATGGATTTGGACTTTGCTCGGTTTGCCCACTGGATAGAACCACTGCATCATCTTAAAAGGATTCACCTGCAAGGCCTGGGTGAGCCTTTGCTCAATCGTGATTTGCCCCTGATGATTGAGCATTGCCGCAAGCGTGCTATTGATGTCTCACTAACCAGTAATGGCATGGTCAGTTTCACCAGGCTGGGCCACAAGGCGATTTATTCCCTGTATAAGCTTGTGCTGTCTATTGATCAAGCCAATGAACAGGGGGCCTTTTTGAGCCGCATCGGTGGTTCTCTGGGAAAGCTTGAAGATAATTTAGGCTGGTATTTGGCTAATCGTCCGGCCGATTGCCGTACGCGACTGGCTTTTAATTATGTTCTCTGTGCTGGTGATGAGTCGGGCATTGATGTGGTGGTTGATATTGCCAAGCGCTATCGCCCGCAAGAGCTGCATTTTCAGTTGGCGGAGAACTGGTTTATCCCTACCCAGCCTGAATTTTCAGGGGGGCATGCCCTTGCATCTTCTGTTGCCGCATGGGAACAGGTCTATAGGGATCAAATTACCTATTATTCGGCTGAGCTGTTTAGCTTAGGCATAAGCATTAGTTTTACTGGCGCCTCACCCCGGTTAGGTCGTTGTCACTGGCCTAGCGCGGGTCTTTTTGTCTCTGTTGATGGTTTTGTTACACCCTGTTGTATTCGCATGGATCCCTGTTGTTTTAATCTGGGCCAGATTGGGGTGGATGGTGATCTAGCGCAAATTTGGTTTAGTCAAGGCTATAGTAAGTTTCGTCAAGGATTTATGAGTGTTAATGGAAACGGGGTCTGTGATTATTGCCCGGCCTGAGCCACGGATTTGAAGCTATGTTTAGCTATGATGCGATTGTACTAGGCGCCGGTCTGTCCGGTGCTGTCATGGCTCAGCGCCTGGCTAGCCTGGCTGGTTGGAGGGTCTTGATTCTGGAGCAGCGGGATCATCTGGCTGGGAATTGTCATGATGAGTCCAATAGCGATGGGATCTTGATTCACCGCTATGGCCCGCACATTTTTCATACCGATAAGGCCGAAGTTTGGGATTACTTATCGGGTTTTACCGATTGGATTCCTTACGAACATAGAGTGCATGGGCGCATTGATGGCAAGCTGGTGCCTTTGCCATTCAACCTGAACTCTATAGATGCGCTATTTCCCCCCGATCAGGCGCAGCAGTATAGCCAGTTGCTGTTACAAGAGTACGGAGCCGAGGCTAGGGTTCCGATTCTGCTATTGCGGCAAAACGCAGATGCCTTGCTTCGGCAGTTGGCTGACTATGTTTATGACAAGGTCTTTCGCGGCTATTCCTTGAAGCAGTGGGGTATTGACCCTGATCAATTAGATCCAGAAGTAACGGGGCGGGTGCCTGTTCTGGTATCGCGGGATAATCGTTATTTTCAGGACCCCTATCAGGCTATCCCTGCAGAGGGTTACACTAGAATGGTGGAACGGATAGTCGATCATCCACTCATTGAGGTGCGCTTGGGCACACCCATGCGAAGGCATCTGCAGCTAAATCCGCACGGCACTGGCTTTTTGTTTGATGGCATGCCTTTTACCGGCCAGGTGATATACACGGGGATGATTGATGCCCTGTTTGGCTTTGAGTTTGGTGCTTTGCCCTATAGATCGTTGCGTTTTGAGCTAGAGCAGGTGAGCGGACCTTGGCAACCGGTGGCTACGGTCAATTACCCCAATGAGCATGACTTTACCCGTATCACCGAGTTTGGCCATTTTGTCGGCAAGGCCAATGGCCCTGACGTGATCATGCGCGAGTTTCCCATGGCTTATGACGTTGATTCTAATGATTCATCAATGCCTTATTATCCGTTGTTTACTCAGGCAAACCAGGCGCTGTTTGAGCGATATAAGCAACATGCAGCAGGCATTGCTAATCTGACGCTTTTGGGTAGGTTGGCTGAATACAAGTATTATGACATGGATGATGCAGTGTATAAGGCGATGCAGATGGCTGCTGAGGTTTCTGAATGGAGCCCTACACAGGCATAAGTGCAGTCGGCGGGCACGGCCTGCCCTATGCGGCTTGCCAATTTTTTAACCACGGCTTCGATATATGGCTTATCAGGTAAATCTATGCTGAGAAATATTTCTTGAGCAGCTCTTCAGGGTGATTTTTCAGCCGGTATATGTCTTGATGCCTGGCGTGAAGAAACCAAGCTCCATCCGTGGATTGCTCAATATGCTCCCTAAACAAATCAAAGTCTTCTGCTTTTAGAAAAAATAACGCCGTTGCATACTGATAGTGGCGTTTGCCGGCAGCCACTATTTCTTGATCCAGGCCATGCTGTTCGGCTAGTTCGCATACCCTCATTTGGTCTGCATGTACCTGCAGACGTCTTTCTCTGGAGCGCCTATTCTGTCCGCCAAAGCTATTGGCGTGAATGCGGTAGCGCCCCAGTATCTGGTCAATTTTCTCGACCGTTCCCCCAGCATAAAGTAAATTTAACGCAAGCCAGGGCATGTCCAGGGCAATTTTGCATTGGTCATCTACAGATTCGGTCAATCTTGGATGACGGCGAATCATCACGCTGCTTACTTGCATAAAACAACCGTAGCGTATGAGGTGTTCTATTGTTGCTTGTGCCGGAATAAATTCGGCATTGTAATAGTCTCTGCTGTATAGACTGAGGCGCTGGCCGGTTTCGCTATCAAAGACTTCCATTTCGGTATAGACCATGTTGCATTGCGGATTTGCATCCAGATAATTCGCCTGTGCCTCAAATTTGCCCGGTAGCGCGAGATCGTCACCGTCCAGATAGGCAATATATTCGCCGCTACTGGCTGCCAGTAGGCGGCGCATGGTCTTAGCCAGGCCTTGGTTAGGTTGGTTATGTAGTACTTTCAGATTTGCGTATTGCTGTGCCAGGCTATCGATTATCTGGCCAGTATGGTCATTTGATCCGTCATTACAGACTACGACTTCAGAACTATATTGGGTTTTCTGGCTGAGCAAACTTTCCAGGCATGGGCCAATAAATTCCTCAAGATTGTAGGCTGGTACTATGGCGCTGACTTTTACTGGAGCGGTTAAATTTGTGGTCATCTTCATGCTCCCCAGACTCCTATTTGCCAGCCCTGATGCTCAGCCTGGCGCTGCCAGATTTTTTTACTCCAGGGAGTCTTGGGGTTGCGATTGAAGATGACCAGATGCGCCTCATCGGCACCGACTTGCTGGCTGTAGTCCACCGTCTGCTCCACGCCTTGGGCGATGACGCTTTTGAGTGTGCCGCGCAGCAGTTTGAGTTCGATGACGATTCTTTGCAGCGGGCCATACATCCCTTGTTGAGGGTCTAGCGGCCATTCGATGAACAAGTCGGTGCGCTTGCGCCCTAGGCCGTATTCCCTGGTTAACCGGCCGCCGCCGTTGATGATGCGTTGCAGAAAGGCCTGCATCAGCAGCTGGGGTGCGGCCTCCCGGTAATCAAAGCCCTCGCTCCAACTGTCGGAGTGTTCGCGGAAGAATTGTTGGAAGGCGGTGAGGAGTTTGGCCATGTTCAGGCTGTTGTTGGCATTCAAGTACCAGCTTTGCTGCTGCACCATGGTGTCCTGCAGCACGCTGGTCAGTTCTCTGGGCAGGACCTCTTGATAGATACGGTTGCTGATGCGTATCTGCGGCTTGCGTTCGATTAGGCCCAAGTCGGTGACGTATTGCAGGTCATCCTCGGGCATCTGCAGGCCGGTTTCTTCGCCCACCAGCAGTGCCTGAACTACCGTGCGCACCCGTTTTTCCTTGAGTTTGTCGCTGAGCTGGTCCAGATGGGTGGCGCGGGATTGGATCAGCCGCTCGCGCGCTGCCTTGTAATCGATCAGGCTGATGGTCTGGCTGCGATCACGGGCCGCCTTGTTCTCCCAGGTCACCTCGTAGCCCAGGGCATTAACCAGCCAAGGCTGACCACGGCTGTCTTGCCACAGCTCGGGGAATATCGCGGGGTCAAATACTTGGCCGGTTTCCTCCGTGTGCTGCAGCCAAAGGCTCTGGGTCTCTTCCTCGGTGAAGTTGCCCATGCGCAGGGATTTGGCCTTGATGTTAAAGGCGCTGCCGCCGGTGATGACCTGGGCACCTTCTTGCTCCATGCGGTAGTCGCGTACATCGCGCACACCGCAGAGGACGATGGACTGGGGGAAGTACTCAGGGCGCTGGGCGTAGCCGGCGCGAATCTGGCGCAGCAGGGAGATCAGGGTATCGCCGACCAGGGTATCGACCTCGTCTAGTAGCAGGACTGTGGGTTTGTCCGATAATTTGGCCCACTGTTGCAGTACCTGAGTGAGGAGATGCTGTGGGGCTAGGCCCTGTTTTTTTTCTTCGTACCAACTGAGCAGGGCCGGTTGCTGGAGATAGACATCGATGGCATTGACCAGGGCATCACAGGCCGCCGGTATGCCCTGGGTCTCGTCCCCCCGCGCGGCTTGGGCACCTTCGATGTTGGCATAAGCACAGGCGTAGTCGCCGGACGCATTGAGCGCTTGCATCATCGCCAGTAGGGTGCTGGTCTTGCCGGTCTGGCGCGGGGCATGCAGCACGAAGTAGCGCTGCTCGCGAATGAATTGCTCGATCTCATCCCAGTCTAGCCGCTGTAACAGCGGCAGGTGGTAGTGCATTTCCGGCTTGATCGGGCCGGCGTTATTAAAAAATCGTTGCATTTTTTGCTTACCTTGATGGTTGCATTTTGACGCTGGGCGGTCCCGGATTGTTATCCTCAGGTACCCCAGACTCCGACCTCCTGGCCCTGATGATTGGCCTTGCGCTGCCAGATTTTTTTACTCCATGGAGTCTTGGGGTTGCGATTGAAGATGACCAGATGCGCCTCATCGGCACCGACACGATGGCAATAGTCAAACGTCTGCTTTAGTCCCTGGGCAATGACGGCATCCAGAGAGCCGCGCAGCAGCTTGAGTTCGATGACGACTCTTTGCAGCGGGCCATACATCCCTTGTTGAGGGTCTAGCGGCCACTCGATTAAGAGGTCGGTGCGCTTGCGCCCTAGGCCGTATTCCCTGGTTAGTCGGCCGCCACCGTTGATGATGCGCTGCAGAAAGGCCTGCATCAGCAGTTGCGGGGCGGCCTCTTTGTAATCAAAGCCCTCGCTCCAACTGTCGGAGTGTTCGCGGAAGAATTGTTGGAAGGCGGTCAGCAGCTTGGCCATGTTCAGGCGATGGCCGGCGTCTATGTACCAGCTGGTTTCCTGATTGGCGATCATCACCTGGGTCGGCCAGGTCAGTTCCCTGGGTAGCACTTCTTGATAGATGCGGTTGCTGATGCGTACCGATGGACGCAGGGTGATCAGGCCCAGGTCGGCCACATATTGCAGGTCATCAGTTTTAAGGCCTTCGGTATCCTCTTCCTCGGTGCTGAGCAGTCGGGAAATCACGCCATGCACTCGGGCTTCTTTTAGTTTATCGCTGAGCTGGTCCAGATGGGTGGCGCGGGATTGGATCAGCCGCTCGCGGGCAGCCTTGTAATCGATCAGGCTGATGGTCTGGCTGCGATCACGGGCCGCCTTGTTCTTCCAGGTCACCTCGTAGCCCAGGGCGTTGACCAACCAGGGCTGGCCGCGGCTGTCTTGCCAGAGTTCAGGGAAAATGTCGGGGTCAAATAGCTGGCCGGTTTCCTCAGTATGCTGTAGCCAGAGGCTGCGGGTTTCTTCCTCGGTGAAGTTGCCCATGCGCAGGGACTCGGCCTTGATGTTGAAGGCGCTGCCGCCGGTGATGACCTGGGCTCCTTCTTGCTCCATGCGGTAGTCGCGCACATCGCGCACACCGCAGAGGACGATGGACTGGGGGAAGTACTCCGGGCGCTGGGCGTAGCCGGCGCGAATCTGGCGCAGCAGGGAAATCAGGGTATCACCGACCAGGGTATCGACCTCGTCTAGTAGCAGGACTGTGGGTTTGTCCGATGATTTGGCCCACTGTTGCAGTACCTGAGTGAGGAGATGCTGTGGGGCTAGGCCCTGTTTTTTTTCTTCGTACCAACTGAGCAGGGCCGGTTGTTGGAGATAGACATCGATGGCATTGACCAGGGCATCACAGGCCGCCGGTATGCCCTGGGTCTCGTCCCCCCGCGCGGCTTGGGCACCTTCGATGTTGGCATAGGCACAGGCGTAGTCGCCGGACGCATTGAGCGCTTGCATCATCGCCAGTAGGGTGCTGGTCTTGCCGGTCTGGCGCGGGGCATGCAGCACGAAGTAGCGCTGCTCGCGAATGAATTGCTCGATCTCATCCCAGTCTAGCCGCTGTAACAGCGGCAGGTGGTAGTGCATTTCCGGCTTGATCGGGCCGGCGTTATTAAAAAATCGTTGCATTTTTTAGCCTACCTTGATGCTCAAATTCCGGCGCTATGCCTTCATGCGTTGTTATTATCAAGCCCCCCAGACTCCGATACCCCAGCCCTGGTGCTGAACTTTGCGTTGCCATATCTTCTCATTCCAGGCCACCTTGGGATCACGATTGAAGATGACCAGATGGGCCTCATCGGCCCCGACACGCTGGCAATAGTCAAGCGTCTGCTTTAGTCCCTGGGCAATGACGGCATCCAGAGAGCCGCGCAGCAGCTTGAGTTCGATGACGACTCTTTGCAGCGGGCCATACATCCCTTGTTGAGGGTCCAGCGGCCATTCGATGAACAGATCGGTGCGCTTGCGCCCTAGGCCGTATTCCCTGGTTAACCGGCCGCCACCGTTGATGATGCGCTGGAGAAAGGCCTGCATCAGCAGTTGCGGTGCGGCCTCCCGGTAATCAAAGCCCTCGCTCCAACTGTCGGAGTGCTCGCGGAAGAATTGTTGGAAGGCGGTGAGGAGTTTGGCCATGTTCAGGCTGTTGTTGGCATTCAAGTACCAGCTTTGCTGCTGCACCATGGTGTCCTGCAGCACGCTGGTCAGTTCTCTGGGCAGGACCTCTTGATAGATACGGTTGCTGATGCGTATCTGCGGCTTGCGTTCGATTAGGCCCAAGTCGGTGACGTATTGCAGGTCATCCTCGGGCATCTGCAGGCCGGTTTCTTCGCCTACCAGCAGTGCCTGAACGACTTCGCGCACCCGTTTTTCCTTGAGCTTGTCGCTGAGCTGGTCCAGATGGGTGGCGCGGGATTGGATCAGCCGCTCGCGGGCAGCCTTGTAATCGATCAGGCTGATGCTCTGGCTGCGATCACGGGCCGCCTTGTTCTCCCAGGTCACCTCGTAACCCAGTGCATTAACCAGCCAAGGCTGACCACGGCTGTCTTGCCACAGCTCGGGGAATATCGCGGAATCAAACACTTGGCCGGTTTCCTCCGTGTGCTGCAGCCAAAGGCTCTGGGTCTCTTCCTCGGTGAAGTTGCCCATGCGCAGGGATTTGGCCTTGATGTTAAAGGCGCTGCCGCCGGTGATGACCTGGGCACCTTCTTGTTCCATGCGGTAGTCGCGCACATCGCGCACGCCGCAGAGGATGATGGATTGGGGGAAGTATTCGGGCCGCTGGGCGTAGCCGGCGCGAATCTGGCGCAGCAGGGAGATCAGGGTATCGCCGACCAGGGTATCTACCTCATCCAGTAGCAGGACGGTGGGTTTGTCTGAATGTTGCGCCCAGTGCTCCAGCAAGCTAGTGAGCTGATCCTGAGGGGATCGATTGCGCCCTTGTGTTTGGTACCAATCATTGATGGCCGTTTGCGGCAGATAGAGGGAGATGGAGCGTGCAATGGCGCTGCAAGCCGCCGGTATGCCCTGGGTCTCGTCTCCCCGGGCGGCTTGGGCACCTTCGATGTTGGCGTAAGCACAGGCGTAGTCACCGGCCGCATTGAGCGCCTGCATCATCGCCAGGAGGGTGCTGGTCTTGCCGGTCTGGCGCGGGGCGTGCAGCACGAAGTAGCGTTGCTCGTGAATAAGCTGTTGAATTTCTACCCAATCCAGCCGTTGTAGCAGTGGCAAATGGTAGTGTAGTTCAGGTTTGATGGGGCCTGCGTTATTGAAGAAGCGTTGCATCTGGGGTGCCTTGCTCAGATTATTTGGGTGCAGCCAGGGCTGCTTAGTATGCGCTTCCCGCATGGCAGATCCGGACAGTGTAAACAGGGTTTCGTTATCGCTTAGATGGGAAAAACTGCCGTTAATCAGCCTACATTGCGCTTAAGTGCTTAATTGTACTAGGATGGATTGAGGCTTGACATGCTTGCCGACAAATAACAGGGCGCTAGGAGCCTGTCGGATTTAGGATGCACCTACTGCGCCGGTGGGAAGAACGGCCCAGAATTGTTTTGAACATTGGCCCCGATTTTTCGTTGCGTAGGCCAACTATGCGCCTCAAAATCATGAAAATTTGTTCTCGCTCTCCCACCTTGCTCGCTACGGGCACCTAAACCCGACAGGCTCCTAGCTGAGGGAGCAACTACTGGCCAGGGCCGAAAAAAAGGCTAAAGATATTTGCCAAGCGGCCGCTAGGATAATCAAAGAACCCCGTGTTGGGGTATTTTTTGCGGCTTCAATCAGGCCGGAGATCAATGGCTGGCTACTGCATTATGATAGATAATGCATTGAATTCACAATAAATTATACTTGCCGCTTATTCCTGAATAGCCTAGTGATTTGCTGTACAAACCTGCGCCGTCTCACCACGACGTTTTACAGGGCATAGCCCTGCTGAGGAGTTGAGAATGTCTATCGTCATCGGATTGAGCCCATCAGAGATCAGTGCATTCACCACTGAGCAGATCGTCAATCTGACCCGTGCCGACTTCAGGGCTATGACCACGGAGCAAGTGGGTGCCTTGGAAGGCGCGCAAGTTCGTGCGATTGAAAATACAGATTTGGTGGTGCTGAGTTCCGATCAGATACAGGCGGTAGATACCTACAACATTGCCTCCCTGCGGTCTGAGCAGTTGCGGGCCTTGACTGAGGCGCAGGTTGGGTATCTGTCTAGTGAACAGTTGAATGCGTTATCTACCGAAAATTTTGCAGTATTCCGTAATGACCAGATTCAAGCCATTGAAATTGGGGATTTTGCAAATCTCTCTGATGATTTGATGACTGCACTGACGTCAGAGCAGACGAGTGTGCTTACTGCCAATCAAGTTAATACGATTACGTCTGACCAGATACGACTATTTTCTGAAGAGGATATAGCTGCCCTTGGTACAGGGCAGATGAGCAAGCTGACGACTGATGCTTTGGCTGCTCTAACCTCAAATCAAATTCAGTCCATACAGACTCAAGACCTACGTGCATTGTGGACCACCCAAGTTCATGCTCTTGATCTCAGTGCTATGAGTACTGAGCAGCTTGGATCCTTGCGTGATGTTCAAATTTCTGCACTTTCTGACGAACAACTAAATGCACTCTCTGGCCAACAGTTTGCCTCATTTGGTTCGTCGCAAATTCGATCTATCAGTGCTGATACCTTGTCACGCCTTTCTGCTGACACCATAGGGGCAATGACTTCAGATCAGGCATATGCACTGACAGGTGGGCAAATTACTAGTCTTACGACAGATCAGGTTAAAAGCCTTGCGACTGAGAATGTACAAGCTTTGCAGACATGGCAGTACGCACGTCTTTCAACCGATCAAATTTCAGCATTAACAGTAGAGCAACTTGGTGTAGTAAAGGCGCAGCAATTACGAGCGCTAGATGCAGATCAGTTTAGCTCACTGAGTGCAAGCCAGTTAGCCAGCTTATCTACTGAATTGGTCAGTGCGGCCAGGGGCGTCCATATTGCAGCGCTTTCTAGTGATCAGCTTGAAGCGTTTTCAACAGACCAGTTTGCTTCTCTCAATACCTATAATATTCGATCAATCAGCACTGATAATTTTTCAAAGCTTTCTAGTTCTCAAATTGCTGCTATGACGACAGACCAAGTTCGCTCCTTGTCTGGCGACCAGATGGCTGCAATGACCGCTCAGCAAATTCAGGGACTCACTACTGAAAATATTGAAGGGATGAAAACCTGGCAATTCTCCCGTATTTCCACAGATGGTATGGCCGCACTGAGTACGGCTCAGATCGGGGCAATGCAGACATGGGACATCCAGGCCCTAAGTGCTACGCAACTTTCAGCACTCACAGATGAAAGCCTTTCAGCACTTTCGACTGATCAGGCAAGAGCGCTGACGGAGTCCCAGATAGCAGCTCTTTCTAGTGATAAGCTTAATGCCTTGACTACTGATACAGTTGCAAGTCTTGGTTCTACACAGATTAGGGCAATAAGTTCTGATAATTTTGCTTCATTAACAACAGACCAAGTGGCTGCTTTCACGACTGAGCAAACACAGAGTTTGACCGGATCTCAGTTGCTGGTGTTAACCTCAGACCAACTTCAGGTATTCAGTACTGGTGATATAGAAGCGATGCATTCTTGGCAAGTGCGTCGCCTTTCCACTGAACATATTGCCTCATTAAGTACAGAACAGTTGCGCGCCATGGAAACTCGGGATTTACAGGCGCTGAGTGCCTCGCAATTGGCGGTACTTTCCACAGAACATGTTAAAGCATTGTCAACTGATCAAGTACAGTCGATGGGAACAGCTCAGATTGAGGCGCTCTCCAGTGATCAGATAAATACGCTATCATCTGAGCAAGTTGTAAGCATGACTGCTGATCAAGTTCGCGCTATTTCCACTGATAATGTTACTTCTCTTGCGACTGGTGCTATTTCAGCATTGACGACTGACCAAACTTCTCGTCTGAGTAGTGCCCAAGTTGCCGCACTCCGTTCGGACCATCTTGCGGCTTTAAGTACTGAAACTATAGAAGCATTTCATTCATGGCAGATCTCTGCTTTGACAACTGAGGCATTGTCAGGGATAACAACTGATCAGGTTAAAGCAATAGAGACGTGGGATCTTAGAGCTCTTAGTAGTGAGCAATTTCAATCTCTTTCAACCGACAGCATAGCTGCTTTGACATCAGATCAAGCAAGGGCAGTAACTACTCCCCAGCTAAAATCCATGACCTCTGATCAGCTGAACGGGATGAAAGCGGAAAGTTTTTCTGAGTTTTTGACGTGGCAGATTAGTCGTCTGACTACAGATAATGTGAAATCACTTACAACTGATTTAGTTAATGTGATGACAGCTGATCAGTTCCGGTCACTTACCGCAAATCAGCTACAAGTGTTAACTTCAGAACAAGTGCAAGTTATTAGTACTGATAATATTGCTTCTATGAAGTACGCTCAGGCACAAGTTCTTACTACAGACTTTATCAGTGCGCTGACGTCAGATCAAGCAGCTTCACTTAAAACCTTTAATATTGGAGTACTGACTACTGAGCAAATACGATCTTTAAATAGCGATAGCGTTTCTGCGCTATCAAATGAGCAATTTGAATCATGGAATTATCTACAATTTTTAGCACTCGATAGTGATCAGTTAAATGCACTTGCAACTGATAATGTTGCAAGCATGAAGACATACTGGCTAGAACGAATTACAACCGATAATTTTTCAAGTCTTAACTCCAATTTCATATCCGCACTATCTTCTGACCAAATTGGGCAAGTTACCACAGATCAAATTTTAGCCCTAAGTACAGATCAGATAGCTTTTCTTGATACAGAAGATATTGTGGCATTAACCACAGAGCAAGTGCGTTCTCTGAGCACGGAAAATGTTGCAGCCCTTAGTACTGAGCAGATGGCAGCCATGGAGGCAGTCGATCTGAGAAATATGACCACAGATCAGGTCATTGCGCTTTCTACTGAAAACGTACAAGTTCTCTCCTCGGATCAAACGCAGGCATTAACCGGCTTTCAGATCAGAGCGCTTTCCAGCGAGCAGCTCAATAGCTTTACAACAGACAACCTCAAGGCGCTGACCGGCGATCAGTTTCGTGCAATCGAGACCGATGATTTTCAGGTTCTGACTACTGATAATATCGCGGCCATGACCACGGAGCAGGCCTCCAGCATGAGCAGTTCACAGCTGTCTGTGCTGACCACTGAACAGATGGCTGCCCTGACCTCTGAGCAGGTTGGCTCTTTCATGAATATTCAGGTTGGGGTTTTCTCCAGTGACCAACTCAACGCCCTGACAACCGATAACTTCGCCAAACTCAACGATGGCCAACTGGGCAGGATCTCGGCTGAGACCTTCTCAAACATATCGACCGAGCAAATTTCGGCCCTCACTTCGGATCAGGCGGCAAGTCTCAGGACATCTCAGTTGGCTGCCCTGACCACTGAGCAAATTCAGGCCTTCGACCCAGAAGATGTGGCTGCTATCAGCTCCTTGCGCATCCTGTCCATGACCACGGACAACCTGGCCGCATTGGACTCTGATCAGGTGCGCGCCATTGAGACTGAAGACATTCGCGTACTCAGCGCCGAACAAATCGGCGCATTCACCACGGATGGCGTGAACGCCTTTACCAGTGACCAGACACAGGCCCTGACTACCCGTCAGGTAGCCGCGCTATCCAGCGACCAACTCAATGCCCTGACCACGGATAACCTGACCAAGCTGTCCGCGGATCAAATAACCAGCATAGGCACGGATAACTTTGCCAGCCTGGGTACGGAGAGCATTTCCGCGTTGACCTCTGATCAGGCCAGTACGCTGTCCAATAATCAGGTGGCTGCATTGACCACGGATCAAATCCAGGCCTTTGATCCTGAAGACCTGGCAGCGCTGAGCACCTCTCAGGTTAGGGTTCTGAGCACAGACAACTTGGCCGCCTTGGCAACAGACCAGGTACAGGCCTTGGAGGTTGCCGATTTGCAGGCCCTGAGTACCGACCAGGTCGGTGCCTTGACTGCGGATGGAGTCGCCGCCTTGACCAGCGATCAGGCTACTGGCTTGACGGCCAGTCAGGTCGGTGCCCTGTCCAGCGACCAACTCAATGCCCTGACGACCGATAACTTTGCCAAACTGTCCGCAGGACAGATAACCAGCATAGGCACGGATAACTTTGCCGCCTTGTCAAACGATCTCATAGGCGCGCTGAATACCGAGCAAGCGGTGGCGCTGAGCACTGATCAGCTGGCCTCCATGGGATCGGCTCAGGTACAGGCCTTGAGTACGGAGAATGTTGCCGCGCTGAGTGCCAACCAGGTAACCAATCTCACCACTGATACCCTTGCCGCCCTTGCCTCAGATCAGGTACAGGCGCTGGAAACCGATGATCTGAAATTGCTCTCGGGCGAGCAGCTTGGCGGCTTGACACTGGAAAGTATCGAGGCGCTGAGTTCGGATCAGGCCAAGGCACTGACAGGTACCCAGATTGCCGCGCTTTCCAGTGATCAGCTCAATGCCATGACTACCGACAATCTGGTGGAACTGAGTTCTACCCAGGTGCAGTCGATTCAAACAGATGATCTGCAGAACATGGAGACCAAGCAGATCTCCGCCCTCACATCGGACCAGGTGGCCAGCCTGACCAATGACCAGCTGTCTGCGCTTTCCTCGGCACAGATACGCGCCTTGCAGACCGAGGATGTGGCCGCCCTGACCGAGTCCCAGGTCGCGAGCATGGACACCGATGATGTTGCCGCCCTGAGCGCCCAGCAGCTGGCCGCCATGGAGACCGATGATCTGCGCTCACTCAATACCGAGCAGGTGACGGCCCTGAGCCTGGACAGCATAGGCTCACTCACCTCAGAGCAGGTCGGAGCCTTGAAGAATGAGCAGGTGGCGGCCTTTACCACCGACCAGCTCAATGCCCTGTCAACGGATACCATGGTGGGTCTGACCACGGACCAACTGCGTTCGATCGATACCGCCTCCCTTGCCAGCCTATCTGAAGTCAAGATTGATTCCTTGACCTCAGAGCAGGTGGGTGGACTGACTACAGAGCAGATCAACGCCCTGAACTCAGACCAGATTCGCGCTCTGTCAACCGATGATGTCGTGGCGCTGAGTGCCGACCAGGTCAGTGCTATTGCCACCGATAGCCTGAGCACCATGTTCCGCTCCCAGTTTGCCGCCATTGAAACCGATGACCTGCAGGCCCTGACCACTGAGCAGGTTACCGCCCTGAGCCCGGACCACATTGGGGCGCTGACCTCGGATCAGACCCAAGCGTTGCTGACGGAGCAGGTCAACACGCTCAATAGCGATCAGATCAATTTCATGACCACGGACAATTTGACCAAATTGTCACGGGATCAGCTACAAGCGATTCAAACCGATGGAATAGCCGGGCTAACCACGGATAACCTGAATGCCCTGACCACTGAGCAGGTCGGTCAGTTGAGTGGCGTACAGATTGCTGCCTTGACCACCGACCAGGTGCAGTCGCTGGAAACGGAAAATGTCGCTGCCCTGGTCACGGAACAGATATCCTACTTGGGAACGGACCGCATCGATGCCCTGAGCACGGAACAGCTGCAAGCCGTTGAGACCGATGATCTGCGTGCACTTACCACAGAGCAAATGGTCGGCCTGAATACGGAGCACATGGCAAACCTCACCTCCGATCAGGCCAAGGCGTTCACGGTTGATCAAATTGGTGTACTGGTCAGTGATCAGCTCAACAGCATGACCACGGATAACTTCCAGGTATTGACCACAGACCAGGTCGGCAGCATCAATACGGACGTATTCCCGAGTCTATCCACCGAACAGATAGAGGCCCTGACCACGGAACAGATACCAGGCCTTAATGCTAGCCAAATTGGTTTGCTGGCCACGGAGCAGGTGCGCGCCCTTGAAACCGATGACCTGGCGGCCTTCAGCACCGAGCAGATTCAATCCCTGACGACAGAAAGCCTCAATACCCTGCTCACCGATCAGTTCCAGGCCATTGAAACAGAAGATATTCGTGCCCTGACGACCGACCAGGTCAAGGGTCTGAGTACGGATAATGTCGATGCCCTGACCTCGGATCAGGCAAGGGCGCTGTCTGCCGATCAAATCGTTTCGATGGACAGCAACCAGCTCAGGGCAGTGACTACGGATAACTTCAGCGTCCTCACCAGCGATCAAATACAGGCCATAGAGACCGATGATTTCAAGGCCCTACAGTCTGAACAGATAGGTGCCTTGACCACGGAGCAGACGACCAGTCTGACCGGCTCTCAATTGGGGGCCCTGACCAGTGATCAGATGACCGCCTTCGGCACAGAAGATCTGGCGGCCCTGACCATCGGACAGATACCCTCGTTGACTACAACCAACCTCAACGCCCTGAGTACGGATCAATTCCGCGCCTTTGAAACCGAGGATGTGCGGGCCATGACCACGGATCAGGTAACGGGCTTGAGTACCGAAAATATCGAGGCACTGACCTCTGATCAGGCCACGGCGCTGTCTGCCAGCCAGATGGTTGCGCTGGGGAGCGAGCAGCTGCGGGCCATCACCACGGACAATATTGGCCAACTGGGCACAGATCAGATTCGTGCCATTGAAACCGATGACTTCCAGCAGCTCTCCTCTGACCAGGTAGCGGCCTTCACCACGGAACAAACCGCCAACCTGACCGGGGCGCAGCTCAGCGCGCTCACCTCAGAGCAGATGCAGGCCTTTGATACTGAAGACATCGAGGCCCTGATTACGGCTCAGATCAGTAACCTGACCACGGAGAGCCTGTCCGCCCTGAGTTCCGATCAGATGCGCGCCATGGAGACCGAAGACCTGGTGCAGTTGAATGCAACCCAGATTGCCGCCCTGAGCACGGACAACATCAAGGAACTGACCTCTGATCAGGCAACCGCCCTGACCGCCAGCCAGATCAGCGCCCTGACCAGTGAACAGGTCAAGGCCCTGAGCACGGACAATATCGCCAAGCTGGGCGCAAACCAGGTGCAGGCCATTGATACGGCCGATTTCAAGGAGATGAGCACAGAGCAGATCGCCGCCCTGGGTACCGAGCAAACGGCAGCCCTGAGTAACGACCAACTGGGGGCCATGACCTCCGATCAGGTCAGGGCCTTTGATACCGAAGACATTGCTGCCCTCGGCACCAGTCAGATGGGGGCCTTCAGCACGGAAAATATCAATGCCTTGACCACTGAACAGGTCGCAGCCATTGAAACCGATGACCTGGCAGTCTTGACTAACACGCAGGTAGCGGCCCTGAGTACGGAAGGGATTGAGGCGTTTACCTCCGACCAGGCCAAGGCCCTGACCACAAGCCAGATTGTGGCGCTGGGTTCTGAACAACTCAATGCACTCACCAGCGATAACCTTGCCCAGCTGAGCGCCAGCCAGATCCAGGCGATAGAGACAGACGACCTGAACAAGCTCGCCACCGACCAGATCGCCGCCCTGACCACAGAGCAAACCGCGAGCCTGACCACCACCCAGCTGGCTGCCTTGCGTTCCGATCAGATTCAGGCATTTGGTACCGAAGACGTTGCCGCTTTGGGTACAAGACAGATACGTGCCATGACCACGGACAACCTCAATGCTTTGAGTACGGATCAGCTTCAGGCAATTGAGACGACTGACCTGCAAGCCATGACCACCACCCAGGTTGCGGCCCTGAGTACGGAGAACATTCAGGCCCTAAGCAGCGATCAAACCAAGGCATTGACCGGTAGTCAGATAGGAACCCTGGGCAGTGACCAGCTGCGGGCCATAACGACAGACAATGTTTCCGAGCTGACCACGACCCAGATCCAGTTCATCAGCACGGATAATTTCTCGGAGCTGAAGACAGATCAAATTGCAGCGCTGACAACAGAGCAAACGGCCAATCTCAGCGGCGGGCAGATTGGGGCCCTGACCACAGACCAGGTGCAGGCGTTTGGTACCGAGGACATTGTCGCTCTGACCACCTATCAGATGAGCCAAATGTCCTCAACCAACATTGCCGCCCTGACCACTGACCAAGTGCGCGCGTTAGAAGGCGAGGATCTGCGTGAACTCAATGCCAGCCAGATCCAGGCATTGGAGACGGAGGACTTGCAGGCCATGAAGGCCGCCCAGATCGCCGTCATGGCCTATACCCAGATAGCTGCCCTGACCACGGACCAGATCCAGGATGGCTTCGGTTCCGAGCAGATCAAGGCCCTGGACAGCAATCAGATTGAGTCACTGACCACAGAGCAGGCCGCCTCTCTCACCACGGAACAGATCGAGTGGTTGACCCTTGCCCAGGAGCAGGCCTTTACCTACGCACAGATACAGGCAATAGCAACAGACGATTGGGCCGCAAGGGATGGAGATACGACATAGTTGGCTAGCCATGCACGTCCCGGGCTGGGAGGCCGACTTTGCCATGCGGCTTAGGGCGGGCCGCGCCCGCCGCCAAGCCACAGCCATGAAGCCTGCCCCTAGTGGTTGCTCGGCGGCCACGGGCCGCCCTATTCGATTGGCTGAGATTTGTGGGTAATCAGGAAAAAGTAAGTGTTGCTTTATCTAATAAAGTACATATAAAACAATAAAATAAGCTTTTATTAAAATAATTTGCATTCATATACTAAGGCAACGGAATGTAATTAATTGACAAATGACTTTTTCTATGGGATAAGTCCGAGGAAATCAAAGCGTAGATGGGTGGGTCATGCAAGAATCCTCGGTAGAAGTCGGTTTCGCAGTCGCAATACAGAATGCCTGGAAGGGCAATCTGGACTTGAACCACCTCCTCCCTCAGGCGGAATCCCTTGAATCGGCAGGCTTTGCCTCACTGGCCGCCGTGCTCTACCAAACCTGGCTCAAACGCAACCAAACTCCCCTCAACCATGTAGCCTGTTTCAATCTGGGTGCGCTTCTGTTCAAGTTGGGTGAACTGGAGCAGGCCAAGGAGGCCTATAGCCAGGCCATCGCCTTAGCCCCCAGCTTCTTCCAGCCCCGCTTCAATCTGGGCATGACCTATGAGCACTTGGGCCAACCTGAGGAGGCAGTAGCCCAATGGCGCTGGATCGATGACCATGTCCGTCCCAATCAGGTGGCAGAGCGAGCCACCCTGTTGATGGCGTTGAATAATCTGGGCCGCCTGCTGGAGATCCAAAAGCAATACCACAGCGCCCTGGGCTACATGACCAAGAGCCTTACGCTGGAACCCAACCAGCCAGACGTGATTCACCACTGGGTATTTCTCAAGGCAAAACACTGTGCCTGGCCGGTCTATCAGCCCTTTGCGGGCGTGACCGAGGCCTTGATGAAGGAACACACCTCGGCCCTGGCCATGATCAGTCTATCCGATGACCCCGAGACCCAGCTTTCAACGGCACGGCAATTCGTCAAGAAAAAGGTGCAAACCGACCTGCCGGCATTGGCTCCGTCCGGCGGCTACAGGCATCAAAAGATTCGTGTTGCCTACTGCTCGTCGGACTTCTGCATTCACCCCGTGAGCATGCTTACCGTCGAACTCTTCGAGTTGCACGACCGAGACCGCTTTGAGATCTATGGATTCTGTTGGACCAATCAGGGTAATTCTCCACTAAGACAGCGTGTTATCAACGGTATGGATCACTTCACCAGCATCCTGGGGATGGATGACGCAACGGCCGCGCAACTGATTCGCTCCAATGAGATTGATATTCTGATCGATTTGCAGGGCCAAACCCTGGGGGCAAGACCCAACTTGCTGGCCCATAGGCCCGCCCCCATTCAAATAACCTATTTGGGCCTTCCCGCCACCACGGGTCTCCCCTTTATCGACTACGTCATAGCGGACCGATTCCTCATACCCGAAGAATACACAAAATATTACTCGGAAAAGCCAATCTACATGCCGGATGTCTATCAGGTCAGCGACCGACAGAGAAAACATGCACCCATGCCCAGTAAAACAGACTGTGGCCTGCCAGAAGATGCCTTTGTCTTCTGCTCCTTCAATAACAACTACAAATACACCCCCGAGGTATTCGCAGTCTGGATGAATATTTTGCGCAGGGTACCCGATAGCGTGCTTTGGTTATTGGCAGACAATCCCTGGTCCGAGATCAATCTGCGCAACGCAGCAAAAGAACAGGGGATAGAGGGAGACCGCCTGTTTTTTGCTCCACGGGTATCGCCTGAAGAGTATCTGGCCCGTTTCGCTACGGCCGACCTGTTCCTCGACACCTTCCCCTTTAACGCAGGAACCACGGCCAATGATTGTATCTGGATGGGCCTGCCCGTACTGACACTGACGGGCCGTTCTTTTGCATCACGCATGGCTGGAGCCTTGCTCACAGCGGCCAAGTTGCCCGAGTTGATCACCTATGATCTCGCTGAATACGAAAACAAGGCTGTAGAACTGGCAACTGATCATCACCAGTACCAAGAGCTAAGAGAGCGTACCAAGATGGTGCGCATCAATGGCGTATTATTCGACACACCTCGCTTTGTTTCCCATCTGGAAGAAAAGATGCAGGCCCTGGTGAAAGGAGCGCCCATTGATTGAACTAAGCATCATCATCCCGACCCATGGTGGACGAACCCGAGAACTGGTTCGCTGCCTTGAATCGGTAAAAAATTGCAATCTGCGCAGTTATCAGATCATCCTTGTTTCTGATGTGCACGATCAGGAGATATCGGCAGTGGCCGAGCAATACCTGGGGGGTAAAGACTACTTCATAGTCAGAAATGGTAAGCCAGGCCCGGCTGAGAGCAGAAACCTGGCTTTGGAACTGGTCGAGGGCAGTCGCGTACTCTTGCTGGATGATGACGATGCGCTACCAGAAACCGGATACCAGTCCTTTGTTGATTTTGCCCTGGCCAATCCCGATAAAGCCGTATATGGAGATGTGGTAATAATAAAAGAGGACAGAAAAAAGGGCGTACTCCTACCTGATCCACCAGAGCGAATGCCCTCCACAACCTATGAATTCCAAAGCATCTATGTCAAGAATTTCATTTATACCCCGGCCTGTCTTTATCCCTCCCACTTGATTCGCGGCATCAAGCAAGACACGCACATGAGATCCTTTGAAGATTGGGAATTCGTGCTGTCAGTGATCTCCAGGGTTGAGTTCAAACCACTGGACCAGGTAGTTGCCATTGTGTACAAAGACTATATCAATGTAGGTAACCGCCGTAGCACCACAGAAGCAGCTCGAAACTTTGAGTTGGTACTCGACTATCTCTATGTTTACCGCAGGTGGCCAGCGCCTACCCTGGACCTTAAAAAGAAGAGAGAAGATATGCTTAAGTCGGTAGGTTTAGATATTTCGGCACAATTCCTCTAAGAGTAAGCAGGTATGCAGAAGACGAACATTCTTTTGCATAATATTCGCCTGAATAAGAGTGACTTTACAATCAGATACCATCAGCCTGATATGTCACTAGACCTTGAGTTAGACTCAGAAAAAGGTATTATTTATTCTAAACTGGAATTGAGGGGGGCATCATGAGTGTAAACGTTGTAACGAGTTACCCTAAAGTTCTTGGTGGAACCCCTGTTTTCGCTGGAACCAGAATCCTTGTGTCCGTTCTGTTCGAGAACCTTGCTGATGGGTTGGCACTGACGAGGTTCTTGATTCTTATCCCACGCTTACCCGTGAAAAAGCACTGCTGCCTTGCAACAATCTCTGGAACAAGTCCGTCCTAGGCAGAAGGTGGTCATGGACATGGTGGCTGATGCAAGCATTTGGAACCTGATGAGGATACGTGCTATTGAGCGGGAAACACACCATACTAAGCAAAAGTTCAAAACGCCAGACAATGGCATGTAATGTCAGCCAATATCCTGAGTATGACGCCCTATAAGGTCATGGCACTGCAAGAAAAGGCTTGATCCCTGGAGCTAGTAAGAACCTTATTGATTCATTAATGAGTTTGGTATATCAGTATGTTAAAGGCTTTGAAATGAAATTTGTTGAATATGCATCTACTGATAAAGAGGCATGCTCATGAAACTGTCAATAATTATTCCCACTAATAGGGCGGGAAGAACGGCGATTTCAATTATATGTGAGTATATTGCTTTTGCATCAGATGAAATTGAAGTGGTAATTGTTGATAATTCAGGAAATGAAGAAAAATCAGATTTTCTTAAGAAACTAAATGGGAAGAACATTACCTATATTTGCAATCCAGATGTAAATGGAAAAACAAATCTTAAAATAGGTATGGAACAAGCATCAGGTGAATATATATTCATAGGAACAGATGATGATGTGCTGCTACCTTCAGGGTTCGATAGTCTGATTCAACTAGTTTTTTCATCCACCTATGGTGTAGAAGTATCTGCATTTACAGGTAGATATTATCTAGATAGAAGTGGAGAGTTTCAAAGCTTTAAATACAATCCACTAGATCATGATAGTCCAACCGAGCGAGTGATGAGTTTTTTTCATTCTGCTGGAGGACTTAATGTTATATTATTCAGTGTAATTCGAAGAAAATTTGTGGAGATGTTTGTAAAGTACTATAACAATCATCCGGCAGTATTTCATTTTAATGATTTGCTTTTGACGGCGTCAATTATTATATTTGGTAAGGTTTACGCTACAAATTCTCCATTTTTTATTTACGATATGTTGAATTGGAATAGTAGTGAGGCATCGTTATCTACACATTTAAATTACTACCGACAGTTAGATTTAGATGAATCGCTCACAGTAATTCATGACTTGCTTTTATCATTAGAAGTGTATCACTATTTACTTGGAATTAAAAAAGGGATGGGATTTTCAGATGATTACAACGAGGCCATAATAAGATATTTTCAAATCAAGCACCTCAACTTAAAAAGCACCTTAAGGTATCATCCTGAAAGAAAAGGGAAATACTTTAAAGAGGCTTGCGAATTACGCGAAAAATGGGTGAATAAAGAGATTCTTGGAATTGAAGAACTTAAGAAAGATATTAGCGAATTCCTTGTAATGGTTAATCCGGAAAAAATGAAAGGATACTTAAAATTTATAGAAAAAGTAAGTTCTGGAGAGTTGTTTTCGACCGAATAATTAAAAAACTTTAAAGATAAAAAATTTATAAATGATATAAATAGCAAGCTAAGATGTGATCATGTAGATTCGATCTTATTGTATGCGTCTCTACTTAAAATAATAGCATTAGCTGCCCATAGCCTCCCCGTTCTTGTATACACAAATGGAGCTAAATCCCATATTTTATAATTGTGTTGTTCAATAAAACTTAGTAAGTCTATAAGTTGCATTTGATTAACGTAGGTTTCAGCAAAAGTAATCTCAAGAAAAATTACAGAAATACTGCCTCTTGAGAGTAGATTACAGGCACCTTTCAAAACGTTAAGTTCAGCACCCTGTACATCAATCTTTAAAATGTCAATCTGGTCAATACCAAACATTATAGAAAATTTATCCAAAGTTATGCAGTCAACCTTAATTTCTTCAAAATCATATTTACGATCTTTACTTAAACGTTGTAACTTAACTTCAGGCTGAAATAGTGAGCTTGCACTTAACTCACGGGTTACAAAAAAAGAACAGAGTCCTGATTGCTCGTTTAAGCCTTTTTTGAATAACTTAACCTTAGAGTTATGTCCATAAGATTCTTGTAATTTATCCCACGCTAAAGGATTAGGTTCAAACGAATAAATTGTGGCACTAGTACATAACTGGTGATATTTCTCTATTGACTGACCTTCATTGGCACCAACATC
This sequence comes from gamma proteobacterium SS-5, assembly GCA_009497875.2. Taxonomy (NCBI): domain Bacteria; kingdom Pseudomonadati; phylum Pseudomonadota; class Gammaproteobacteria; order Chromatiales; family Sedimenticolaceae; genus Magnetovirga; species Magnetovirga frankeli. Next base: position 3,358,507 of record CP032508.2, on the reverse strand, counting down.
AAATACGATAGGGTTATAAATAGCTAGGCTAGATAGTATTTCTGCCTGCTTGTTAAAAATCTCAAATTCTCTTTCAGCATAATACCTGGTCATAATGGCTGCTTGCTTTGTATATTAGTTGCTATACTAAAAAATTTATGCCACAAAATTGTTTGGGGCAGTAATATGGAAAGACTGATACAACTGCTCAGGTTTCATGCACTCTGTTTCAGTTGGGAAGAAGATGCCTAACTTCGATTACGTAGGGAGCATTACCTGATTGTTCCAGAGCAACCAAAGTACCGAGGCCGTCCAGCTAAGTAGGCATCAGTGGTCGATTGGAAGAGGACCGGGAACCCAAGTCTTTGCCCAAAATCCTCATTGATACTGCTGCCATGTAGGGTTGAGCGTACCCGGAACAAACGCGTAATGCTGCCATTACGTTTTTGCGCTTGACAGCTACATACTGAACAGAGCTTAATTATACCTGATTGTTTAAATATTATACCTATGATCTTTATGGCCAGGAGTGGGATTGGCAGCAGCACAGCATGGCGCGTGTCAGTTGCCAAGCCATCTGTTCAATAAGCGCCCGTTAGTGAATGCGCAGCATTCTAGGGTACGTAATTAGAGACTGACCTCTAGCTACCTGTTACTGACAAACTTTTCCGAATGGCAAAAGATTGTCGATAAGTATTATTTATTACTTATTAACTACTTCTTTCATCTAATTAACTAAGATTAAGTAATTTTGTTGTCTTATCCTAAAGTAAAAGGTTTTTATTATGGCTGAATTGAGAGAATATAACTTTATTATTGATGTGGTTGGCACATGCCAGTTATCTTGCCCCTCATGTCCTGTTGGAAATATTGGCAGCATTGATACAAATTCAAAAAAGATAATGCAACCTGAGTTGTTAAATAAAATCTTAACAAAAGCAGTGACAGAATGTAGTGTCAGAGGAGTTTTTTTACATAATTGGACTGAGCCAACCTTGAATAAGCATCTACCTGAACTAATCAGAATTGTGAAATCATTTGGTATTCCCTGCCACATAAGTACTAACCTAAATACTACTAAAAGATTTGCATCAATCTTACTCGCTGGCCTAGACTCGCTTAAGGCATCGGTATCAGGCTTTTCTAATGAGGTCTATCAAAGAACGCATCGTGGCGGCGACATTGAAGTTGTAAAAAAAAATATGAGATATTTGTCTGAAATAAAAGCTGAATTTAAACTTAATACTAATCTTAATGTGTTTTACCTACGCTACAATGACAATATAGATGATGAATTTTTAATGAAAGCATATGCTGAAGAATTAGGGTGGAGATTTCAGTCAGCCTGGGCACAGTTTATGCCACTCGAAAAAAGTTTAGCATTGATGGGAGATGTGCATGCAAATGATTTTATTGTAACAGACGATGATAAAAAATTATTAGACTTACTGGCGCTAGGTTACGATGAAACTCTTGATGCTTGTAAGAAGGTTAAGTTGGATTGGTGTCGGTTAAGAGAAGTTGAGATGGTGCTAGATTCATCCGGTGATGCAACGCTCTGTTGCAGTGTTTACGATGCGAAGAAGTATCGTCTTGGGAATTATCTAGATATGCCTATAACAGAAATACAAAAGCAAAGATATGATTATTCTATTTGTAGATCATGTATGCAAAATGGCTTTTTGGCACTTGGGCTTTACTTAGCACCTGAAATAAATCTTATAGGGGTTAAAAACGTACTGAACAATTATGCACGTAGACTGGGTTATTCTATTAGCTAAGAATTGATAGAAGAGAATCTTTGCGCTACAAGTGTGTTAGCTTTTTAATAGCTGCTTAAAACATAGATATTATTTTCATATTTTCTTATCTATCTCATAAGCTTTAAACAATAGTTCTATTGACTAACAGTCAGCGCCCAGCTTGCAATATCATTCCAGATTCGACTTGGCTCTCAACCCCATTGGCAAGATCGTTTATTAAACTGGAATGTGATGGCTTGTTCGTTTCATTGCTTTTACTTATTTCTTCTTTTATTTCGTCACTGAGTATTCGAATTTGATTGAACTTTTGCCTAAACATTGCCATTTCCTCAAACGTCATATCTTTTGGTTTAATATAGAACTGCTGATCTTTTTGAACAGGATCAAGCTCAACATCACCACGCCATAGAGAATTGATATCAAAATTTACATTTAATAGTCCTTCATTTACAGCTTGTTCAAAAACTCTTGATCCAGGCATAGGGATTAAATTAAAAACGTAATTTAAATCAGCGTTTAATTCAATAAGTAGGTCATATGTTTCCTGCAATGTTTCTACCGTGTCTTCAGGAAAACCCATAATTGACATGGTGCTCGTTCTTATTCCATTTGCTTTCAAAACCTTTTGCGCCTTAAAGATTGATTCTCTACTTATTTTTTTTCCAATTACATTGGTTCGAATCCAGTCACTACCGTGCTCTACAGGAAGTCTGGCAAATGTACATCCTGCTCTAGCCATTGCTTTTGCAATATCATCATCTACTTTTCCTAGATACAATCCACAAGTTGGTTCAAATTGAATATCTAATTTACGTCTAATAATTTCATTACATATACCAATAATATGATCTTTTCTAATATTGACTATATCATCAATAAATCCAAAGTAATTCATACCAAACTCTTTATTAAGATACTCGATTTCATCAACAACCTTATAGGGAGAACGAACTCTAAACATTCTACCCATTGTTGTGAAGCACGCACAGAAATTACAACTGAATGGGCAGCTTCTAGAAGTTAAGATAGGAATTGAAACCTTAATGTCAAAGCCTTTTGGATTATGCCACCCTGTATGATCACCGTAGTAGTCTTCAAGGTTAATAAGATCCCATGATGGCATGGGAATTGAATCTAGATCCTTAATAAAACCAACTCTATCATTTTTAATTACTTTACTGTCGCTACGCCATGCCAGGGCTTGAGTTGATGATAAGACGTGTACATTATTTTTTTCAATAGAGTTTATAATATCAATAATCTGCGTTTCACCTTCACCAATAACTACTGTATCAATTGCAGGGCAGTGTTCTAGTATTTCAACTGGGAATAAGGAAGGGTGAGCCCCGCCAAGAGTAATATGAATGTCAGTGTATGTTTTGATATGCTCAGCAGCTTGCATTATGAAAGGGAACTGCTGACTCACAAAGCAGTTAAACCCAATTAAGCTCGGATCGTGTTGCTGTATTGCGGCGTCGATATCCCTTAGTGCATCCATATTGTTATAATTTTCTGTATATCTAGCCTTCACAGATAGATCTAGTATGATTGGTTCATGGCCTTTACTTTTTAATACTGAAGCTAAGTACAGCAGAGGTAAGGGAATAGCCCCTTTTGATTCTTGCATCCAATCTAATTTTTTACAGCTGACTAACAGTACATTCATGAAATACACTCCAGTATTTAATTTACTTAAAATTTGAATAAAGCGCGCTTAATTGTTTCCGGGCACTATCCAATTCATCCATTTCGTTGCTTACATCATCAGGTGCACAGCATTTGGCACAACCATTTAGAGTATTTTTGTTTCCATTTAGATGTTCTTGGCGAAACAAATTGATTGTCTTGTTGCTAAATGCTTGGGCTAGTGTTGTTTCGCTGATATTTCCAAGTAATGCTGGCTTATATATGGCGTCACAGGGAGCTATATCTCCATTGGGCCAAACTGCCATAGAAAAAAAAGGAAGAGGACAAACTATACGAGGAGCATGAGTATTTCCATAACGATCTGTCTTCAAGAAATTATGTTGTTCACCATCAATGTTCACTCCAGCATAAACTGGTTTTACCTGTTCGATGTACATTCGAGTTGAAATGTTATCAAATAATTCATAAAACTTTTTTTCTTCGTCTAAATCAAGAGAGCAATCCATGATTTTAATAAATAAATGAGAATTAAATTTTTTTCCTTTTTTGTGAAAATACTCTAAATTCTTAATTAATTGATTAAAATTAACTTTCACTCCTGCAACTAAAGAATATTTATTAGAGTTTAATCCTTGAATCGAAACTCGTATATTTGAGACACCTGCATCTATCAATTTATCTGATAGATCATGGCTTAGTAAGGAGCCATTAGTAATGATCTCAATACGCTCTGCAATATTATTATAATTTGCCATCTCAATCATTTTTGGCAATAATTTATTTATTAACGGCTCTCCATGCCCCATAAAAGAAAGTAATTTGTAAGGTTGTGGGAAATTTTTTGACTGTTCAATTATTTTTTCAAATGTTGAGATGCTCATTAATTCTGAAGAATTATAGTTAAATTCTGATGCTAGTTTTTTCTTTCCAAGTACTTGAGCGCAGTAGTGACATTTAAAGTTACAAGCATTAGTAGGAAAAATATTCAAGGTAAAAGGTGTTTTGAGTGGTAAAACATCTTTTAACCTTACTCGATCATTATGGCCACAAATAGGTTCAATGCTTGCCATTATAATCCCTCAATTTTTTTAATTAAATTGTTATCTATTTCATCTAAATTGTCTTCTTTAGGTGTAAAGCAAAGATAATTGGTACAGAATTTACATATATCTGGCTTTTCTCTATTTTCCATTAAATGTGATAGCATTAGATTCTTATGGTTAGTTCCATTCCATATGAGTGTAATGTCTTCATCGTTAATATTACCCAGACTGAATTCCAAAGGTAAACTTAATGGTGGACAAGGGAAACAATTACCATTTATATCTATTTGTAATGAATAAAATATGAATGGGCATACATTTCTTTTAGCAGAAAGTTCGCCATAAAATGTTTTGTCATTAGATATTTTATTGTTGTAGTTGCCCAACATTGGTTGAGCCTGCGTCAGATTCTCAATAAAAATTTCATCGCAGATAGACCCAAAAATATCATAAAACCGGTCGTGATCAGTTTTGTCTCTTAATTCTTCTTCTATTACTTTAATGTAAACTTCACACTTCCCTCTGCTTTGAATAAAAAAATTAGAAATTTTTTCTACAAGAGACAAAAAATCTATTTTTACTCCAGTATTTAGTTTGTATTGCTCATCATTAATTCCTTGTATGGATAATCTTAATTTAGTTAATCCTGACTTGATTAATTCACTAGAAATCTTTTCATTAAGATAGTAGCCGTTAGTAAATATTTCAATTTTTTCAGATATGTCATTTTCTGAAATCAGCTTAACCATGTCCGCAATTCTTGGATTTGCCATTGGTTCTCCAAGACCAGTCAACAACACACGTTTGAACTTTCTAGGAAATTTTTTAGATTGATAAACAATTTTTTTAAAAACAGAAAATTTCATTTTAGATAAACTAAATCCCTTAGCTTTTTTTTCCGAGTTGCTTAGTGCATGCAAACAATAACTGCACTTAAAATTACATACCTGTGATGGTGCTATAAATAAGGTAAATGGAGTGTCTAGAGGAACTATGTCTCTTAATAGTCTACGCTGATTGTCGTACCCAGGCTTAATCTTAGCTTGCATTCGGTGCTCCATTTTCGAAAGCTTTAAGTAATTTATCTTTACAACTATCGAGATAATCTCCTTCCTGCAATCCATATATCGGTACAGAACATCGACTACATACTTTATTAGATTCTCTATCGCTTAACATAGTTAATAAAAATTTCCTCTGTTGTTCACTTTCCCATAATTGCTTCAGGCTTTCATTATTAACATTACCTAAAACTATTGGTATATCAATAGAGCAACAAGGCAGTACATCACCGTTTGGTGTAACTACTTGCATATAAAATGGCATAGAACAAATTTCTGAATGAATAGCGTGACCCTGTTTGCATTTATCAAAGTTATTTTTTATTAATGATAAGTCGAGCTGCGGTACAAAAGGGATGGCATATTCTATGTCAATATAATCTGAAATTGATGAAAATATCGACTTAAAATAAAATTCATCTTGCTTATCTTTCAATGCAATGTCTATTATTTTTATATAGACTTCAGTATGTTTTTTTTGACTGTAAAAGTATTTAATATTGTCAATAAAATCATTATAAATAAGGTTGTGATTAGATATTTCTTTGTACTTTTTCTCTGATGTACCTTGAATAGATATTTTAAGCCTGTCCAGGCCTGCATCGATAAGACTATCAGACATTTGTTTGCTCAGCATCGATGCATTAGTTGTTATTTCTACTCTCTCTGCTATGTTTTCTTTTTTTGCTAAGTCAACCATTTTTATAATGTCTGGATGCAATAGGGGTTCACCATGGCCTGCAAAAATTAGCGCTTTAATTCTCGATTCATAATCTTTTATTCCTTTGATTGCATTAATAAAGGTATTAAAATTCATAACATCTTTACTAAATCCCCTTTTCTTTAATTCAGCGTTTGAAATTGCATGTATACAGTAATTACACTTGAAATTACACTTATATGATGGAAAAATATGAACTGAAAAAGGAGTTTTGAGCGGTAATCGATCAGCAAGCTTTTCTCTTTTAGGCAGCATGATTATTGATTCCTTTGAGCATATAATACTGTTTCCATGCATGCGCTGGAATGTGATCTAATAAATAAATTATAATTAAGGTTCCAAGAGTTAATTAAGTTAGGTACTTCCCAGAAGTGATTTATATAGTGGTAGATGCTTATGGCTAGTTGTGGAGAATTATTATTAATCAATTCTCTTGCTCCAATAAGTGCATTAATTTCTTCTCCTTCAATGTCCATTTTTAAGAATTCAACAGGATAATTTATGAGGGTTTCATCTAGACGAATAGATTTAGCAAAAATTTTACCTTCTTTGCTAATTTTGCTCGAACCAGTATTTTCATCAAAAGATATTAATCCAGTTTTGTTGCTTACAGCGGACTGAAATAGAATAGTTTTTATATTTGAATTTAAGGTAGTTGAAACTAATTCATTGTAAGAATTAGGATTTGGTTCAAATCCAATATATTCCCTAAGATTAGGGTTGATGTTAATCAATTTATTAAAAGTGTCTCCTGTATAAGCTCCACAATCAATAAAATTATTAAAGTTATTTCTAAAGCCGTCTAGACTTATAAAGTATTGCTCTTTTTCATTGCTTTCTCGTGCGTTATCATAGCTTCTTAATAAATGAGAAATTACGTTTTTTGTATAAGTTAATCGGCTTTCTTCATCAGCTAGATAATCAAGAGGCTTTAGTATGTCTATGACATGTTGCTTGTAATAGTTTGTTTGGTCTTCGTATTGATTTTTAATAGTCATAGCCCGTAGATACTGAGCATCAATAAATTTTGTGAAACCTAGTTTTTTTAAATAGGCAACGAGATTTTTTCTCTGATGTTTTGTCATAACAATTGACAATATAATTGTTGAATTTTTTTATTATACTTCTGTGGATGTATTGTAGGTATCTCGTTGATAAACGACTTTGGATTAATGTCTAAAAACTTGTCAGGAATTATTTTATGAATTTTAAGTAAATTCGCGGTTTGCTGTCCAAAGGCACCTGCACCATAAATTACTACTGTCTTATCTTTAATATTATTTTCAATGAAAGAAAGTAGGCAAGGGTAGTCAATTTTATTTATGTTATTTATTGCTTCTTTGATTAAGCTATGCATGTTAGATCTCTATTTTAAATTATAAGTCTACTTCATTTTTTCTAGGGCGTTCGACCAAGCTTTAAGTAGTTTATTTTCGGGATAGTAGTGCCGAAAGTGAAAAACGCTTCCTTTTGTTTGCTCAAATAAAATAGGTTGATATGCCTTGTTTGCTATGGTTACTGTTCCATTTTTATTAAAAGAGTTTTTCTTGCCCTGACTTGCCAAAAACCAAGCCGAAGGGTTTGATCCGAATAGTTTTTTGAAGTTAAAAATTTCTTTTGGTATCTTGATTATGCTTTTGTAGGTTTCAGATAAACGTTGCTCCATTAGAGCACTATTGTAGGAAGCTCTTGAAGCTCTTGCTGCCTTACGCTTCATTTTATTCAGTTCATCTTTGTCATTGGATAGACGTTTAACTACTTGTGCTAATTGAGTAGGTGTTTTTACTATAAATCCTGTTACTTCATGATCTACAATATGACGTTCTGCAGGGTTGTTTAATACGATAGGTATGATACCCATTGCCATAGCCTCAATTAAGGCGTTTTCAGCTGTTCCATAATGACTTGGATGTAATAGATAAATTAATAGATCTGCCTCAGAGAGAGACGTGACAATGTCTGATTGATAACCAACGAATTTTAGAAGATCAGGTTTCCCTTCTATTTCGCATAGAGTACTTAGCTGGTTACTTCCTTGCAAATCTCCAATCATTGTAATAAAAAAGTCTGGTAGGTCTACCGCTGCTGCAAATTGTACAAATTCTGGATGAATCTTTGCTGAATTCAAACTGCCTAGATATACAGCACTTATTTCTTTTCTATAATTGAATATAGGAGTTGGTAATTTTTCTACGCCACAACCGCTTGATATAAAAGAAATACTTTTTGCGCCTGCTGCAATTCGTTTAGCAATCTCATTTGCCTGCAGAGAACATTTAGAAGTGCAAACAAATTGATGAGCACTATCAATCAATGATTCTGGGATATAAGGGTTTTCAATCCCTGAAACATGGCACCAGATTAACAATCGCATAGTTGGTAAGCTGCATGAACATAATGCCCTGAAGAGTGTTGGGTGGTTCCACCACTCTAATTGAACAATATCTGCTTCAGTAATTAATTTATTTAGCATTCTTGGTGTTGGTGACACCTCTACCTGTATGCCAATACTAACAATAGAATTAATGAAATCTTTTTTTTCTGGTTGTTCAAGGCATACTATTACATGTTGTATTATTGAGTTTGTGAGCACTGACTGCTGGCATAGACACGACAATGCTTTACCGACACCTCCACCGAGGTGAGGGGTTATGTGAAGTACTCTAATTCTTTTCATGATAAAATAATGAAATACATGATTAACATTATGTCAAATATAATCCTGATTACCCATAAACCTCAGCCATCTTCAGGAGCTGGTACGGCATCGGTGGCGTTCGTGCAGCGGCCCAGCCCAGCCGGGGCAGGAGCGTCTCCAGAGCAAAGCGTCGGTTGAAGCGGTAGCAGTATTCAGCCAGATAGCGTGGCAGGTGCTTATGCTGCATGGCATGGTAAACACCCGTGACGGCATTCTTGACGTTGCCGATCATCGTGTTGACCCAGGTGAATTCCTCATGCTTTACGCTATCGGGACCGCCGCCGGTGACAATCGGGATGTGCTGACAATCCGCGGCCGTGACGGCGCGAAAGCAGGCCAGACCATCGCTGTAGACGGTGCTGCCGGGTGCCAACTGGTTGCGAGACCACTTCAGGATCTCGGCAGAGCGGAATCCCTTGACTACCTGCAGGTTCATGTACAGCGGATGGCCTGCGTCAGTGGTGGAAACCGCCGCCACAAAGGGGGTCTTGTTGGGTGAGCCGCGACCCACCTTGCCACCCCGATGCTCTCCACCCCAGTAAACATCATCCAGCTGGATGGTCCCGGATAGGGTATAGCCGTCATCCCGTTCTTTCATCACCTGCATCAGCTTGTGCTTCATGCTCCAAGCAGTGTTGTAGGAGACGCCCAGTTGCCGGTGCAGTGCCAAGGCGGACAGCCCCGTCTTCGCCTGCGTCAGCAGGTGCATGGCCAGAAACCAGGCCGTCAGCGGTAGCTTGCTGGAGTCAAAGATCGTGCGACTGGTCAATGAATGCTGGTGATGGCAATGATTGCACTGAAACAGTCCACCCCGGGATGGCAAGGTGCAGTACTTCCGGCCACCACACTCGGGACATACATAGCCCTCTGGCCAGCGCCATCGAAACAGGGCCTGGCGACACTGTTCCTCCGTGCCGTAGTCACGCAGAAATTCAGCTAGACTGTAGCCCTTCTGGAATTGCACTCGGTTTTTCATGGCGTTATACCTCCTGCACCAAGTATAGCTCCCTGTGTGAACGAGGCTGATCTTTGTGGGTAATCAGGAATATAATTATTAATATTCGAAATGCCTACTATGCAGGGAGGGTCGGTAATGTTATCTATTCGTTTTCCAAACTGGAGTAAATTGCGTTGCCCATACTGGTCTGCAATATGCTCGGCGAACTGACGTACTGTGACCGGGATTCCCGAACAGATATTCACCGGGCCCGTAATGTCGCTGAGTGCAATTTCTGCAATTTTCTTGCCAGCTTGCTCAACATCAAGAAAGTCTCGAATCTGCTTGCCGCTGGTCAATTGCGCAGGCTGGCCATTTTCAAGTTGATGGCGGATATAAGGCACAAGCCTACGCTTATCTTCCCCAATTCCGTATAGATAAAACAGCCTGCACCAAACAAATTCGACTGATTGGGTGTGAAGCCAGTTGGACAAACCAAAGAACAATGCTGCCTTCGCCGCAGCGTATGGGGTCGATGGCCTTAGCGGCGTGTCAACGGACAATACCGCCTTGCTGGTATCGTACTCAAAGCAGGTTCCGATCCCTACAAATCGCCTTACTCCGGCTTGCGCGGCAGCCTTGGCCAGCCGTAAAGATCCTTGCAGGCACTCCATGTTTAGGGGTGATTGAAGGTATTTTCCGGGTTCCGCGTACCAGGCTGCGTGGATGATGGTGTCTATGCCTTGACATTGTTCCGCCCACCATTCCTCGCTTTCACTGAAAATATCCGGGGAAGTCTTGACGCGCCCCAGGCATCCTCTTTCGGTAATTTGGTGCTCTTTTCCCGTTCTGACGATCAGGTCCAATGCAATTTCAGGTCTGTCTAATGCATTAAGTATCTGTCTGCCGACAAAACCTGTTGCACCTGTGATCAGGATTCGTCTCATTGGTTCTTTACCATATCTGTGGCATAGTGGATTCCCAGCTCGGTGATGGAGGGTTTGGTGTAGAAGATGCTGGGTTTTAGGGCTTCATCGTTCATATGCTTTGTCATCGAGAAATATGGCATTCAGTTTGGCATGCCAGTTACGGTAGCTGGCAGCCACTTCTGCCGCTGTTGACACGGCGGCCAAGATAGCTGCAAAGCGTGTATCATCCTGTTCTGGGTATTCCTGGGCCAGGCGGTTGCGGGTCTCGCGCCAGCTTAACCAAGAATCCACTTCAATGTAGCCGAGCTTTTCCAGCCGGTTGAGTCGGTCGATCATCGGCCATTCCTCAAAGGGTTCGGACAAGACCGCCAAGGTGGCGGGAACCAGGCGCTGGCCCAAGGTATCTTGCAGTTTGGTATAGCGGTAGAGCAGTTGATCAAGGATTCTGAGCCGATTTGGATCTTCTACCTCAGAAAGATCAGTGACCTGGACGGCGTGCCAATCGTGCAGGGCCACCTCTAGCACGGCAAGATGGCGGTCTGCCTCCCAGAGAGCCGTTTTTAACGTATCAGTTATCATATGGCACCTGTGCGATAACTCGACCTTGATTTCTGTCGTTGTTGATGATCGGTCGTTCATCGGGCTCACCGTTGGGTACGATCAGCACATCGTTTATTTGCTAAAAAACTTTTTATGAATATATTGATCATGAAAGACCGTGAAATTGCTCATTTAAAAAAGGTAGTATTTGATCACGCGGGGAGAGATTTCTTACTTGTAATGGCCAGCAGATGTTAATTAATGGATCTTGCGGATGTACTCCTTCTTCTGCATCGGGAAAATAATCTGATGTTACAAAATATATAATTTCACTGTAGTCTGTTAGCGATTGAAATCCATGTGCAAATCCTTCTGGGATAATAAGAGATCGATGGTTAACCGAACTCAATCGCTCTGCATGCCAATGAAGGAAGCTAGGGGAGCCTTTTCTTAGGTCTATTGCGACATCGAAAACTTCACCTATCAAACAGCTTACTATTTTTAGTTCTGCATGAGGCTTTTTTTGAAAATGCATTCCGCGAACCGTACCGGCTGTTTCTGTCTGAGTATGGTTGATTTGAACTATGCTCCGATGTTCAATAATATCTCTTAATTCCTCAGCACAATACATCCGTTCGAAGTAGCCACGCTGGTCTTCTATAGGGCTTCGTTGTAGCAAATAAAGGCCTTCTAGGGTTGTGACTATTTTCTTAATCCTATTTTTCATGATTATTAAGTGCCGTAAACCTGAGTTTAGAGTAAAGCCCAGCTGATTTGGACATTTGCCGGTTCCATTCTGCTTCGGCCAGCTCTTCGGCGCAAAAGATGCGCGTCAGAAATCCTCGGCTGTCGCCCAGGTGCCGACGTTGCACCTGTTTCAGGCCTGGCAGTGGTAAGTCACTGACCTTGAGGCGATTCATGACTGAGTTGCGAACTCGGCAATTTCGGCCAGACAGAGTTGTCGCGCATCAGCGCCAGCGTGCTGAGCCTGGTACCAGGCCAGAGTGCGCGTTGTGGCTTGCGCCAGACTCCATTTGGGCGATAGGCCCAATGTCTGCCGTGCCTTGGTGTTTTCCAGGGCCAGGTGGTGGGTCTCTCGAGGACCGTCCTCGCCTGTGCTGTAGTGAACATCACCTTTGCCATAGGCCTTTCGTGCCAGTTCAATCACCTGACGGACGCTAGCGGCCTCATGGGTAGGGGGGCCAAAGTTATAGGCACCAGCCAATTCGGGCTGGTGCCAGAGTTTTGCCGCCAAGGTCAAATAGCCGTGCAAGGGTTCCAGAACGTGCTGCCAGGGACGAATGGCCTGTGGTCGGCGAATCTCCAGGGCTTTGTCAGCCTGCCAGGCCCGGATGGCATCGGGTATCAGACGATCTTCAGCCCAGTCGCCGCCGCCGATGACGTTACCGGCACGGGCCGAGGCCAGTGCTACTCCCTGCGCTGCGAGGTAGGAATCGCGGTAGCTGGCAATGAGTATTTCACAGGCGGCTTTGCTGGCGCTGTAGGGGTCCTGGCCACCGAGTGCATCGGTCTCCCGGAAGGGGTAGGGCTGCGCCAGGTTGCCATAGACCTTGTCGGTGGTGATCATCAGGGCTACCCGTATCGAATCCACGCCGCGCAGGGTGTCCAGCAGATTCGCCGTGCCCATGATATTGGTTTCCAGGGTGCCAAGCGGATCGCGGTAACCGGCGCGCACCAGGGGCTGTGCCGCCAGGTGAAAAACGAACTCCGGTTGCGTTTCTTGCACCAGTTTGTTCAGCGTCTCTGCATCTCGTATATCGCAGTAATGGCTCTCCATTTGCCCCCGCAAACCCAGGAGTTCGAACAGGCTGGGTTGGGTGTTCGCGGGCAGGGCAATACCTGTTATCTCGGCTCCTAGTTGCTGTAGCCATAGGCTCAACCAAGCGCCTTTGAATCCGGTATGGCCGGTGACCAATACGCGCTTGCCGCTCAAGCTATCAGAGTAGGGCTTCATTCCCAGCATTTCCAGGGGGCTTTGCCTTGGTTCCAGAGTTTTTCCAAATGGACCTTGTCTCGCAGGGTGTCCATGGGCTGCCAGAAGCCTCGGTGCTCGAAGGCTTGCAGTTGGTCCCTTTGGGCTATGCGTTCAATGGCCTCGGCCTCCCAGCTTGAGTTATCCCGTGGGATGAAATCCAGTACCGCAGGGCTGAGGACAAAATAACCTCCGTTGATCCAGGCCCCATCACCGGGGGGCTTTTCCTGGAAGCCAAGCACCTGATTGCCCTGGCACACCAGGGCGCCGTAGCGGCCAGGGGGCTGTACGGCAGTAACAGTGGCCAGCTTGCCGTGGGCTTGGTGGAAGGCAATTTGTGCACTGATATCCACATCGGCCAGGCCATCGCCGTAGGTGAAACAAAAGGACTGTTCATGACGGATGTAGTCGGCGACACGCCTGAGTCGGCCGCCGGTGGCGGTGTCTTCGCCTGTATCGACCAGGGTGACGCACCAGGGTTCGGCCTTTTTCTGGTGTACCTCCATCTGGTTGTTGGTCATATTGAAGGTAACATCGGACATGTGCAGGAAGTAGTTGGCAAAGTATTCCTTGATGATGTATCCCTTGTAACCGCAGCAGATGATGAAGTCGTTGACCCCGTGGGCAGAATAGGTCTTCATGATGTGCCACAGTATGGGGCGGCCGCCGATTTCTATCATGGGCTTGGGTTTGAGATGGGTCTCTTCAGAGATCCGAGTGCCCAGGCCCCCGGCGAGGATGACGGCTTTCACTATTCAGTTCCTTGGGTTATGGCTATTTTGTGGATATCTCCAGGCAGTATAGCGGTGAAGAAATGTCATCCACAAGCAAAACCCAGTGGCAGGTCTAATGCCTTTCAGGCTGGGTTTGGTTTGGTATTTTCGGCGCTCCTAGGATGGGCTGCATTCCCTGTAAAGGGTTCGGGTTAGCTGGCGCAACAGGTCCAGGCCATCCCAGATGGTGTCGAAGCGGAGGGCTTGGCCTAGAGGCACCAGCCGGTCCAGGGGGGGCATGGGGTCTTGTTGCAGCCAGTCGTGCAGTGTCTGCGCCGGGCAGCCCCAGGTGCTCAGGGTCTGCATGCGCGGACCTGGGTAGTCAGAGAGCTGTTGCAGTTGGCAGATTGGTTCTTCCAGGAGTATGCCGTGACCGCAATGGTAGGCCAGGAGTTGGGCCGAGGCGGCGGGATGTACCTGGAGGCGCGTGAGGCGTGAGCCGGGTTCTATCCGTCGTACCATGCCGCCGAGGGCCATCTGCTGCAGGCAGATAAGCTTCTCCATGGCGTCGGAGCGTTCGGTGGTATGCGGCTGCGCCTCTGCAAAGGCATCGAACTCGGGCCAGAGCCGCGCCCTGGCGGCCTGGATGTCTGCATCCTTGCCCAGCCAGAACAGCACCCGAGGTGAAGAGCAGGCCTGTTGCTGGAAGGCGAAGATGTCGCGGTATAGGGCCTGGATCAGTGGTGCTAGATAGTCCTGTCGCAGCAGGGCATCGGCCTGAATCAGGCTGCAAGAGTGGCGATCGGGAAAGACAATTTCCTGCGCCAATGGCGGCAGGGGGATGCGGCGGATATGTCTGACTGTGGCATCACCACCCCAGATAAGACGTCGGGCGCAGAGGGCCGAGAGTTGCTCGCTGATCTGCTCGTCGTGGCCATAGCTAAGCAGGCAGCTGCGTTGCCGGATGGCGCTGTGCTCGGGGGCTGCCAGCAGGCGCCCGATCTGCGCAAGCAAGGATTTGGTCAGGGGATTCTGCCGGCTTGATAAGCGAATGATATTAGCGTTGCCCGCTAGCAGAGACAGAGCCCAACCATAGGCAAACAGGGTAGGGACGTTGGCCGGGGGCAGGTGGAACACGCAGCCGACGGGGCGCAGCAGTTGCCCCGTGGCGTCAGGGCAGTACTGGGCTTGCAGCTTGCCCAGGGCTGCGGGCCGGAGCCAAAAGCCGAGGGCGGCCAGCTCCGGCGGGACTCGGCTGCCGTCGCTGGGTAGCAGGGCTTTGGATAGAGCGCCGAGAAAGCCCATGGCCTCAGCCGAGAACAGCGGCAATGGCCGCTGCCTGGCGACTTCTTCAGGTGGGCGGCCGAGTAGGTGCCTGATGTTGTCCGGCTGACTGTAGGCTGGGTTGACTACAGTTGTGGACCCTTGCGGCCGAGCCGCCCGCGCTCCCAGGCGTTGATCCTCAATAGGCATCACTACAGCCTCGCTTCTCTGCCTGGGCAATGCGCCCGAGCACGCGAAAATAGCGGCCCTGGCGGCCGCAGGGGCAGTCGTCCTCGCCAAGGACCTGGCCCAGATCCTCGGTCAGCAACACATGCCCCGGATAGCTGGTGGGCAGCAGGGAAAAAAGCTGCAAAGCGCCGGTTTCTTCAGGTTCACAGATGCGCCCGCGCAGCGGATCACGCACCAGCACATCGGTAAACAGCGGGGCGTGCAGATGGCCCTGCTCGCATTCCACAAAGACGCTGCCGGTTTGCTCCACCAGGCCGTAATAATTGTGTACCCGCCGGATACCGCGACCGGCCAGTCGCGCCTTGAATGCGGCATTATCCACCGCCAGCGCCTGCAGTTTCTTCCAGCCGCCACCGTGCAGCAGAATGGCCTGCGGCAGCTGGATGTCATGGGCCTCCAGTGCTGGCAGCAGGTACTGCCAGACCATGTAGGTGAAGCCGAAGATCAGTAGCGGCTGATCCTGATAGCGCTCGACAAAGGCCAGCAGGGCGGGCAGATCACAGCCCATGTCCGCCTTGAGGGCATGGCAGGGGTCGCGGCCGAGGAAGGAGAAGCCCTGGATGCCGGCAGCGCGGGCAGAAAAACTTTGGCGGTCGGCCATCACCCCAGCGTGATCGGCGATGAGTAGGGGCAGTCGTTGCTTGCCCAGCCAGTGCTGCATGATGCGCACCAGCACCTTGGATTGCAGGGCGGCGTTTTCCCGGTCCAGAAAGATGCGCGAGGGTTGGCCGGAGGTGCCGGAGGAGCTGAGGGTCTTGAACACCTGCCCATCCGGGATGCTTTTGAGCCGGTGGCTCTTGAACAGGCGCGCCGCCAGTGGGAAGAAGTCCTCCAGCCGCTGCGGCGGGCGGTCCGGGTCAACGCCAAAGGCGTCCAGCAGGTTGGCGTACTCGGTGCAGTGCTGTGCATGGTGCTGGGTCAGGCGTTGCAGTTCAGGCAGCAGCAGGGCCTGCTTGTTGGTGTGTGCAAGCCCATATATAGGATGGTCAAAAAGGGTGGAGTCCATGGAGCCGGTGATCACAGCAGTTTTGCTCTGATACCAAGCTGGATGGCTGCGGTTACCAGGGTTTTGTCAAGGGAATAGATGCAAGCCCCCTGGGATGATGCGAGAGCAAGATGAAGTGCATCGCCAGCTCTTAGTCCAGTGCTGTACTGGTCTGCAAGCCGTGCTGCGGTGAGGAAGTCCATTGAGGATAAAGGGATCAGTGTTAGTGTTTGCTTGACCAAGGAGTTAAACGCGCTGAGTACTTTTGCGCGATGTGCTACCGAAAGGTGCTGTTTTCGAATCTTGATCGAAAGTGCAGCGGAAAACTCAGTGATGACCCAATCGCTAATCGCCAGTGTGGCGGGATCCTGCGCCGATAGCCAAGTTTGAATTTCAGGGGTACGTGCTTCCCGCGTCAGGGCAGCTATGAGCAGGCTGGTGTCAAGATAAAGCATGCTCAAAAACGGGACTTATCACGCATTTGCCTAGTGAGTTCGCTGGCTGAGTCTGGCTGCGAAGGTAGCGCTTCAGTTAGACGACGCAATGCTGCCAGATCAATCGGCTGGATAGGCCTCTCCAAGGGGCAGAGTTGAACCTTGGGCTCGCCTTTTCTGGTGATCAATACGGGTTCACCTTGCAATGCCAGTTCAGTTAGTTCATTGAGGTGTCTCTTTGCTTCAGCCATGCTTACGGTTCTGGTCATGTTTGTTTCCCGGTAAAACGTCGTGTGGGAATCTTAGTCTGCTAGCCCAGCCTTGCCTAGCAAGACTTCATAAGCCAACTTGCCATTGGCCGTCAGCGGCCAATCTTGCAGCCAGAGTAGCTGGTAGCTGCGCGGTTGCAGCCCGAGCTTGGCCAGCTGTTGCTGGATGGCGGGTGCGGCATCCGCATCCCGGTGGGCGATGACCAGCCGTTCGTCGCGGCCGGCGGCGCGCACGTCCAGGCCGGCCTGTTGCAGCCACTGTTCCACCTCATCCAGGCTCAGGCGGTGGCCATGAATCTTGATGAAGCGCTTGAGCCGACCGGTGATGACATAGAGCCCTTGGGCGTTGCGGTAGGCCAGATCGCCGGTGTGCAGCTGGGTCGGGTGCTCCAGTTGGCTCAGGTCGGCGCGGTCGCTGACGTAGCCGAGCATGACATTGGTGCCCCGGTAGATCAGCTCGCCGGTCTGATTTATGTCCTCGATCGTTCGGCCCTGGTCATCCAGCAGGCTGAAGCGGCCGCCGGGGATGGCGATGCCGATGCTGTCGGGGAACTCCTCCGCCAGTTCCGGCGGTAGGTAGCTCATGCGCGGCCCGGCCTCGGTCTGGCCGTACATCACAAAAAAACGCCAACCCTGTTCGCGTGCCAGGCGGGCGAACCGCTGCACCTTCTCCGGTGCCAGTCGGCCACCGGCCTGGGTCAGGGTGCGCAGGCTGGATAGTTGCAGGCGCTCCAGCCGCAGCCGCTCCAAAAGTTCGTAACTGGTGGGCACCCCGGCCAGACTGGTAGCCTGCTGTTGGCGAAAGAAGTCCCAGAACTCCCGTGATACCAGAGGCTTGTCGGTGAGCAGCAGGCAGGCACCGGCCAGCAGATGGGAGTGGATCACCGACAGGCCGTAGCTGTAGTGCATGGGCAGGCTGCTGATGGGCCGCTCGTCGGCGCCGATCTGCAGGTAGTCAAGAATGGACGCGGCATTGGCCTGCAGATTCTGCCGCGACAGGGCCACCTGCTTGGGGCTGCCGGTGCTGCCGGAAGTGGATAGCAGCAGGGCGGCTTCACCCTCATCCTGCAGCGGCGGAGCGCTCAGCGGCTGGGCTGTACCATCGGCCTCGATCAGCCAATGGGGCTGGAAGGCCTGCTGCAGCTGGCGCAGCTGTGCCGGGTCGAGGGACTCTGCCAGCAGCAGGACGCAGTGGCCCTGGCGCAGGCAGGCCAGGTAGGTAGCCAGGCTACTGAGGTTGTTGCGGCATTGGAGAAAGATCAGCTGGCGCTGAGGCCCCAGGCGCTGGCCCCAGGCATCGGCCGCTGCGGCCAGCTCGGCGTAGCTGCAGGAGGCACCGCTGTCCGTCACGACGGCACTCGATGCGCCGTGCTGCTCCAGCTGCCAGAAGGGCTTCACGGCTGCAGACCGCCATCGATGCGCAGCACCTGGCCGGTGATGTAGGCGGCTTCAGCGGAGGCCAGGTAGGCAATCAGCCCGGCCACCTCCTCGGCGCGACCGGCGCGGCCGCTGAGGGTGCGTTCAACCACCTGGGCGCGACGCTCGCCCTGATAGGCTGCGGTCATGGCGGTGTCGATAAAGCCAGGCGCTACGGCGTTGACGCGGATGCCCAGGGGCGCCAGCTCCTTGGCCAGGCTCAGCGTCAGGCCGCTGATGGCCGCCTTGCTGGCGGCATAGGCCGATAGCCCTGCAGCGCCCTGTTCACCGACGCTGGAGGCTAGGTTGATGATGCAGCCTTGCCGTTGCCGCGCCATCAGGCGGGCGGCGAACTGGCAGCAGTAGTAGCTGGCGAACAGGTTGACCTGAAACAGCCGCTGCAAATCCGCGCTGCGGGTCATGGCCAGGGTGGCTTCAAGCAGGATGCCGGCGGCGTTCACCAGCAGATCGAGCCGACCAAAGCGCTGCTGCAGCTGTAAAAACAGCGGCTTCACCGCGGCCTCGTCGCTGATATCAGCGGCATGGTAGTCGGCCTGGCATTTGTCCTGGGTTCGCTGGCGCAGCTCGTCGGCCAGCTGTTCCAGCTTGGTGCCATCCCGACCACTGAGCATCAGCCCGTAGCCCAGCTCTGCCAGACGCAGAGCAGTGGCCCGGCCAATGCCGCCGCTGGCCCCGGTGATCAGGGCGATGGCTGGGGGGCTTTCTGCAGCTGAAGTTTTGGCATCCATGGGTCGTTACAGCAAGGCATCAAGGCCTTTGCGCTCCAGCAGATTGAGCAGTTTTTGGGAGGGTCCGCTGGGGTGCTTTTCGCCCTCTTCCCATTGTTGTACAGCGGAGAGGCTGGTGTTCAGCAGTCGGGCCAGAACGGCTTGGCTCATGTGAAAACGCTGACGCAGAGAGCGGATTTGTTCGCTGTCATAGCTGGGGATTGGAGACAGGCAGAGTAGGTC
Organism: gamma proteobacterium SS-5; assembly: GCA_009497875.2. Classification (NCBI taxonomy): domain Bacteria; kingdom Pseudomonadati; phylum Pseudomonadota; class Gammaproteobacteria; order Chromatiales; family Sedimenticolaceae; genus Magnetovirga; species Magnetovirga frankeli. The sequence continues at coordinate 3,338,896 of CP032508.2, read as the reverse complement.
ATAGTGCTGCATCCTTTCTGCGTCAATCAATCCGCCACGATGCAGGTCGCTAGCCGTTTCATGTACGGCTTGAAGTATCTCAGTATTGCCACGGATGGATGGGTTCATCTACAGATTTCCTCCAGAGTACCGTCACTTACGGCGCTATTGAGCTTGTGGGCTGTGAGGTCCAGCAAGTCTGCTGCCAGTGCTTGCAGTGCGGCTTGTTCTGCCGCATTGATATTGCTGCGCCGATTTTTTTCGAATCAAAACAGAAAAAACCAGCGGTCGTCTCTGTTGCTGGCAATCAGTGTTCGGATACCGCCGCTTTTTCCTCTGTTACTGAGGGCTATGCGTTTTTTGTATAGACCTCCGCCCAGATCGGCATCTATCAAGCCATGTGCCATCTCATCAATGGCATCACATAGAACTGGGTCGCTAAGGTCCAATTTGCGCATCCAACGGCAGAAATGGCGGGTTTTGAATACGCGCTGCATGGGGTTGAGTGTATCACCGGCCGAGGGTCAAATCAGAACCCTACGCCATGTCGCGCCAGGATCTCGCGGGCCTTGGCCAGGGAGCTCATGTCGATGATGTCGTCGGTGTCCAGCATGACGCCGAATTCCTGCTCCAGTTGGGCGATCAGGCCCATGTGCGCTACCGAGTCCCACTGCGGGATGCTGTTATAGGCCAGCTCGTCGTGAACCTGCTCTGGGCTGAGGTTGAGTGCGGTGGCGAAGCTGGCGAATAGGCGTTGGTTGTTGTTCATCGGTATTTTCCGGGTTTGTTGATCAAGCTGCAGCGCGGCTCAACCGGTAGGAGCGACCTTGGTCGCGAAGGCGCTGCGCGTGTTGCTGCAGCCAGCCTAGGCACACCAGAGCAGCGCTGATCGCGAGCAGAGTTCGCTCCTACGGAGCCGGGAGCGCTTATCTCCTATGCCACAGCGCCGCGCCCAGGTCGATTAAGCAGCGCCCGAATCGACTGGCTGGCGCGCTGGTAATCCGCCGCGTTCATGGCCAGGAGGATCAGGCCGTTTTCCTCGCCGATCTGCCGATAGCCCATGGCCTGGTTGAATCTCAGCGCGGCCTGATTGTCTGGCTTGACCCGGGCGAGCAGGCGCTGGGCCGGCAGCTGGGCAAAGCAGGCGTCATTTAACGCCAGGGCCGGGGCAAAGGCCAGCAGATTGCCGCGCAGGGGGCTGTCCGGGGCAAAGTAGATAGCGGCCTCCAGGTCTTCGGCTTGAGTCAGGGGCACGCTGTCCGTGCTGGTGACCGAGGCGAAGCCGCAGGCCTGATCCCGCCAGTGGATCAGGTAATAGCGCCGATCGGCGGCGGTTTGAATGCGCTCAAACCAGGCCTGTTGCTGCTCGGGGGAGATGTATCCCTGGCTGAGCATGTGTTGTGCCACCGCCGGGTGATTGCGCCATTGACGTACCTGCTCGATATGGCCCTGTTGCAGGCGCAGAAGCCGAACGGCAAAGGCTTGGATCTGATCTGGCAGTTTGGGCATGGGTGGGGTTTGAGGTAAGGGTTTGCTGTGAAACAACCTGGCTGGAGAGCATTACCCAATTGTTCTAGCCACATCAATAGGGTAGGCCCAGTGGGAGCGGGCTTGCCCGCGATTCAAAAAAATGCCCGAAGGGCTCATTCCTTCAAACTTCACCCTTCAACCGTCTAACTTTATTAAGCACCCTTCGCGGCCAAGGCCGCTCCTACACCCAGGAGATGCCTCATGTTCCGGGGTGATGCGGCCCGCACCTAGGAGCCTGTCGGATTTAGGATGCTCCTACTGCGCCGGTGGGAAGAACGGCTCAAATTTCCCCGATTTTTCGTTGCGTAGGCCAACTATGCGCCTCAAAATCGTGAAAATTTGTTCTCGCTCTCCCACCTTGCTCGCTACGGGCACCTAAACCCGACAGGCTCCTAGTTGGCGGCCGCCTTGGCCGTGGCAATCCAGCTGTCGAACCTTTTCTGATTGGCGCGTATCCAGGCATCGGCATGGCGTTCGGCGGCCTTCCAGCCCCCTTCGCCCTGCTCCTGCATCTTCAGGTTTTGCGCCGAGACGTCATTGACCGAGATCTGCATCACCTCGAACAGCTTGGCCGCTGCCGGGTTTTCGGCCAGGAAGCGCTTGTTCGCCAGTATCTTCTGGGTGTTGATCTCAAAGCCGTAGTTCTTGCCGTTGGGCAGGGCCGTATCCACCCCGTTGGGGTGGGCCGAGTGGGGCACCTCCAGCCAGGTGACGTCCCTGCCGGGGACCAGTACGCCGGAGACCCAGTAGGGGGTCCAAGTATAATAGAGGATGGATTCGCCATCACGGTAGCGGGCAATGGTATCGGCGATGATGGCGGAGTATTCGCCCTGATTGTGTTCCACCTGCTGGCGCAGTTTGAAGGCGTCCAACTGGTGCTCAATGACCCGCTCACAGCCCCAGCCGGGTACGCAGCCGGTCAGATCGGCCTTGCCATCCTCGTTGGCATCGAACAGACGGGCGATCTTGGGATCGGCCAGTTGGCCCAGGTTGCCGATGTTGTGGTTTTCCGCCGTCTTTTTGTCGATCAGATAGCCCTGGGCGCAGCCGGGGATCAGCTGCCCGATGCGTTGCAGCTTGGCCGCGCCACCGGCCTTGTTATAGAAGGCCTGGTGCAGCGGGTCCCAGTGGTCGGCCATGAAGGTGACATCGCCATTGGCCACGGCGATGTGCAGGGCCGGATACTTGGCCTGCTGCACCGGCTTGACCTCATAGCCGAGCCGCTCCAGGGCCTTCATCACCAGGATGGTCTGAAAGTTCTCGCCATCGACATAGACCTGACCGGGCTGGACCACCACCCCTCGGCCCGGTAGTGATTCTGCCTGCGAGAGACCGGCAAAGGTGCCAATTAGCAGGAGCAGTAGGCCGGTTATCATGTTGCGGGTCAATAGGTTGCTTGCTGATGTCATGCTTCCCCCTTGGGTTGTGTGTGAATAGGCTCAGTGTCTCCTGATGCTGTCTCGCTTAGACAGGCCCCCGCCCCCCGCTTTGCCCAGCAGTGCGCGGATCAGGCCGATTGGGCCGGTGTCGTACCAGTGGCGCGCTGCCTTGCTGCGCTGCTCGACCCCCATCGCCTGGGTGATGCGATCGAGTATAATCGCCAGCAGTACTATACCCAGGCCGCCCACGGTGGCCAGGCCCATGTCCAGCCGACCTATGCCGCGCAGCACCATCTGGCCGAGTCCGCCAACGGCGATCATGGAGGCGATTACCACCATGGACAGCGCCAGCATCAGGGTTTGGTTAACCCCGGCCATAATGGTGGGCATGGCCAGCGGGATCTGCACCCTGAACAGCAGCTGGCGCGGCGAGGCCCCGAAGGAGCGGGCGGCCTCCACCAAATCGGCCGGTACCTGGCGAATGCCCAGGCTGGTCAGGCGCACCAGGGGCGGCAGGGCGAAGATGATGGTCACCACCACGCCGGGCACGTTGCCGATGCCGAACAGCATCACCACAGGCACCAGATAGACAAAGGCCGGGGTGGTCTGCATGGCGTCCAGCACTGGCCGGGCCATGGCGCTGGCGCGTTCGCTGCTGGCCAGCCAGACCCCGGCGGGCAGGCCGATCAGCAGGCAGAAGAAGACCGAGGTGAGCACCAGGGCCAGGGTCACCATGGTCTCCGCCCAGGCCCCGATCAGGCCGATCAGCAGCAGGGAGGCAATCGAGCCCAGGGCCAGCCGACGGCCACCGGCCTGCCAGGCAAGCAGGCCGATCAGGGCGATCATGAGTACATCGGGCACCGCCAGCAGGGCCGCCTCGATCTGGTTCAGGGTGGCGTCAATGGGCCACTTGATGGCCTGAAACAGGCCGCGAAAATTCCCCACCAGCCAGTCCAGCCCCTGTTCCACCCAGTCGCCCAGGGGGATGACCGCCCCCTGGAAGGGGTGCAGCCAGTCGATTGCCCCGGCCTCGCCAGCGGCCGAATCGTTCAGCCAGACATCGGCCTCGGCGGCCGGGCTGGCGCTGCCGCCATCGCCGCTCCCGCTCCAGGGGTCGTCGGCCGCCGCGCTGTCGGCGGTTGCCGGGTTGCCCCAGGGGTCGCTGGACGGCGGGGCCGGGTGCGGCGCGCTGGCCCAGGGATCGGTGTCTGTGTCCTGCGCCATTCTCAGCCCTCCCGGTTCAGGGTTTCCAGCAGTGCCGCCTTGGTCACCACGCCCAGGTATTTGCGCTTTTCATCCAGCACCGGCAGGCCGCAGGGGCTGGCCGCCACCGCGCCGATGATCTCGCTCAGCGGGGTCTCTGCCTCCAGGCTGGGTATGTCCTTGAGGTAGGCGTCGGCCAGTCTCGGCTCGGCCGCCGTCAGCTGGGCGCTGAGTGAGTCCACCGAGACGATGCCGCAGAAGCCCTGATCCCGGTCGATGACGTAGCCGAAGTCCCGGTCATATTCCTTGAGCCGTTGCAGGGCCAGGCGCACGCCGCTTTGCTGGCGCTCGATCAGGGTCACCTGCTTGCGGCTGGCGACATGGGCCGCCTTGAATACGGCGGCCACATCCACGCCGCGGAAGAAGGCGCGCACATAGTCATCGCTGGGGTTGCGCAGGATCTCGTCCGGGGTGCCCACCTGCACCACCCGTCCGCCCTCCATGATGGCGATGCGGTCTCCAATGCGCATGGCCTCGTCCAGATCGTGGGAGATGAAGATGATGGTGCGGTTGCTCTGCCCTTGCAGCCGGATCAGCTCATCCTGCATCTCGCTGCGGATCAGGGGGTCGAGGGCGGAGAAGGCCTCGTCCATGAGCATCACCGAGGGGTCATTGGCCAGCGCCCGGGCCAGGCCGACGCGCTGCTGCATACCGCCGGATAGCTCGTCGGGATAGCTGTTGACCCAGGCCTTGAGGCCAACCTGATCCAACGCCTGCAGGGTGCGCCGCTCCCGCTCGGCCCTGCTTACCCCGGCCAGCTCCAGGCCAAAGGCGGCGTTCTGGCCCACGCTGAGGTGGGGCATCAGGGCGAAGGACTGAAACACCATGCTCATATCCTTGCGCCTGAGTTCCAGCAACTGCCGGTCGTTCATGGCGGCGATGTCCCGGCCATCCACCAGCACATGGCCGGCGCTGGGCTCGATCAGCCGGTTGAGCAGGCGCACCAGGGTGGACTTGCCGGAGCCGGACAGGCCCATGATGACAAACACCTCGCCCTGATCGATGGCAAAGCTGGCGTCGCACACGCCCACCGTCTGCCCGCTGCGCTGGAAGATCTCATCCTTGTCCACACCCTGACGCAGCAGCTCCAGTGCCTGCTGCGGATGGTCTCCAAAGATCTTGTAGAGACCTTGCACGACAACCTTCTCGGTCATGGGCGGCTGCCTTGGGCCATGACGGCTAGGCCGTTGCGATCTATTGGGAGCCCAGCTTGCCGCTGAAGTCGTAGCGCAGCCCCAGAAACAGGGCAGAGCCGCCGCTGTCCGCCGGGGCGTTGAACGAGGCGGAGCCGAGGAAGCTGGATTGGCGTTGATCGGAGATGGCCGCCGTGGTCTGCTCGCTGTAGTACTCGGCGAAGAATTTGAGGTCATCGCGGTACTGGTGATCCCAGCCGAGGTGATAGATGTTGTCGCCGTAGGACCAGGCATCCACATCGGCGATCATGCCGCGCAGGGTGTTTTTGCTGTCCAGGGCGTATTGCACCAACAGGTTCTTGGCACTCCGACCATCGTTGCTGCCGGTGGTGTCCAGCTCCTCGTACTTGCCGGCGATATACCAGGGCCCCGCGCTGTAGCTGGCGGAGATGCCGTTGATGGCATAACCGCCGCTGCCCTGATCGTCCCGACCCAGGGCCAGGTTGAGGCCGTCCCGGGCGTAGGAGAGCACGTACTGATTACGCCGGTCCGGCAGGCTGCCGTTGTCCTGGGTGCTGGCAAAGGCCGCCTGCACGCCCTGGATGCGCGGCGTGGCGTAGTACAGGGTGTCCTCGCGGCGGAAGGTGGTCAGGGTGGCCCAACCGCTGTAGTAGCTGCTGAAATAGTCCACCGGATAGGCGATGTAGTTGTAGTAGGCCATCCAGCCCCGGCCGTACCAAAGGGTACCCAGGGGGCCGTTGACCTGTAGCTTGCCGATGCGCATGTTGTCGTTGTCGTCGTAGGGCGACTGGATCTCCAGGTTGACCAGATCCAGCGGCAGTTCCAGCTGGCCCATCAGGGTCCAGTCCTGGTTCAGTTTATGGGTTGCCTTTACCCCAACCCGGCTATAGGCATCGCGCAGGGCCGTATAGCTGTCAAAGTTGCCCGGCTGGTTGTCCGGGTCCACAAACTCGACGCCAATGCGCAGGGAGCCGTAGCCCTCCACCTCCAGGGCCTGGGCCGGGAAGCTCAGGGGGGCAGCCAGCAGGGCCAGGCAGGGCGTCAAACGGGAAAGGGTCTGCGAGAGATTGTTTTTGGTCATGGAACAACACCTGAATAGTCACGGATTGCGGAGTCAGAGGCACGCCAGAAAAGGGGTTGGCGGCAGCAACGGACGACCGCCAAGCAGGCGGCCTGTTTGATGACAAAGGGCCGACATGGGCCGTTTGAATGCGGGGCCAGGCCATTGGCCAGGGCCCCAGAACGAGTAGCATTGATCATGCTCCCCCCTCTCAGAAAGGCCTGGGGAGCGGCAAGGGTCAGGGATCAGGCCTGATCCTTGGGTCGAAAACTTGCGCCATTATGGGCAAGCCGGGAGGGGATTACAAATCAGCCGCCCTTGACGGTGATGAAGCGGAAGGGGACCGAGAGCAGACCCTTGCTGTCTTTCACCAACACCTGGGCCTCCCATTCCATGGCGTCATAGACGCATACCGGCAGGCGGCCCTCGCCCTGATAAAGGCCATCGCCCTGGTTCTCCAGGGACACGCGGTTGTAGCCCATGTACATGTCCACGCCGCTGAAATCCACCTCCACTGCATCCGCCTTGACCCCCTTCAGGCGCACCTGCAAGTGCAGCGGGGTGACCATGGGAATGTTGCGCGGTTCGATGGAAAGGCTCAGCTCGCCGCCATCGGGCAGGGTAGTCACGCAGGGACCGGCGCGCAGATTGCAGTCCGGGTCTGGTGCCAGACGCTGCTCCAGCGGCGGAAACAGCACCGGCCAGGCCTTGTACACGGCGACCCCCGCCAGGGCCAGCAGGAGCAGACCGATGATCAGCCAAAGCAGGCGCGGGTTGAGGTTCATGACCAGACCTCCAGCCCCAGACCCAGGGCGAGCAACAGGGGGGTAAGCAGACAGAGCGCGACGTTCCTGCCCATGGCTGACAGCAGGGACTGTATTCTGCCGTCAAAGCCCTGTACATCCCGCGCCACGGGCAGGAACAAGGGCAGGGTAAGCAGCCCCAGCAGGCTCAGGGGCGGTAAGGCCCCGGCCAGCACCGCCAGCAGGATGAGGGCAAAGGGGGCCGTGCCGAACAGGGCATAGAGGTTGGCCCTGGGCCGGGCGGACAGGGCAATGGCGAAGTTTTTGCGCCCCACCGCCTGGTCCGGCTGGATGTCGGGAAACTGGTTCAGATAAAGCAGGTTACTCACCTGAAAAAAGGGCACCAGGGCCACCAATCCCCCCACCAGGCTGAACTGGCCGGTGAGGGCGTATTCAGTGCCCATGACCATCAGCGGGCCAAAGCCCAGGCCGGGGGAGATGAGCACCAGAAAGGGGCTGCGGTTGATCGGCCCGCTGTAGAACAGAATCACCAAGGCCCCCAGCAGACCCAGGGGCAGCAGCCCCCAGCCGGAATGCGCCATCAGATAGAGGCCGCAGAGCAGGGTGATGAGCAGGGAGACTACGCCGATAGCCAGCGCCGTGCTGGCCAGTTGTGGATGGGTCACCAGGGTGCCGCTGCCGCCGCTGAAGGGGGTGCGCTGGGTGGTGAAGTCCAGCCCGGAGTGAAAGTCCACGTATTCGTTCAGGGCATTGACGCTGGCATGGGCCATCAGTCCGCCCAGGGCTACGGCCCAGAGCAGGCTCCAGTCGATCTCCTGGCCGGAAAACAGCGCCGCGGCCACCCCCAGGGCGATGCACACCGGCGTGAGCAAGAGAAAATTGGGGCGGGTAACGCCCAGGGCGGCAAGTCTGTTCACGGGATTCTGGCTTGGTTGGCAGAGGGGAAGAACAAGCTAATGGAAGGCCAGTATAAAGGCTTTGACCCGAATCAAGTCAATCTAACGCTCATGGAGTGGACTGCCCCACCCCGGAACATGAAATATCTTTGGTTGCTTCGGGACTCGGGACTCGAAAATTGCCATGGATGTTTCATGGTAAGACAGAAAAAAGGTCGCGCAGCGACACAAAACCCTGTCCTCTGATCCCCTGTCCCCCGTCTTCTGTCCTCAGTCCTCTGTTAGAATGCCCCCACCCACACAGCCCCAGGAGTCACCCATGCAGATCGAAGGCCCTTTGCGTTTTTCCGTAGCCCAGGACGAGCAGGGCGGCGGTTATGAGTTGTTTCTCGACTTCACCGAGGAATTTCAGGCCCTGCCGCTGATCCAGCAGGACCGCGCCTTTCGTGACTATCTGGTCAGTCTGGGCCAGCTGGTGCAATCCGACGACCTGGACCCGCGCAACCTGCAGGGCATGCTGATGGCGCAGCAGATCGCCGAGCAGTTGCTGCCCCACGTGGCCAATGGCGACCTGGTGCTCAGCGAGAGCATCAACATCCACGTCCGCCCGGACAGCCCCGAGGTCTCCCTGATCGACCTGCTGCAGAAGCAATGACCGGCGCGGCCCCGGTCATCGGCTTCATCAGCCTGGGCTGCCCGAAGAACCTGGTTGACTCCGAGCGCATCCTCAGCCAGCTGCGTGCCGAGGGCTATAGGCTGAGCGACAACTACGCCGAGGCCGGGCTGGTGCTGGTCAACACCTGCGGCTTCATCGACGCGGCGGTAGAGGAATCCCTCGACACCATCGGCGAGGCCCTGGCGGAGAATGGCCGGGTCATAGTCACCGGCTGCCTGGGTGCCCGCGCCGAGGATATTCGCGCCGCCCACCCCCAGGTGCTGGCCATCACCGGCCCCCACGCCTACGCCGAGGTCATGGATCTGGTACACCGGCACCTGCCCCGGCCCCACGAGCCCTGGCTGGAGCTGATCCCGCCCCAGGGGGTCAAGCTCACCCCCCGCCACTACGCCTATCTGAAGATCGCCGAGGGCTGCAACCACAGTTGCAGCTTCTGCATCATCCCCCAGTTTCGCGGTCCGCTGGTGAGTCGGCCCCTGGGCGAGATCCTGCAGGAGGCCGAGCGCCTGGCCCAGGCCGGGGTGCGCGAGCTGCTGGTGGTGGCCCAGGACACCCCGGCCTACGGCGTCGATCTCAAATACCGCCCGGACTTCTGGCAGGGTCGGCCGCTGCACAGCCGTATCCGCGACCTGGCCCATGCCCTGGGCGAGCTGCCCCTGTGGGTGCGGCTGCACTACGTCTATCCCTACCCCCATGTAGATGACCTGATCCCGCTGATGCTGGACGAGCGCATCCTGCCCTACCTGGATATGCCCCTGCAGCACGCCAGCGAGCCGATCCTGCGGGCCATGCGCCGCCCCGCCGCCAGCGAGAAGGTGCTGGAACGCATGGCCCTGTGGCGGCGAGCCTGCCCCGAGCTGACCCTGCGCAGCAGCTTCATCGTCGGCTTCCCCGGCGAGACCGAGGCGGACTTCCAGTGCCTGCTGGATTTCCTCCAGGAGGCCCAGCTGGATCGGGTCGGCTGCTTCACCTACTCGCCGGTGGTCGGCGCCAGCGCCAACCGGCTGGCCAACCCGGTGGCCGAGGAAATCAAGCAGGAGCGCTATGAGCGGCTGATGGCGCTACAGGCAGACATCAGCCGCGCCAAGCTTGCGCAGAAGATCGGCCAGCGCATGATCGTGCTGGTGGACGAGGTGGAAGACGAGGCCATCATCTGCCGCGGCCCCGGCGACGCGCCGGAGATCGACGGCAACCTGATCATCGCCAACCAATGGGAGCTGGAGGCGGGAGACTTCGTCGAGGTGCGGGTAACCGGTGCCGACGAGCACGACCTCTATGGCGAACCGGTCGATTAGGGCTGACTTGCTAAAATGCAAAGGGACGCAGAGAAACATGAGGCGGGAAGGCCTCTCGCCCCTTGCTGTGAAACAACATTGGGGTTTGCCTATGATCCTGATAGCTCCGGGCACCGGCTCGGAGGTGAAAAGGGGTAGGCTTCAGCGGCAATCCCGGATTCCGTTGCACTTCCTCCGGGCTACAGGAGCTACCAAGTCCCAAGGTGGCCAGGAGATATTTCATGTTCCGGGGTGATGCCGCCCGCCCCATGTCCGTTGGGCGGGAAGTATTTTCCAATCCACAAATGAGGCTGAAGAGAGGGTGAGAGGGGGGGCTGATCTTGGGTTCGTTGCGACCTTTGCCCGTTCTTGTGTCCCTTGCGCCCCGGTTTTCGTTGCGCCGCGGCAGGTCAGGCACAACCGCCTGGCGGGTCAGTCCAATAACCGCCGCAGGCATTCGAGGTAGCGCCCCTCGTCTGGCAGGGTCTGTTGCCGTTGGGCCTGCCAGAGGCTGTGCTCCAGGCAGGCCAGCATGGCGTGTTCGGCCTGGTGACGGTCGTTGGCGTACTGGCCCAGCAGGCGCTGATAGAGATGACGGATGCCAGCGGGGCGATCGGCCAGCAGCTGCTCGCCCAGGCCGATGTGCAGGCCCATGTGCAAAAAGGGATTGCCCTGAGGCTGGCCGGAGGGGGCAAAGTCCTGCGCCAGTGCCTGCTCGCCGGTCTCCAGCAGGGCCTGGTATTCCGGGTGCAGGGCGATGACCTCGGCCACCAGCCGCTCCAGCGGCTGCAGGGGCGCGCCCTCGCGCTGCCTGTTGTGGCAGTGCAGAAAGAATTGGCGCATGGAGTGGCGGTCGTTGGCGTACATGCTGCCTCCTATCCTACCCCGGCGAGGCCGGAGGCTACAGCGGGGCGCAGAGGAGCGCAGGGGTTATGGAATTGACCCTTGTGGGCCGAACAGAGCCCCACCTCCCGTGTTTCTCCTCCCAACTCACTGAAGCCACTGCTTGAAGCTGGCCGCCAGGCTGGTGCTGCCGGTTTCCGCCTGCACCGGCACGGGCCTGTTCAGGTCGTGAAAGCCCATGTCGGCCAGGGCCTCGGGGTCCACCTCCAGGGGGGCCTCATCGCGCACCTGGATGTCATCCAGCAGGGGCTGGCCCGGCTCTAGGGCGGCCAGTCTGGGGCTGAGTCCGGGATGCAGGGGGCGCAGGGCGATCTCGCTGGCGGTATCGCCGCTGGGCCTTTCCACCGGCGGGGTCTGCTGGCTGGACTCGCTGGCCTCGGGGGTGTTGGCCGACGGGCTTGCCGTCTGGGAGGGCGCTCTGTAGGTCGAGGTATGGGTCCAGTCGAGGAAGCTGGCGTTAAAGCCCTCCTCGGCCGAGCTGAGCTGGGCGTAGAGGGCGAGGCTGAAGCCGATGAGAATGCTGGTGATCAGTGCTTTCATGGTGCTTGGCTCCTTCAGAGGCGGCAGGCAGGGGTAGTTAACTGAAAGAAGATAATAGCATAAAAATGCTTGTTTTCAAGCGTGTTAAGCGATTTACTTAATGTAATAAATTAAATTTAGCCAGGGCGCGGGCTTAGCTCAAGGGCAAGCGCCCTTCGCAGCCAGGGCCGCCGACAGGCGCCGGCGCTGGCTTTGACTTGCCGTGAGGCCTGGGAGCTCCGAGCCCTGAAATGCCGAATGGGCGTTCGGAGGCGCAACGCTTCCTCATTCTTCTCTGCGTCCTTTGCGCTCCTCTGCGTCCTCTGCGTCCCATTGGGTTAGGAGCAAAAAGCCGGCCGCCACGGGCTGCGGTGGTCGCTCCATGCCCGTCTGGCAAAACACCCCAGCGCTTCTGCTGACTTTTCGCACTGCGGCCAGGGGCGGGGCGGTGATACCATGCTTGGCCGAAGGTCAGATACAATCGCGCTTTTTTCAATAGGCTTGGGCGGGAATGCAGGAATACGCACTCATCCTCATAGGTACCATACTGGTCAACAACTTCGTGTTGGTGAAGTTCCTTGGCCTGTGCCCCTTCATGGGGGTGTCGAAGAAGCTGGAAACGGCCTTTGGCATGGGCTTGGCCACCACCTTTGTGCTGACCCTGTCCTCCCTGTGCAGCTATCTGGTCAACGAATACCTGCTGCTGCCCCTGGGCCTGGAGTATCTGCGCACCATCGGCTTTATCCTGGTGATTGCCGTGGTGGTGCAGTTCACCGAGATGCTGATGCACAAGACCAGCCCGGTGCTCTATCAGATGCTGGGCATCTTCCTGCCCCTGATCACCACCAACTGCGCCGTGCTCGGCGTGGCCCTGCTCAATGTGCAGGAGCAGCACGGCTTTATCGAGTCCATTCTCTATGGCTTTGGCGCGGCGCTGGGCTTCTCCCTGGTGCTGGTGCTGTTTGCCGGGGTGCGCGAGCGGGTCGCCGTGTCTGACGTGCCCCAACCCTTCCAGGGCAGCGCCATCGCCCTGATTACCGCCGGGCTGATGTCCATGGCCTTTATGGGCTTTGCTGGACTGGTGAAGGGCTAGTGATCGAGGCCATTCTGCTTTTCGGCCTGCTGGCGCTGGTGTTCGGCCTGCTGCTGGGCTATGCGGCGATTCGCTTCCGGGTCGAGGGCGACCCCATAGTGGATAAGATCGACGCCCTGCTGCCGCAGACCCAGTGTGGCCAGTGCGGCTATCCCGGCTGCAAGCCCTATGCCGAGGCCATTGCCGCCGGCGAGGCGGAGATCAACCAGTGCGCGCCGGGCGGCGAGGTGACCATCATCGCCCTGGCCGACCTGCTCGGCCGCGAGCCCCCGGCGGCCAACCCCGAGGTGGTGGAAAAGCCGCCAGCGGTGGCCTTTATCGACGAGCAGACCTGTATCGGCTGCACCCTCTGTCTGCAGGCCTGCCCGGTGGACGCCATCCTTGGTTCGGCCAAGCACATGCACACCATCATCGCCAAGGAATGCACCGGCTGCGAGCTGTGCCTGCCGCCCTGCCCGGTAGATTGCATCAAGATGATCCCCATCGGCGGCGACATCCCGCACTGGAACTGGCCCGACCCGAACCGTAGCCCCGCCGCCCTGCCAAGCCCTGCCGTAAAGACCGAGGAGGCCAAGCCATGAGCCTGCCGCGCGATCTGTCGCCCTCCGGTCGGCGCCTGTGGCGCTTCCACGGCGGCGTGCATCCGCCCGAGGAAAAGGCCCTGTCCACCGCCGCGCCCATAGCCCCGGCCCTGATCCCCGACCGACTGGTGCTGCCCCTGCAGCAGCACATCGGTGCCCCGGCCCAACCGCTGGTGGCGGTGGGCGAGCGGGTGCTCAAGGGGCAGCTGATTGCCCAGGCCGATGGCGCGGTGAGCGCTAACCTGCACGCGCCCACATCAGGCCAGATCAGCGCCATCGGCGAGCACCCGGTGGCCCATCCCTCCGGCCTGAACGCGCCTTGCATCCTGTTGGAGCCCGATGGCGAGGAGCGCAGGGCCGAGCTGCCCGAGCCCCTCGCCGACTTCGCCCAGCGCGACCCCGGCGAGGTGCTGGCGCGTATCCGCTGGGCTGGCATCGTCGGCCTGGGCGGGGCGGCCTTCCCCAGTGCCATCAAGCTGGCGCCGGGGCCGGACCTGCCGATCCACAGCCTGATCATCAACGCCGCCGAGTGCGAGCCCTACATCAGCTGCGACGACATGCTCATGCGCCGGGATGCCGCCAAGCTGGTACAGGGCATCCACATCCTGCGCCACGTACTGGGGGTCACCGGCGAATGCCTGATCGGCATCGAAGACAACAAGCCCGAGGCCATCACCGCCCTGCAGCAGGCCCTGGCGGCCCATGCCCCGGCCCACACCGAGCTGGTAGTGATCCCCACCCTCTACCCCAGCGGCGGTGAAAAGCAGCTGATCCAGGTGCTCACCGGCCAGGAGCTGGCCAGCAAGGGCATCCCGGCGCAGATCGGCATGGTCTGCCACAACGTCGGCACCGCCGTGGCGGTGGCCGATGCCGTGCTGCGCGGCATCCCCCTGATCTCCCGGATAGTCACCCTGACCGGCCGTGGCCTGGCCCAAGCGGGCAATCAGGAGGTACTCATCGGCACCCTGGCGGCGGACCTGATCGCCCAGCGCGGCGGCTACAGGCCCGGCGTAACGCGCCTGATCCAGGGCGGCCCTATGATGGGCCAGGCCCTGCACTCAGACCAGGTACCTCTGACCAAGGGGGCCAACTGCCTGCTCGCCCCGGCCCCTGCTGAATTGGACGCCTCCGCCCCGGCCGGTCCCTGCATCCGTTGCAGCCAGTGCGCCGATGCCTGCCCGGTGCAACTGCTGCCGCAACAGCTGTACTGGCACACCCGTGCCAAGGACATGGACAAGGTGCAGGACTACAACCTGTTCGACTGTATCGAATGCGGCTGTTGCGCCTATGTCTGCCCCTCCCACATTCCCTTGGTGCAGTATTACCGCTTCGCCAAGAACAGCATCTGGACCCAGGCGGAGGAGAAGCGCAAGGCCGAGCACGCGCGCCAGCGCCACGAGGCCCGCCAGCAACGACTGGAGCGGGTGGAGCGCGAGCGCAAGGAGAAGATCCGGCAGAAGAACGAGGCCCTGCGGCGGAAGGACAAGCCCGGCTCAGATCAGGGCAAGCCTGATGCTGCCGGAAACCCCAGCGGAAACGAGGCCGAGACCGACCCAAAAAAGGCCGCCATTGCCGCCGCCCTGGCCCGCGCCAAGGCGAAGAAGGCGGCCCTGGCCGAGCAGGGCGTGCAACCCAAGAACACCGCTGAGCTCACCCCGGCCCAGCAGCGCCAGGTCGAGGCGGCAGAGAAACGCCGCGCCCAGGCGGCCAGCCAGCAGGAGTCCGAATAGCCCCATGCCCTTCCAGGTCCTATCCTCACCCCACGACCACCCGGCGAGGCCGGTCAATCGGCTCATGCTGCAGGTGCTGCTGGCCCTGATCCCGGCCATAGCAATTATCACCTGGTTCTTCGGTTTCGGCCTGCTGATCAACCTGACCCTGGCCAGCGCTACCGCCCTGCTGGCGGAGGCGGCGGTGCTGCGCCTGCGCCGCCGCCCGGTGCGTCCGGCCCTGTTCGACCTCAGCGCCCTGGTCAGCGCCTGGCTGTTGGCCATCGCCGTGCCCACCATCCTGCCCTGGTGGATGGTGGTACTGGGCAGCCTGTTTGCCATAGTGGTGGTCAAGCAACTCTACGGCGGGCTGGGCTACAACCCCTTCAACCCGGCCATGGCCGGTTATCTGCTGCTGCTCATCTCCTACCCCATGGAGATGACCCAGCGCCTCTCCCCCAGCATCCCCCGCGAGCACATGCCGGACCTGCTGCAATCCCTGCAGATCAGCTTCTTGCGCGTCATCCCTCCCGGCACCACCTGGGACGCACTCACCGGCGCCACCCCCCTGGATGAGCTGCGCACCAAACTGGCCATGGGCCTGCGCGTGGATCAGATCCACTCCGGCTCCTTCTGGGGCCACCTCACCGGCCAGCCCTGGGAATGGGTCTCCCTGGCGCTCTTTATCAGCGGCCTGTGGCTGATCTATCGGCGGGTGATCAGCTGGCATATCCCGCTGGCCTTTCTCGGCTCCCTCAGCGCCCTGGCCTTTCTGTTCTTCCTACTCGACCCGCAGCGCTATCCGGTGGGCTTTTTTCACCTGGTCAGCGGCGGCACCATGCTCGGCGCTTTCTTCATCGCCACCGATCCGGTCACCGCCAGCACCACCCCATTGGGACGGCTGATCTACGCCGCCGCCATCGGCGTTATCGTCTTTGCCATCCGCAGCTGGGGCGGCTATCCCGATGCCGTGGCCTTCGCCGTGGTACTGATGAACATGGCCGTGCCCATGATCGACCACTACACCCAGCCCCGAGTCACCGGGCATAAACGGAGGCTGGGGCCGTGAGCGGGGCGCGCAAGATCATCCAGGCCGGCCTGCTGCTGGCGCTTTTCGCCCTGGTGGGCACCGGGCTGGTGGCCTTTGTCCATCAGCAGACCTGGGAGCGTATCGCCGAAAACGAGCGCCAGGCCCTGCTGGAGAAGCTGCAACGGCTGATCCCCCCCGAGCGCATCGATAACGACATGATCGAAGACCGCATAGAGGTCCGCCGCGCCGACCTGCTCGGGGCGAATGTGACTCGGCTGTACCGGGGCCGACTGCGCGGTGAGCCGGTGGCGGTGGTGCTCAATCCCGTCCTGGCCCAGGGCTACGGCGGCGCGATGAACCTGCTGGTGGCGGTAAACCGGGACGGCAGCCTGGCCGGGGTAAGGGTCATTGCCCACAAGGAAACGCCAGGGCTGGGGGACAAGATGGATGAGGAGAAATCGGACTGGATCTACGGTTTCGATGGCAAGAGCCGCAGCAACCCCGCCCCGGAGCAGTGGCAGGTAAAGCGCGATGGCGGCGTGTTCGACCAGTTCACCGGCGCCACCATCACCCCCCGCGCCGTGGTGGCGGCGGTGAAAAAGGCCCTGGACTATGTGCATGAGCAGGGCGAGGAACGCCTGTATCGCCCTCGACAGGTACAGCGCCCGGCGCAGGCACCACCGGCCCAGGCCAAATCCAAGGAGACAACCCCATGAGCCAAGCCAAACCCCTGAGCGCAGGCCCGGCAGCCGAATACGCCCGGATCGTGCGTGACGGCCTGTGGCACAACAATCAGGCCCTGGTGGCCCTGCTCGGCCTCTGCCCCCTGCTGGCGGTGACCAACAGCGCCATCAATGGCCTCGGCCTGGGCCTGGCCACCACCCTGGTGCTGCTGCTGTCCAACAGCACGGTGTCGCTGATCCGCAATCTGGTGCGGCCCGAGGTGCGCCTGCCGGTGTTCGTGCTGGTCATCGCCTCTTTTGTTACCGCCGTGGAGCTGAGCATGAGCGCCTGGTTCCACGAGCTGCACAAGGTGCTGGGCATCTTCATCCCACTGATCGTCACCAACTGCACCATCATCGGCCGCGCCGAGGCCTTTGCCTCCAAAAACAACCTGACCCGCTCGGTGGTGGACGCCCTGGCCATAGGCCTGGGCTTCACCCTGGTGCTGCTGGTGCTGGGGGGGATGCGCGAGCTGGTGGGCCAGGGCACCCTGTTCGATCAGGCCCACCTGATGTTCGGCGAGGCCGCCCGTGGCCTGACCCTGAGCCTGGGCGAGGACTTTCGCGGCATGCTCCTGGCCATTCTGCCCCCCGGCGCCTTTATCGGCCTGGGGCTGCTGATTGCGTTGAAGAACCTGATCGAGGAGCGGGAACAGAAGGCAGAGGACAGAGGACAGAGGACAGAGGACAGAGGGCTGAAGGCTGAGCGCGCCTAGTCTATTTCCAACACCTCCTGCAACACCTGTTGGGTGGTCTCCAGGTTGATGGGCTTGGCCAGGACCTTGTTCATGCCGATGTCCAGGTAGGTCTGGCATTCGTCCTTGAGCACGGCGGCGGTGAGGCCGATGATGGGCAGCCGGGCGATTTTCGGGTCGCTGTGGGCGCGGATCTGTTGCGTGGCCTCTATGCCGTTCATGCCGGGCATGTGGACGTCCATCAGGACGGCGTCATAGGGTTGCTGTTCCAGCTGTTGCAGGGCCTGTCGGCCGTCGCTGGCGGTGCTGACCGCCAGGCCTGCGCGGCCCAGCAGCAGCTCGGCGGCGGTGCGGCCGATCTCGTCGTCGTCCACCACCAGCAGGCGCAGCCCCTTTAGCGAGGGGCTGCCGACCTGGGCCTTGGGCTGGGATTGGGGGGCGGGCTGCTGGGCCGGCTCCAGGGGGATCTCAATGTGGAACAGGCTGCCCTGATCCGGCGAGGAGCGCAGACCGATGAAACCGCCCAGCTGATCCACCAGCAGGCGGCTGATGGCCAGGCCCAGGCCGGTGCCGGCGTGGCGCTTGCTGAACCCCTGGCTGAGCTGGACGAAGCGGTCGAACACACGCCCTTGCAGCTCGGCGGGGATGCCGGGGCCGCTGTCCTCTACCTCGACGCGCAGGATCAGGCGCTGGGCCGGGGCCTGGCGCAGCAGCAGCCGACAGTTGACATGGCCCTGCTCGGTGAACTTGATGGCATTGCTGATCAGGTTGCCGATCACCTGTAGCAGACGGGTCTTGTCGCCATACACCCTGGGGGCCACCTGGTCGTCCAGCTCCAGGTTGAAGGCCAGGCCCTTGGCCTCGGCCTGGTGGCGGTAGAGGCTGTTGCACTGGTCGATGATTTCCTGCAGGGCAAAGTCACCGCGCCGGATCTCCAGGTTGCCCGATTCGATACGGGTCAGATCGAGGATATCGTTGAGGATGCGTACCAGATTATCCGCCGAGTGCAGGATGGCGTCGGCGTAGCGTTTCTGCTCGCGGTCCAGCTGGGTGTCCAGCAACACCTGGGTCATGCCCATGACGCCGTTCATCGGGGTGCGGATCTCGTGGCTCATATTGGCCAGGAAGTCGGACTTGGCCTGATTGGCCACCTCGGCCCGCTGTTTGGCCTGTTGCAGCTCGGCGGTGCGCTCGTCCACCAGCTGTTCCAGCTGTTCGCGGTGGCGACTGAGTTCCCGGTCGTTGGCCTCCAGCCGGTCGAGCATCAGATTGAAGCCACGGATCAGCCCGCCGAGCTCGTCCTGTCCGGTGGGTTCGGCGCGGGCACTGAGGTTCTTGCGCTCGGTGACCTCTTCCATGCTGTGCAGCAGCCGCCCCACCGGCAGGGAGACCACCCGCTGTAGCCGGTTGGACAGCCACAGCGCCAGCAGCATGGCCACCACGAACATCGCCGCTACCAGCAGGGCCTGCTGCAGCAGGGTGACGCGGGCGCGGCGCATGTCGCCGATCAGCTCCACCTGGCCCAGGATCTCGCCATCGACGAGGATAGGTTCAACCACGCGGATGTGCCCCAGCAGCAACAGCCCCTGGAGGCCATCCTGCAACTTCAGCCCGGCGAAGTCGCCGGTCTGGTAGTCGGCAAACAGGCGGCCTTGGGGATCCAGGATCTGGGCGCGGACGATGTCGGATTGGCTGCGCAAGGTGGCCAGCACCTCTGCCGCGCTGGCACGGTCGTCAAACGCCAGGGCGGCGCTACTGTTGGCGCTGAGCACCGAGGCCAGGGCCTGCAGGCGGCCACTGGCCTCATTGCGGGCGTTGGTCAGGTTGATCAGAAACAGGAGCAGCAGGCTGAGCAGCAGCACAACCCCTGCCGTGCCCAGGATGATGGCCATCAGTTTGTAGCGGATGGGGGCGTCGCGCAGGTTCATTCAGCCCCCGACCACATCCGCCAGCTTGAGCAGGCGTGAACTGATGCTCAGTCCGGCCCGCTGCGCGGCGCTGCGGTTGATCCGAAAGCGTATCTTGCCGTTACGCCGGTAGAGTTCGATGATGCCGCCGCTGCGGCTGAAACGGCTGATCTGACTGATGCTGAGCACCGGCCGACCGGCCAACTGACGCGCCAGGCCGGAGCCTTCCGAGCGGGCGATGTAGGCCATGTGGCAGGAATCGGGCAGGGTGTTGCCGTCCAGCGCCTTGACCCTGAGGGTGCGACCCTTGACCAAGCGGCCATCCAGCCGCCGCAGGTCGCCGTTGAGGCCATCCTGGCCGATCAGGCACAGGTTCAGCGAGGCCTCCCCGTCACTGAAGCTGCTCGTCGGCCATTGGGTGAACTTGGCGAAGTTATACACAAAGGCGGCCTTGAGCAGGCGCTCCTGGGCCTGGCCCTTGGCCCAGATCGGGTCGGCCAGCAGGCAGGCGAGCAGACAGCAGCCCAGCAGCAGGTAGCGCTGGGGGGGGGTGCGATTCGCCGAGGTTGCTTGGCTCTCAGACGCAGGCAGCATCGTCATCATGTCGTTCCATGCACGTTAAAATCTGTAGCGCAACTCGGCAAAGGCGCTGCGTTCAGCCAGGGGCAGATCGTCGATCAGGCCGCTGCCGGTGTAGCTGCGCGCCTCTTGGTCAAACAGGTTGCGCAGGGATACGGCCAGCTCCCAGTGGGGGTCCGGGCTGTAGCGCAGGGTGGCGTCCGCCAGCCAGTGGCTGTCCAGATCGGCGCGGGCATCGCTGGGGGCGCGTTCGCGCTCATCGCTCCAGTTGGCCTGCAGATTGAGCTGCCAGCGCGGGGCCAGCTCCCAGTCCAGGCGCAGGTAGGCCTCCTGATCCGGCGTGCTGTAGAAGCGGTTACCCTCATCGCTGTGGTGGTTGCGGCTGTAATTGCCGGACAGGCGCAGGCGGTCATGGATCTGCCACCAGGCCTCCAGCTCCAAGCCACGGATATCATGGCTGCCGCTGTTGCGATACTGATTGAGCAGGCGGTCGTAGCCGATCATGTTGTCCTGCTGGTAGTAGAACAGGTTGAGATTGAGGCGCAGGTCCTTGCTGGCGGCGTAGCTGAAGGCCAGGTCCCAGGTCTCGGATTCCTCCGGTGCCAAATTCGGGTTGGCCAGGGCGCCGGTGACCACCGGATAGCTCTCCAGAAAAGATGGCGGGCGGAAGGATTGGCCATACATCAGCTTGCTGGTGAGCTTGGCGCTGGTGTTCCAGACCAGGGCCAGACGCGGGTTGAAGGTGCCGCCAAAGTCGGAATACTGGTCATAGCGCGCCCCCAGCGTGGCCTGCCAGTCCTTCGCCAGCTGCCATTCGTCCTGTACCAGCAGGTAGCGGATCTCACGGCTGCGCTCGGGGGCGAAGGCATAGGGGCTGTCGCTCAGCTCCACCAGGGGGCTACCGACGGGCAGGGGCAGGCCATCGGGGCCGGTGCCTGCGTTGACCCATTGCTCGACCCGGTACAGGTCCTGCTGGCTGAAGCCCAGGCCCAGGGTGATGCTGTGGTCGGCAAGGCCGCTGTAGCGGCCACTGAGATCAAACCCCAGCTGGCGCTCGGCGGAGGCCATCTGGTTCAGCTCGCCCTGGGGATAGAGCAGGCTGGGGGGCTGCTCGCGAAAGCCGCTGCCGGAGTCGTAGCTCAGCTGCTGGCCGCCGAGCTTGAACTTCAGCCCCCAGTGTCGGCTGAAGTGGGGGTTGTCGTAGAGCAGGTCCAGGCTCAGGCGCTCGTCCTCGGCGGAGGTCAGCTCATCCAGCACACCGCGCCCGGCCAGGCCGGTCTCCAGGTTGTCGTGGCGCATGTAGTCCGCCAGCAGGCGCCAGTGGCCACGGGCCAGGGACAGGCGCAGGTCCATATTATCCCAGCCGTAGGGGGCTATGCCGCTGGCGCCGTTGGCATCGCGCAGGATCAGGGGATCATGGCCCGCGGTGCTGGAGACATCGGCGGTGAGGCCCAGCTCATAGCCGCCGACCTGGCCGCCGAATTGGCCCCAGGCCTGCTGGCTGTCGAAGCTGCCCAGGCGCAGCCCGGCCTCGGCACGGGTAATGGGGGCGGCGGTCTTGGTGATGACATTGATGGCCCCGGCGGAGGCATCGGCGCCGAACAGGGCGGAGCCGGGGCCACGCAACACCTCGACCCGCTCGATGATGCTGGCGGGCAGGCCCTTCCAGAAGATGCCATAGCCCCAGACCAGGTCTTTCATCGGTCGGCCATTGACCATCAGCAGGGTCTGGTTGGCGCTGGCACCGCGAAAGTGGATCAGGGGCCGGTTGCCAAAGCCGCTGTAGCGGATATGCACGCCCGGCACGGACTCCAGCACCTGGATCAGGTTGGTCGCCCCGGTGGCCTTGATGTCCTCGGCGGTGATGGCGGAGACCACCGAGGGGGCCTTGGCGATAGGCTGCGGGGTGACGCTGGAGATACTGACCTTTACCTGCATCAGCTGTTCCAGGTCCATGCTCAGCAGCTGGTCCAGGTTGCCGGTGTTGGCCAGAGCCGGGCCCGACAGGCTGGCCAACAGCAGCAGGGTGACTGGGGTGTGGTTCATAGGGTTGCCGTTGATGTCGGGATTTTGCGGGAGGGTAGCATGGCTGCTGCGGTCCGGTACATTTAGTATAGTTCCTAGGAGCCTGTCGGGTTTAGGTGCCCGTAGCGAGCAAGGTGGGAGAACGAGAACAAATTTTCACGATTTTGAGGCGCATAGTTGGCCTACGCAACGAAAAATCGGGGCCAATGTTTAAAACAATTTTGGGCCGTTCTTCCCACCGGCGCAGTAGGAGCATCCTAAATCCGACAGGCTCCTAGATTACCCTGAAAGCCAAGCAATTTGTAGAAGTTCGCCAAGGGTGCGAGAGATTTGGATTGCGCATTTGCGACTTGCTTGAGCCCACTATTCTGCCGACAATGCCCGGCTACTGCATTGATGAGGCCTGCCCGCGACAGTGAACGCTCCTTCCCGTCCCCTCCGCCTTGGCATGGTGATGGACCCCATCGCCGACATCAAACCCAGCAAGGATTCCAGCCTGGCCATGCTGCTGGAGGCGCAGCGGCGCGGCTGGTCCCTGGCCTATATGGAGCTGGGCGATTTGTGGCTGCGCGATGGTCAGAGCTGGGGCCGTATGCGCCAGCTTGAGGTCAGGGATAGCGCCAGCGATTGGTTCAGCCTGGGCGCCGAGTCCGATCAGCCCCTGGCCGAACTGGACCTGCTGCTGATGCGCAAGGACCCGCCGTTTGATAGCGAGTTCCTCTACGCCACCCAGCTGTTGGAGCTGGCCGAGCGCCAGGGGCTGCTGGTGGTCAATCGGCCTCAGGCCCTGCGTGATTGCAACGAGAAGCTGTTTGCCAGCTGGTTTCCCGAGCTTTGTCCGCCGAGCCTGGTGAGCAGCAGTAGCGCACGCCTGCATGGCTTCATCGCCGAGCAGCGGGATGTGGTGCTCAAGCCCTTGGATGGCATGGGCGGGGCCTCGATCTTTCGTGTCCGCGCCGGTGATCCCAATAGCGGGGTGATCATCGAGACCCTGACCGCTCAGGGCCGCCGCTATGCCCTGGCGCAACGCTTTATCCCGGCCATTGAGCAGGGCGACAAGCGCATCCTGATGATCGACGGCGAGCCTGTGCCCTATGTGCTGGCGCGTATCCCCCGTCCAGGGGATAACCGGGGCAACCTGGCTGCTGGCGGCAGCGGCCGACCCCAGCCCCTGAGCGAGGGGGATAGGCGCATCGCCGAGCGGGTCGGCCCGGTGCTGCGTGAGCGCGGTATCGGCTTTGCCGGGCTGGATGTGATTGGCGATTATCTGACCGAGATCAATGTCACCAGTCCCACCTGCATCCGCGAGCTGGATCGGGCCTATGGCATCAATATCGCGGGCGATTTGCTGGATGTGTTGGAGCAGAGGTTGGAAAAGTGAGCCGAATAATTTTGATCGCATCGGGACTCGTCAGTTGCCAGGGTTTATTTAAGATGGCGCTGGTCGGCCTCCTTTCCGGCCTGCTCTTGGCCGGCTGCGTCGGTAATAAAAATCCGGCCATCAGCGAGCGCATCCTCGCCTTTGGCACCCTGATCGATGTCACCATCGTCGGGGCCACCAAGGCCGAGGCCAAGGCAGCCATGGAGCAACTGCAAGGCCTGTTCACCCAGCTGCATCGGGACTGGCATGCCTGGGAGCAGGGGCCAGTGCAGCAGATAAACGCCCGCCTGCGTGCCGGGGAGTCCCTGGTGCCCAGCCCAGTGGTGGCACCCCTGCTCAGGCTCTCCATCCCCCTGGCCGAGGACTCGGACCACCTGTTCAATCCGGCGGTGGGTGATCTGATCGACCTGTGGGGCTTCCAGGGCAAGCCCGGCACCTGTGACCACCTGCCCGATGATAAGGCCATCAAGGCCCTGGTGGCAAAGAATCCGCGTCTGTCCGATCTGAGCTGGCAGGGGGATGAACTGAGCAGCGGCAACCCGGCGCTGCGCCTGGACTTTGGTGCCGTCGGCAAGGGCTATGGCGTGGACCTGGCTATAGAACGGCTACGCGGGCTGGGTATTGAACACGCCATGGTCAATGCTGGTGGTGATCTGCGCGCCATCGGCAACCGCTCCGGGCGGCCCTGGCGTATCGGCATCAAGCACCCCGATGGTAGCGTGCTGGGGGCCTTGGAGATCAGCGGCGATGAGAGCGTGTTCACCTCCGGCAACTACGAGCGCCAGTACCGCTGTAACGGCCAGCTCTATCACCATATCATCGACCCGCGCACCGGCTACCCGGCCCGTGGCACCGATTCGGTTACTGTGATTCACAAGAACGCCGCCACTGCCGATGCCGCCGCCACCGCCCTGTTCATTGCCGGGCCGGAGCGCTGGCAGGAGATCGCCCAGCGCATGGGTATCAGCGAGGTGGCCCTACTGGACGATCAGGGCCACCTCTACCTGACGCCACAGATGGAAAGGCGCCTGAAGCTGCTCAACACCAAGGTACGCCTGAGCGTGGTATCCCCCCGAGAAGGGGGATAGCGGGCGGAGCAGAGTTACTGTGAAACATCCGTGGCAACTCGCGAGTCCCGAGTCCCGAACCCCGAGTCCCGGAGCCGCCAACAGATGTTTCATGTTCCGGGGTGGCGCTGTCTGCTCCATGTCCGTTAGGGGCAGACACAAAAAAACCGGCCAAGGCCGGTTTTTTTGAAGCACGCCATGGCGCACATCAGGCCATGGCGGCGATACGGGCATGGATGCGACTCTTGTGCCGGGCGGCCTTGTTCTTGTGGATCAGGCCCTTGTTGGCGGCGCGATCGAGCAAGGACACGGCCTTGACATAGCTCTCGCTGGCCAGGGTCTTATCTCCGGCTTCAATGGCGTGAAGCACCTTCTTGAGGTAGGTGCGCATCATGCTGCGCCGGGAGGCATTGCGCTGGCGGCGCTTCTCTGCCTGATTGGCGCGTTTACGGGCTTGGGCGGAATTGGCCACACTGGTCTCCTAAAAAATCTCTGCACTCAACGGAAAGGGCGTGATTATCGGCCCCGGATGCCCCGCTGTCAAATCCTATTCTGCCGCCTGTTCCCCTGTTGGTTCTTCCGCCGCTTCTCCGGTTGGCGGCCCGGCGTTGTCTGGCGCTGCTGGGTCCGGTTTGAGTTCTATGGTGCCGGTGAGGGTGACGCTGACCTGCTGCTCGCCGCCTTGCAGGCTGGGTGGCGCTACCGCTTCCACCGGGGATCGGGCCAGGGCGGCCTGCAGGGGCATGGGCTGGGGCGGCGGGTTTTGTCGGCTCTGGATGGCCATCTGCACCAGCCGGTAGCCATCTCGGCCCCAGCCCATGGCGATGCGCTGGGCGCGCTGGCGGAAGGCCGTCAGGCCCTGGTCGATGAGTGCTTCGGTGGTGGTATCCAGCTGTTGTTCGGAGATCGAGTAGTTGATCGACTCCACGTTGAGGTCGGATTGCAGCTTGCCGATCAACAGCCCCAAGGCGCTGGCGTCATCGCCTTGCAGTTCCAGGGTCTGACGTACCCGCCAGCCTTCTACCCGCTGTTCACGGTAGATGGGGCTGCTGCTGTAGCCCAGGGTACGGGCCTTGATGCCCGGCTCGTTTTTGGTCAGATCCAGGGCCAGGGCAATGCGCTGGTTGACGGCGTCGGCCAGTCGCGCCGTGTCCAGCCCCTGTTCCTCGGCAAAGAGCACGGCGCGCAGGCGCTCTTGGCGCACATCGGCCTTGACCGTCACCGCCAGCATGATGCGCTCGTAGGTCTCTTCCGCCTGTACCGCCAGACTGCTCAGCAGCAACGGCAAGAGCAGCAAGGATTGCAAGGAGATGGGGTTGGCTTTCATGGTGGTTGTCTCCAGTGTGGATCAAACTCGGGGCTTGGTAGCTTTCAGCCTTCAGCTATCAGCCTATTGCTCCTTAAGCACATCGTCGGCGTTGCCCAGCTCCTGGTCGGGGCCGGGGGAGACCAGTTTGAAGCCGTTCTCGCCGATGCGTATCTCTATGCTGCCGCCCCAGGGGTCTTGCCAGTCCTGTTCGGTGATGCCCATGTCGGTCTTCAGCGCCGCCTTGAGTTGTTCCGGGGTGCTGGCCTGGGCGCTGTTGGCGGCGAATTCCTCTTGCCAGGTGGCGATGGTGCCGAGCAGGTTGTCGAAGCGGACATTCAGCTCGTCACGCTGCAAGGCGATGATCATGCTGTTATCGATCTCCACCGGCTCGGGCGCGGTCTGGGGCTGAGTTGTGGCTTGCGGCGCTGCTGGTGCCGGTGGTGGGGCGGGTTCGGTCAGCAGCAGGAAGTAAGCGGTTGCGGCCAGGGCCAGCAGGCCGGCACCGGCGGCCAGGGGCAGGAGCATTTTTTTGCCCGGCCCGCCCTGGCCTTCTTCGGCCCGGCCCAGGCCCGGACGCCGGAAGCTGGGGGCGGTGGAGGCCTGCGGCAACATGCCGCCCACGCCTGCGCCCACATCGGTGCTGACATCGCCTATGTCCACCTGCTCGGATTTGTCTTCCTCGGACTCTGCCGGGGTGCCAGTGGGTACTGGCGGTGGGCCGCTGGCCGGTGCTGGCGCATCCAGGCCGGAGGCTGCGGTTGGGCCGGGCGGCGGTGGCGGTGCGGGCGGTTGCGCTGGTGGCCGATCTGGGGCCTGCTGCGGCGAGGGATCGGGCGTGTCCAGGTGCAGCTCGTCTTCCAGCTCGGCCGGGGGTTGCAGCTCGGGCTGCGGCGCGGGTGCGGGTGCCGCGTCCACCAACTCCAGGGAGAAGTCGTCCTCCTGGGCCGGGGCCTGCGCGGCGGCGGGTTCAGGGGCGGGTTCGGGGTTCGATGCCGGGCTGGCCTCGGGGCTGTCTTCCACCAGCTCCAGGGTGAAGCCCAGGTCGGGCACCGCCTCGATCTCGCACTCGGCACCGGTGTTGCGCAGGCGGTGGCAGACCTTTTCCGCCGTTTCCCGGTCCAGCTTTTTCTTCAGCACCGTGGGCGAGCCGTTGAAGTAGGTGCGACCGGTCTCCCAGGGGATGTGAAAGCTGTCGGAGAGGAATTGGGCGGCCAGGTCCGGCGAGCGCCCCTCCATCAGGTTGCCGGTCAGTTTGACGTAGTATTCATCGCTCATGGGTCGTTTGCCTCTTGCTCGGCCTGGGTTGGCTGCTCTAGGGGTTCGATCTGCAACACCACGCCATCCACGCCGACGACGCGCACCTGGCTGCCCTCGGCGCAGTCCGGCCCGCTGACCTTCCAGCTGCTGTCATCGACGCGGATCTTGCCGTAGCCGTTGACTATGGGGGTGGACAGGCTGAAGGTGCGGCCGACGTATTGCTGGCCGCGCCGGTTGAGCAGGGGGTGGTCGCTGTGCAGGGGATGGCGGTCCAGGTAGCGGCGGGAGGCGAGGATGCTGGCCAGGCTGAAGATGGCGAACAGCAGTACCTGCCACTCCCAGGCCAGGCCGGGGAACAGCAGCAGGATCAGGCCCACCACTCCGGCGGCCAGGCCCATCCAAAGGAAGAAGACCGCTGGTGAGAGGATCTCCAGGACGATGAAGACCACCCCCAGCACCCACCAGTGCCAGTAACCGATCTGCAGGCTGAATTCCATCATTCGGCCTCGGCCTTTTTCTGGCCGAAGGCCTGCCTGGCGATCTCGCCGATACCGGCGACGCTGCCGATCAGGCTACTGGCCTCCAGCGGCATCATGATGATCTTCTGGTTGTCGGCGCTGGCGATCTGGGTCAGGGCCTCGGTGTATTTCTGCGCCACGAAGTAGTTGATGGCGTTGACATCCCCCTTGGCGATGGCCTGGGAGACCATGGCCGTGGCGCGGGCCTCGGCCTCGGCCAGGCGCTCGCGGGCCTCGGCCTCGCGGAAGGCGGCCTCCTTCTGTCCCTCGGCCTCCAGGATGGCCGATTGTTTTTCGCCCTCGGCCTCCAGGATGGCGGCCTGCCGCTTGCCCTCGGCCTCCAGGATGGCGGCGCGCTTCTCCCGTTCGGCCTTCATCTGGCGGGCCATGGAATCCACCAGGTCACGGGGCGGGGTGATGTCCTTGATCTCGATGCGGGTGACCTTGATCCCCCAGGGGGTGGTGGCCTCGTCCACCACGTTGAGCAGGCGGGTGTTGATGGCGTCGCGCTCGGACAGCACCTCGTCCAGGTCCATGGAGCCCATCACGGTACGGATATTGGTCATGGTCAGATTCAGCGTGGCGTATTCCACCTGATTGACCTCATAGGCCGACTTGGCCGCGTCCAGCACCTGATAGAAGACCACGCCATCCACCTGCACCATGGCGTTGTCCTTGGTGATGATCTCCTGGGAGGGCACATCCAGCACCGTCTCCATCATGTTCACCTTGGCCCCTATGGTATCGATCACCGGCATGATCAGATTCAGCCCCGGCGTCAGGGTCTTGGTGTAGCGGCCAAAGCGCTCCACCGTGTATTCATAGCCCTGGGGCACGCGCTTGACCCCAAGGACAACAATGAAACCGGCCAGCACGGCCAGGGCAATAACAACCGCTCCGATCTCCATAACCACTCCCCCTCTCGTAAGATTATTGAATTAGCATGAACCTTGGCGCTGCAATCTGTAACGGCCCGACAAGTGGCCGTTCACTGGGCCTGGTCGGGCTCAACGACTTTAATTTGAAGCCATTGGTCCCACCCCATCGGCTCCGCGCCATCCCCGGTCAAAGAATACTGGATTTGGCCAGAAGCGCCAATTACCGCTGCGCAGCGGCCTTCAATCCGGCCCCGGTCGGGGCCCTCAAATCCGACAGGCCCCTGGCCCCGGTCTGGGGTATAATCCGGCCCCTTTTCCTCAGAGCATGCCCGCGTGATACAAAACCTGCGCAATATCGCCATTATCGCCCACGTTGACCATGGCAAGACCACCCTGGTTGATGAACTCCTGAAACAGTCCGGCACCCTCGGTGACCGCTTCGGCCCGGTAGAGCGGGTGATGGACTCCAACGACCAGGAGAAGGAGCGCGGTATCACCATCCTGGCCAAGCCCACCGCCATCAACTGGGGTCAGTACCATATCAATATAGTAGATACCCCAGGGCATGCCGACTTCGGCGGCGAGGTGGAGCGGGTGCTATCCATGGTGGATTCCGTGCTGCTGCTGGTGGACGCGGTGGAAGGCCCCATGCCGCAGACCCGCTTCGTTACCGAGAAGGCCCTGCGCCGGGGCCTGCATCCGATCGTGGTGATCAACAAGATCGACCGCCCGGCGGCACGACCCGACTGGGCCCTGGATCAGACCTTCGACCTGTTCGACCGCCTCGGTGCCACCGATGAGCAGCTGGACTTCCCGGTGGTCTATGCCTCCGGTCTGGGCGGCTTTGCCGGCCTGGAATCCACGGTGCGCGAGGGCAACATGGAGCCCCTGCTGCAACTGATCGTCGATCGTGTGCATCCACCCCAGGTGGAGCCGGAAGACCCCTTCCAGCTGCAAGTCTCCCAGCTGGACTATAACAGCTATGTGGGAGTCATCGGCATCGGCCGTATCAGCCGTGGCCGGGTCAAGACCAACACCGCCGTCACCCTGGTGGACAAAGCGGGCAACCGGCGCAATGGCCGCGTCCTGCAACTGTTCGGTTTCATGGGGCTGGAGCGGGTGGAGGTGAGCGAGGCGCAGGCCGGGGATATTGTCTGTTTCACCGGGCTGGATCCGCTGAACATCTCCGACACCCTGTGCGACCCCAACGCGGTGGAGGCCCTGGCCCCCCTGTCGGTGGACGAGCCGACGGTGACCATGACCTTCCAGGTGAACAACTCGCCCTTTGCCGGGCGTGACGGCAAGTTCGTCACCAGCCGCCAGATCAAGGAACGGCTGGAGCAGGAGCTGGTGCACAATGTCGCCCTGCGGGTGGAACAGGGCTCGGACCCGGACAAGTTTCGCGTTTCCGGCCGCGGCGAGCTGCATTTATCTGTGCTGATAGAGACCATGCGCCGCGAGGGCTTCGAGCTGGGCGTGTCCCGCCCCGAGGTCATAGTGCGCACCATAGATGGCGAACCCCAGGAACCCTTTGAGCAGGTCACCGTGGATGTGGAGGAACAGCATCAGGGCGGGGTGATGGAGCGGCTCGGCTCCCGTGGTGGCGACCTGAAGAACATGGCCCCCGATGGCCAGGGCCGGGTGCGCCTGGACTACATCATGCCGGCCCGTGGCCTGATCGGCTTTCGCACCGAGTTTCTTACCGCCACCCAGGGCTCGGGGCTGATCTATAGCGTGTTCGACCACTATGGCCCGTTCAAGCGCGGCGACTACGGCAGCCGCAAGAACGGCGTGATGATCGCCAATGCCCCCGGCAAGGCCCTGACCAATGCCCTGTTCAACCTGCAAGAGCGCGGGCGGCTGTTCATCGGCCACGGCACCGAGGTCTATGAGGGCATGATCATCGGCCTGCATTCCCGCGACAACGACCTGGTGGTCAATGCCCTCAAGGGCAAGCAGCTGACCAACGTGCGCGCCTCCGGCACCGACGAGGCTCAGGTGCTGACGCCGCCGGTGGTGCACACCCTGGAGCAGGCGCTGGAATTCATCGACGACGACGAGCTGGTGGAGGTTACCCCCAACCACATCCGTCTGCGCAAGAAGCTGCTCACCGAGATCGAGCGCAAACGCGCCAGCCGGGGCTAGCTGACGGCCGAACGCTGGCCAAAAAAAACCCCGCATCCGTGCGGGGCCGAGAATCGCCGACTTGGTTGGTACACTGGTCCTGAGCCGCTTGGCAATGTTGCTGTCCTGGCCTCCTCTCCCTGGCATCCTTGCCCATGATTCCCTGTTCTCCTTGCTCCGGCGACGGGAACCATTATGTTCAGGCGAGAGGTGCCAATATATGGCTTTTTGACAGTCTCCTTGTAAACAAATGACCATAGCCTTAAAAAGTTTTCGATAGGCATATAATCATATTTAATTAATAAAGACCTAATGATCGCCTTGATTCAACGAGTTACACACGCCAAGGTAGAAATAGGCGAAAAAATCGCCGGAACTATCGATCAAGGCGTCCTGGCCTTGATCGGCGTGGTCCGGGCCGACACCCCGGCCAACGCCGAGCGACTGTTACAGCGCCTGCTCGGCTACCGCGTCTTCCCCGACGCACAGGGCAAGATGAACCTCAGCCTGCAAGACATCCAGGGCGGCCTGCTGCTGGTGCCCCAGTTCACCCTGGCGGCGGACAGCAAAAAGGGCATGCGACCCAGCTTCACCCCGGCAGCATTGCCGGAGCAGGGCAGGGCGCTGTTTGAGCAACTGCTAAGGCTGGCCCGCGAGCGCCACCAGCCGGTGGCCAGCGGCGTGTTCGGTGCCGACATGCAGGTCAGCCTGTGCAACGACGGCCCGGTAACCTTCTGGCTGGAGGGTTGATGTGCTAGAGTTTGTTTCGATTTTCGACGCAGAGAACGCAAAGTAGCGCAGAGTGCGCAGAGAAATGAAAAACTCTGCGTACTTTGCGCTTCTCTGCGCCCTCTGCGTCCCTGATTTCTGAGAAAACCCATGCCCAGAACCGCACTTGTTGAACGCAACACCCTGGAGACCCGGATTCGGGTTGAGCTGAACCTGGACGGCAGTGGCCGTGGCCAGTTCGCGACCTGCATCCCCTTCCTGGAGCACATGCTCGATCAGGTGGCCCGCCATGGCCTGATCGACCTGGACATCCGCTGTGAGGGTGACCTGCACATCGACGCCCACCACAGCGTTGAGGACATCGGCATCGGCCTGGGTCAGGCCCTGGCCCAGGCCATCGGCGACAAGAAAGGCCTGCTGCGCTACGGTCACGCCTATGTGCCCCTGGACGAGGCCCTGTCACGGGTGGTGATCGACCTGTCCGGTCGGCCGGGGCTGGAGTTCCAGGTGGATTTCCGGCGCGCCATGATCGGTAGCTTCGATGTCGATCTGTTCCACGAATTCTTCCAGGGGCTGGTGAATCATGCCGGCATGACCCTGCATGTGGATTGCCTGCGCGGCCGCAACGCCCATCACATCGCCGAGACGGTATTCAAGGCCTTTGGTCGCGCCCTGCGCATGGCCCTGAGCCCTGATCCGCGCATGGCCGATGTCGTTCCCTCCACCAAGGGCAGCCTCTGATGGGCCAGAAGATCGCCGTCATCGACTACGGCATGGGCAACCTGCGCTCGGTGTCCAAGGCAGTGGAGCACGTCTGTGCCGCCGCTGATGAGGTGCGGGTGACCGATGACCCGGCCTGGATCGCCAGCGCCGACCGCGTGGTCTTTCCCGGTCAGGGCGCGGCGCGAGATTGCATGGCTGCTATCGGTCAGCATCATCTGAACCAGGCCATCCGTCAGGCCGCGGCGAGCAAGCCCTTCCTCGGTATCTGCATGGGCTTGCAGGTGCTGCTGAGCCACAGCGAGGAGAATGGCGGTACGGATTTGCTCGGGCTGTTTCCCGGTGAGGTGCGGCGCTTTGCTACATCCGAGCTGAAGGTGCCGCACATGGGCTGGAACCGAGTGCGGCCGAGCCGCGAGCACCCCCTCTGGGCGGGCATAGAACCGGGTAGTCGCTTTTACTTCGTGCACAGCTACCACGTGGTGCCGCAAGACACGGGGCTGATCGCCGCCACCACCGACTACGGCATCGCATTCACCAGCGCCATCGCCCAGGGCCGCCTGTTCGCGGTGCAGTTCCACCCGGAAAAGAGCGCCGACAATGGCCTGCGCCTGCTGCAGAACTTCGTGCGCTGGCAGGTTTAAGGACGCAGAGAACGCGGAGTAGCGCAAAGTACGCAGAGGAAATTTTTGAACAACTCTGCGATCTCCGCGCTCCTTTGCGGCCTCTGCGTCCAAACGTTTGCGTTCATTCGCGTTCATTTGCGGACCCTTTTCAATCATCCAGGACAAACCATGCTACTGATACCTGCCATTGATCTGAAAGACGGCAACTGTGTGCGCCTGCGTCAGGGGCGCATGGAGGACGACACGGTATTTGATGCCGATCCCCTGGCCCCGGCGGCGCGCTGGGTGCAGGCGGGCGCCCGGCGCCTGCATCTGGTGGATCTGAACGGTGCCTTTGCCGGTCAGCCGGTCAACGGCGAGGTGATCCAGGCCATCTGCGAGGCCTGGCCGACGCTGCCGATCCAGGTCGGCGGCGGTATCCGTGATGAGGCCACCATCGAGGCTTACCTGGATATGGGCGTCAACTTCTGCATCATCGGCACCCAGGCGGTGAAAGATCCCGAGTTTGTCGCCCGCGCCTGTGGTCGGTTCCCCGGTCACATCATCGTCGGCCTGGACGCCAAGGAGGGCAAGGTGGCGATCAACGGCTGGGCCGAGGTCACCGATATCCAGGTCAGCGATCTGGCCAAACGCTTCGAGCAGGCTGGCGTCTCCGCCATCGTCTATACCGACATCGGCCGTGATGGCATGATGACCGGCTGCAATGTCGAGGCCACCACCGATCTGGCCAACGCGGTGAAGATACCCATCATCGCCTCCGGTGGCATCACCAATCTGGACGACATCTGCCGCCTCTGCGCCGCCGACACCAACAACATCATGGGTGCCATCACCGGCCGGGCGATCTATGAGGGCAGCCTGGACTTCGCCGCAGGCCAGCGCCTGGCGGATGAGTTGAGCTGATTAGAGCAGGACGCAGAGATCGCGGAGAAGCGCAAAGAACGCAGAGAGAATTTCTAAAAAACTCTGCGATCTCCGCGCTTCTTTGCGTCCTCTGCGTCCAGAGGAACACAACATGCTAGCCAAACGTATCATTCCCTGCCTAGACGTGGACAACGGCCGCGTGGTCAAGGGGGTCAAGTTCGTCGAGATCCGCGATGCCGGTGACCCGGTAGAGATCGCCCGGCGCTACAACGAGGAAGGTGCCGACGAGATCACCTTTCTCGACATCACCGCCAGCTCCGACAACCGCGCCACCCTGGTGCATGTAGTGGAACAGGTGGCCTCCGAGGTGTTCATCCCGCTCACCGTCGGCGGCGGCATCCGCCAGCCCGAGGATGTGCTGAGGATGCTCAACGCCGGTGCCGACAAGGTGGCGATCAACACCGCTGCGGTGTTCAACCCTGAGTTCGTCAAAGAGGTTTGCGACCGCTTCGGCTCCCAGTGCATCGTCGTCGCCATCGACGCCAAGCGTGTTGACGATCATTGGGAGATTTTTACCCACGGCGGGCGCAAGCCCACCGGCCTGGATGCGGTGGCCTGGGCGCGCAAGATGCAGGACTACGGCGCAGGCGAGATCTTGCTCACCAGCATGGACCGCGACGGCACCAAAATCGGCTTCGACAACGAGCTGACCCGCGCCATCAGCGAGGCGGTGAGCATCCCGGTAATCGCCTCCGGCGGCGTCGGCAACCTGCAGCATCTGGTGGATGGCGTCACCGAAGGCAAGGCCGACGCCGTGCTCGCCGCCAGCATCTTCCACTTCGCCGAGTACAGCATAGGCCAGGCCAAACGCTACATGGCCGAGCGCGGCGTCGAGGTCCGCATTTAGGATGCAGAGAACGCAAAGAAGCGCGCAGGGTTTTTATTGGCGTCCATTCGCGTTTTCTCGTTCCCACGCGCTGCGTGGGAATGCAGCACCTCCGCGCTGCGGAGACAACGAACAGCTTAAGTTGATGCCAATGGGCCTTGATTCCGGGCTATACCCAACAGCGGGAATTACGGTGACAGCATTAAAGCAGGTTCTGTATCGATGGCAGCCTCCTTTTCAACCTGGGACAAAAGGCAAGACCGCTCGGTTCATATGCACCCAGCATAACGACTGTCCTCACGTCTTGACGGAGTTCAAACGCAGCATCAGTGTCATCGGCTGCTGTGGCGATTCACGAAAGCCGTAATGTTCATAAAACCGCTTTGCAGGGTCGTGAAGAGCGTGGACGAGCAAGGCTCGCACGCCAGCGTTTTGCGACACGGCCACGGCCCGATTGACCGCATCTTGAAGCAGAGCGGTGCCAAGTTTTCTGCCCTGGGCACGGTGGTCAATGGCGAGTCTGGCCAGAACCAGCACGGGCACCGGGTCGGGCATGTTGCGTCGCACGCTACTGGTGGTCGCCTGGTGTGAAACCGCACCTGCAGCCATTGCGTAGTAACCAAACACGCGATCGTCCTGATCAGTGACGACAAAGGTGCGGCTCGCGCCACTCAGCTGGTTGGTTAGCGCCCGGCGCTTGAGCCATTCGTCAAGGCTGGATTCCCCGCAGGCGAATTGATCCAGAACCTGGGTGGTAGCGAGTGGTTGCGGTGCCCTCAGCCGCAAGCTCATGCCCCGCCAGTATCCCAGGGAGGCTTGACGGCCATGAGGCGTTCCAGCCCGGGATTCGGCTCAGGGGGCGCATCCAGCATTGCGGTGAACTGCTTGAACTTGTCGGCGTCCAGGCTGAAAAAGACCTGGTCCAACACAATGGCTTGAGCACGCTCGCAGGCCGCTTCGAGCATGAAGTCCGAGCGGTTTTTGCCAAGCAGGCTGGCCGCGTGATCGATCAGATCACGCTGTTCAGGCAGGGCCCGCAGATTGATGGCGGCGTCACGCATTGACCTCTCCCAGTGCGCATACACAAAAGATATACGAATCATGGTCCAGCGTGTAGCCATTGTCAACACGCGGTCGCGGCGCTTGTCGCGCGTTATCGTTTACACGGGACACATGTTCGGCGGCACGGTGCTTGATGCGCACGCACTCGAGTTCAGGGTTCGTTCTCATAACGGATTACCTTAAGGGGCGAAACGATGGGGCCATGGCTTTCCGGTGTATTGACGGCTTGGACGGTTGCAATCCCTGTGGACACCTCGTTGCCGCCGTTATGCATCAAGCCGCAATCCGCCCCCCATTCGGCCATTTCCACGGCGTTGTGTTTGCGCCGGGCCTCGGCCACCAGGGTTTCCAGTTGTTCGAATTACGCTGACACATTACCGCTAAACGGGGTGCGTCCCCTATTATTCCTTGCCACCCCAGCCAGCCGCTTGCACAAAACCCTGGCTGAGGCATAATCCGGGCATAACTGCTGGGCATACTCTGGCAATAGGGGTACGCCGCCTATTTTGCAGGAGCCTGAGAATCTGTTTCCGGCTTATAGGGAGCACCTGTCTAGCAAAACCTAGGAGTCTGCATTCAATGAAACATTTGTCAGTAGAGATCGACGAAAAGCTGTATGAACCCTTGCTGGCTTTGCTGCGCCAGTTTCCCGAGGATAGAGTGCATATCCTGGAGCAAACCCCGTCTTCTCATCCTCAAGCATTGAGTTTTGAAGAAGCCATGGCGCATACCTTGGATAAGAATGCTGAACTCTACAAGCGGTTGGCATGAGGCCACTACTGACCAAGGCGCAACTGGAGCGTCTGCACAGTGCCATCATCAGCCAATCTGGAGGCGCCGAGGGATTGCGTGACGCCAAGGCGTTGGATTCTGCCCTTGCCCAGCCGAGCCAGGCCTTTGCCGGTCAACTCTTGTGCCCCGATCTCATTGCCCAGGCTGCCGCGCTAGGCTTCTTTTTAATCAGCAACCATCCTTTTCTGGACGGCAACAAGCGCATTGGCCACGCGGCCATGGAAGTGGTTTTGCAGATGCATGGCATGGAAATCCGGGCCTCTGTCGATGAACAGGAGCGCCGGATACTGGATGTGGCCAGCGGTTGTTGTACTAGAGCAGACCTTGAAGACTGGTTACGCAAGGTTGTCTTTGAGCGTTCATCCCCCCTGTCAGGCTAGATGGCCGACAGGGCGGATTTTTAGTTCCCGGACAATGGGACACGTCCACTATTATTTTCCTAGAAGTTTTACTATTAGCAGCCAGACATGATGCAGGTAGGTGGGGTGCTAGGCTGAGCCGGCAATGAAAGTAACTGCCATCTAAAGTGTTTAATGAAAGGAGCCATAATGTATAAATATGATATTTTTAATCTAATAAAACAATCACCTCTAGATATAGATACGGATATAGAGGTTCTGGGACGACCACCCACTACAGCTAACTCTGAATTTCTAACCAATAAGATGCAAGGCGATTGGGCTGAGCAAGTAGTGCATAAGGCTATTAACGAAAATTCACATGATTACTTTGCTGTTAGATATGGGCGCTCCGAATCCATATCTGCAGGTGATGATGGTTTTAAAGATTTCTACTCTGAATATCAAAGGGAACTTAATACAATTGGGAAGAAGCCGGATCTTTTAATTTTTAGTAAATCTGATTTTCCAACTATGGAAGTTGACGTTGAAAATGATGATCATATTAAAAAAGCCTTGGTTGCTTTAGAGGTCAGGTCGAGTTCTTTTCTAATTGACAAATAATCAGCATTTATGGCGGACAGGCTAGATTGTGCGACAAATAAGTGCCTAGAAATACGCGATTATATATTAGGCGGCAGCCTAGCAGAGCTGCTGAAAAGTAAAAATGAAAAAATTTATGATCTAATAAGTTCTGCAACTTCAGAAACATTTAAAGAGCTAGATTTTAGACGGCAGAATTGGTCGTCAACTAATGAGCTTCAAGACTTAACTAGTAGGTTAAGTGAATTGAAAACAAATATTAAAACATTGCATAAAAGAGACTATCTAAGCATTACTCCAAAAATGGAAGATATTGCCCTGGTGAACAGGTGGATTCAGAAATTTAATGTCAAACATTTCTATTTACAAGTATTTTTCGATAAGGCATATGTTATCTCTTTTAAAGAAATTCTCGAGCTTGTCGGAAATGATGAGAACGAGGGGAGTGGTTTTTCTATTGAACGTGATGTGAAAAATCAGGGAAAAACAACAATAAAAATAAATGTTAAAGTGGGAAAGGAGTTAATAGGTAGAATTGATATGCCAGAACATAAATCAGTTATGAAGGAGTTGGACCGAGGGCGCCTCCTATTTTATGTCAAGTTTGAGGGCGGTAGAGGGTACCTAGATAACACTATATTTACAAGAGATGTTATTAATGCATGAGTCTGAATATATTAAAAATACCTCAATTTCTCACAGGAAAAAATATGGGCAGTATTTTACTCCGAAGTTGGTTTCTCGTCTTATGGCGCAATGGATTTTACAGGATAAGGCAGAAACTATCTTAGACCCTGCGTTTGGTCTTGGAGTATTTTATGATGAAATTAAAAAGTAACTATTCAGGGGTCATCCCCATGAAATCGGGCCACCGCCCCTCGTAGAGGAGCCGCAATGCCTGTTCGGAAGATACCCCATTTTTCTGGCAGGTGGACAGATAGCTGCGGATGCGTGCAAAGATTCTTGCCCCGAGCTCTGAACGGAAACAGCCGGAGATCTTCTGCTGAACTTTGCTCATGCGCAGATCCCGTTCTCCCTGATTGTTGGTAAAGGGCACGTCGCGTTCCACCATGAAGCGCAGGACATCGGTCTCGAACTGAATCAACCGTTCCAGCAGGTTTCGAGATTTGGATCGTTTCAGCCGGCCCCGCTGTCCCGATTTCCGCTGAGACTCATCCGGTGGTGGACACTCGATCTGTCCCGCTTTGAGCAGTTGTCGGTATCGTTCCCGGAAGGCCTCGGCCTGCGTGCTGTTCAACACACCGCCCGCCTCATCGACAGCTTTGTTGATCTCCAGCAGCAGTTCCTGCACCTGTTTGGCCCACTGCTGTTGATCCTGCTCCCAGGCGCGCTCCAGCTCCCGCAGGTGGTGAGCGTTGCACAACGCGTGGTAACAAAGAAGCTGGTAGTAGGGCTTCCAGTGGTCGTGTACCAGGGTGCCGGTGTACCCGGGAAGGACCCCCATCGCCGCTATGGCCTCGCCACCGCGTTTGTCATGGGGCATCAGCAGGGTCAGGGTGGCACTGCATAGCACATGCAGCCATTTGCGTTTTCCGCCGATGTTGATCCCGGTCTCGTCGGCATGCAACAGGAGCGCCCGCGACAGCTCGCGCTTTGCCCAGTCCTCAAACGGGGCCAGCATTTCGTAAACCTCCTTGTTGAAGTTGTAGAGGCTGCCGGCACTCAAGGGAAGGCCGAACTGATCGGCAAAGTGCTCCTCGATGCGCTGGTAGGGCAGCAGTTGGAACAGCGACATGTAAACCGAGTGGATTTTGACCCCGGCGGCGTACTGGGTCTTGACCTTGACATGATCCGGGAAGGGAGCGACCACGCGTTGCTCCCGTGCATCGGCCAGGATCTCGGCCCGATATTCCGTGACCACCCGGGAAATGTGGATATCGAACACCTGGCGGCGCTCATAGCCGATACACCGGAAGATGCCATCGGTGGGAAGCGTGGCACGATCCACCGGGAGCCACTCGACATGGTCCGGATCATCGACCAGTTCCAGGTGGTGGCCCGTATGGCCTTTCTGGGCACCGGGGGTATTGTTGTTGCCGTTTTTCCCCGCCTTCTTGCGATTGGGGTCAGTGGACGGGGGCTTGGAGCTGTTGCGGCTATTGAGACCCAGTCGGTTCAACAGCAACGTGGTCAGGGTCAGCAGCAGCTCCAGCGATGCACGCAGCGCCGGTGAGAGGTTTTTCTCCTCGTCGAGCTGCCGTCTGACCGACTCGAGGGTCTGCTCGACCGGGATGTTGTCGATTATCATGGGCCGGGCTACTCGAACACTTCGCCGGCTTCCACCGCCATGATCGAGGACAGTACCGCCAGCCGTTCGGCAGGAGGCATGGCCTGATAGCGTCGCCCCCAACTGTGTGCCTTGCGTTTGATGCTCTGGCGGTGCGTGAAGTTGCGCCCCGCAAAGCTCGGCCAGTGCACCCGGTCCGGGGTGAAGTTGAACCACAGCTTCTCGGTTCTGACCCCGGCCTGATTCATCACCTGCAGTTCCAAGGTACGCCACTCTCCCAGCAGATCGTCGTAGAGCGCCGAGGGATAGCCGGAGAGGATCACCGCACAAGGCAATTGCTTGAGCAGTTCCAGCAATTGCACATGATCACTTTCCTCGTACTCGAAACGATAACGGCGTTTGGAACGGCGGGTGTGGTGCAAATAAGGGGGATCGCAATAAATCAGTTCCCGACCCTGAAAGTCGAACGAGCGGAGAAACTGATGGGCGCAGCCACAGACCTTCTCGATCGGATAGTCACACTCAAAGTGGGCCAGTGCAGCCGGATCGAGATCAATGGCAATATTGCGCAGCGCCGGTGGCTTGCGCTGCATGATGGTGCCACCGCCAAGATGGGTCTCGATATAGGTGTCGTGGGGCGGCATCAGGGCAATGATCGGTTGACACAGACCTGAAGTCGCTTTGGAACCAAAGTAGTTGCTCATGAGAACAGCCCATTCTCAAACAGAGGATGGAACACAGCATAGATGGGCCTTCCTATGCTGTCAAGGGCAAATGTAGGTGATTTTTTGGTTCGGAGAGTTATGGCTTGGCTCTGACGGGCACTTTATTGAAGCGCCCCTGAATAGTTACATTAAAAATTTAGTTAGAGATAGGCGGATTAGGATTTATGGCTATGAAATAGATGGAGAAATCATTTCGTACCTAAATGGTGTAAAAGATAAGGCGGATTTGACGCTATGCAATTCAGATTATCTTGGAGCTGAGCCTGCATTGTTTGATTCTATTATATGTAATCCGCCGTATATGAGATTTCAAAAGTTCTTAAATAGGCATGATGTCTTGCCGATTATTGAAAAGCAAATTGGAAAAAAACTGATAGGTTATTCAAATATTGCGTCTGTTTTTCTTGTGAAAGCATTAAATGAGCTTAAGAAGAATGGGAGATTGGCTTTTATTATGCCATTTGAGTTTTTTAATACAGGTTATGGAAGAGAAATTAAACAAAGTTTACTGGATAATAAATTGTTAAAACAGATAGTTGTATTCTCGAACGAAAAGGAGATTTTCCCAGATGCTATTACAACTGTTTGTATCTTACTTTGCAAAAATGACGGAGTTGAAGAACGCATTAAAATTACACAAATTAATTCAAATCATGATCTATCAAGGATTACTGATATAAGCCAGTACTATCATGAAACGATAGAGCCTTCAAGATTGCCATCTAAAGAAAAGTGGACGCCTATCCTGTTGTCATTATTTTCTAGCTCCCCTCCCCCAAATGATTTTGTTCATCTATCGACTTATGGGTCATTCACTCGTGGAATAGCAACTGGTGCAAACGAGTTTTTCGCTCTTAGAAAGAGTGATGTTTTTAATAATAGCTTGCCTGATAAGTTTATTTGCAAATGCATCACAAAGAGCTCACAAATTCGCAAGCTAGTATTTACACATGAAGATTTTGATAAGCTTTATGATCTAGATAAGCCTGTTTACTGTTTAAATATCACCGACAAACCTTCTGATGAGGTAATGAAATATATTGCTGGAGGCGAATCTTGTGGTTTTCATGAGAGATACCTTACGAAGATGAGAAACCCTTGGTATAAATTAGAAAAGCGGAAGTCGGCCCCAATACTTTGTGGTGTATTTAACCGTGGAAGAATAAAGGTGATTCGAAATCTGTCAGAAGCCATTTCTTTCACCTGCTTTCATTGTTTTTATCCGAATATGTTTGGCGAAAAATTACTGAACAAGATCTTTATTTATATGCTAAGTAATATTGGCCAAAGGATAATGAAGTCTAATAAAAGAAGCTATGGTGGAAATCTTGACAAATTTGAACCTGGCGATCTTAATGATATCTTGCTACCAAATATGTCTCAGTTCGAAATGATTTCAGAGGATGAAGCGAATGAGATTGTTAAAATTGCTGTTATTGACGAGACACAGGCTATTCAAATGAGTAATGTGCTAATCCAAAGGATCATTGACGAAAAACGAGTATCGATGGACCAAAATAGCGTTAAGGCAGTCGGCAATTCTGCGTCATTTATTTATTCAGGTTATCATTTTACTTCGTAGTGGAGGCCATCGGTTTCTTCGAAATTAGTGGTGAAGAAGCGCCAGATGAAATCAGAAACCCATTCCTCGGATGGCATCAGGCCAATTTTATTGAACAAGTCGCCGCTGCACCCCCGGCTGATATTACCGCCGCTGAGGGGTGCGAGATCCCGCTCGGCGACCTCACCGGCATGCAGAATCAGGTACGCCTCTCGCCAGGCACGGCCGAGTTGGGCCGCGACTCGTCCATTTTCCTCCGAACGCTCAATCCAGTGGGCAATCTCTGGGGCTTGGTCGTTCCCCATGACATAGCCACTCCAGGCATCCAGAATGTTGATGGATTCAACCTGGTGCCCGAGCAACAGGGTGACGATGGCATGTCCGGATTCGTGGTAGGCGGTGGCGAGGTAGTGGCTGCGTAGGTGCATGGTCAGTCCTTCGATGGTGTTGGTGATTGGGTATTGCCTTGCCCGGCACCTTGCCCGGCAGGGCAGGTGGCAGAGGCAACAGTCACATTGCCTGGGGAGATGTTGTCCTTAAACTCCCGTGCCATCCTGAAGCCTAAACAGTCCACCACCGCTTCTGCCGACTCAGGATAAAACCCTGCAACCGCAATCGCCAGCATTATTTCTGCCGGTTATGGCTGGTGGCTTACAGCCACCGCATCCACCACCGACACCAGCCGGGGCCAGCGGACGTGGAGGGGCGCCTGTTCGGGCGGTGGATCAATGGTGACCACATAGACCC
The DNA here is from genome assembly GCA_009497875.2 of gamma proteobacterium SS-5. Taxonomy (NCBI): domain Bacteria; kingdom Pseudomonadati; phylum Pseudomonadota; class Gammaproteobacteria; order Chromatiales; family Sedimenticolaceae; genus Magnetovirga; species Magnetovirga frankeli. Next base: position 3,296,723 of record CP032508.2, on the reverse strand, counting down.
GCTGCTCTCGGCCCTGCCAGACCGGGGCACCCTGGATGAAGTGGTCCCTGCGAGACGACATAGACCTGCTTGGCGACTCGGAGACCGCAGTCGCCAAGCGTCAGGCCCTGGCCGACCGTGAGCGGGAAAAAGACGCCGCCCGCAACGGACTGAACCAAGACGCCCCCGGCCCGGCGGGGTTCAACCTCACAGGCTCTAACGCCGAGCGGGACCAGTTGGCGGCTGCCTGGCAGAGGGAGCTACCCTTTTCTAATGCGCAAATAAATGCTGACGCGCAATCCAACGCGCAATCAAATCAGCGTAAGACGGAGTATGTGGATTGGTTCGTCAACTACACCGAGCAGGAAGGGAAGGGACGCACCACTGAAACCAAGCGTTTCGGCACACTGAAAGAAGCCAAAGCGTTCGCGCAAGGCAAGTACGGCTACATCACACGAGCCTCGGATGGCGGCTCTGACTGGAACGCTGGAACGGCGGAAACCCGCTTTGTTGAGTTCTTTGGTGGGTTCGAACCTACCGCCCAAGAGCAGAACAAGATCGACTCTCTTGTTAGCAAGCCAGGCGCTGCGCGGGATCAACTGGCGGCTGCCTGGCAGAGGGAGATTTTTGAGCCTGATGGGTTATACTCAACAAATGACCGAGACAATAGCCGTTTACAGGTTGAGTCACAACGTGGTGCAACTGCCACGCCGACCCAACTCGCTTTCGACCTACGACCCGCCGCCGCCGTACCTACCGCTCGTGCCCAATCCCGAGACAACTTCTACGTCGAATATCATCAAGTTCCCGTCGGCGAAGTCGCCGTTGCTTTCGACCGGATAGACTCTGCCGCCAAGGCGGCGCACGTCATGGCCTTCTTGCGCAAGAAGGCCCAAGAGTTTTTCTACGCCTTGGTCACCGACGACGCGGGCAAGATTCTCTCCCTCCAGCTGCACACCAAAGGGGGGCGTGATTTCTCGGCTGTCCCGTATGAAGTAGTCGGACCCGCTATCGCTGCGGTGGAGGGGGGAACCAAGGTGTGGTTTGGCCATAACCACCCCTCCGGTAACATGGCACCCTCCCAAGCGGACGTTACAGCCACCAACGCGCTAAACCGTTTTCTCGAAGGGTCTGGTGTGGCAGTTCAAGGCCATGTGGTGGTGGCGCTAGGCAGTAACTCGGCTGTCCACCTGGCCGCCGACGGCTCCCCTCTCGGCACCGTTCCCATTGCCCCAGGCGCCCGGAAGAACCGGGTTGCCGTCACGGAGTTGGCTATTCGGAAGCACCCACCGAAGGACAGGGAGTTTATCACCACCCCGCAAGCTGCCAAGCGCGTTGCTGAGGGGCTGTCCAGCGAGGACGCCTTGGTCCTGTTGGATACCCGGCACGGCGTGGTGGGGGTTATCTCACTCACCCCGAAAGAGATGTCGGCGCTACGTCAAGACGGGCAGGTCCGTCGGGTACTTCAGGGAATCAGCAAGACGAATGCCTCCGCCGGGATCATCAAGTCCTCAGACGCGGAGGCCGCCAAGAACCTGGCCAAGTTCCTGAATCATGCTAAAAAGCTCCGGTTGCTGGACGTACTGCTCTCCGGCGAACCTGGGGCTACGCCTGGCGAATTGAGAAGTTCGGTCCAGAGGGAAACACAATATGGCGACCTGCATAATGCCGCTGGACCTTGGCTCTCCCGCAACCCCACCAAGGCCCAGGGCACCACCCTGGCCGGGATCAAACAGGCCTTCGCCAACCAGTTCCCCAATCTGAGCAAGGCCCTGGACAAGATGCTGGCCCGTGGTGAACAGGGCCTGCGTGGCGGTGCCGTGTTCGTGCAGAAGGCGGACGATCTGGCCGCTGAATTTGCCGCCAAGACGGGTAGGACGTTGGAGCAGGCGCGGGCGGCGTTGAAGTTCAGCCGAGACAGCGTGGTGCCTTGGCCTGAGGATTTCCCCCCTGCCGTAGTCAACACAACGAACACGAAAGTAACAACGCACCCGGATTTCAAGAAGGCGAAAGCAGGAGACCTTGATGCGGCCCGTAGGCTAGTGCGAGACCTAGTTAAACCCGAGCGTATCAAGGCTTTGGCGCAGAAGTTCCCTGACGCGATTGTGGTGCCTGTAGTCGAGGTCGAGTCTTCTGGTACTAACGCAATACCCCTTGCGTTGGCAGAGCTTCTGTCTGACGCGGGGCTAAAAATTGATAGAAACATTAAACAGACCAGTTCAGGTAAACGGAAGAACTTGAATGCCGCGCAAAGGCTGTTGGAAAGAAAACGCTTTGCCGGAAAGGTCGTTAAAGGCGGAAAATACATCCTTGTTGACGATGTGCTTACTCAAGGTGGCACCGCGCACGAACTTCGCCACCATCTGGCCAACTCTGGCGGGGATGCCGTGGCGGTTCTCTCCTTGTCGTTTTCCGCCGGGAGTAATATCATTGCCGTTAAGCCCGGCACACTGGCCGCGCTTAGAGACCAGTTCAATGTATCGGAGCTAGAAAATGTCCTCTACCAATACAACATCGCAGGAAAAATCGAAGCCCTCACCGAGTCCGAAGCAAGAGCTTTACTCAGGTACGGTTCTATTGACTCCCTCAGAGCTAGACTTGCTAACGAAAACGCACGAAAGCTGGATACAGGCAATGAAGGAAAGGAATCCGAACATCAAGTTCGTGTAAAACTCTCCCAGAACGGCAACATCCAAGGCCTGTTCGATCCCCAATCCGGCCTGACCTTCCTGGTCGGCGAGAACCTGGACGCCGACACCGCCAATGGTGTCATCCTCCACGAAGTCACCCATAGCGCGCAGCGTGATAGCGTCAACCAAGCCGCTGCCCGCCTGCTCAACACCGCCGACCGCCAAGGCCAGAAGCTGAAGAACCTACTGGCTCAGGTGAAGGCGCGGATGCGCTCAGCCGGGGCGCTGGACAAGGACGGCAACATCATCGACATCGACGAGGCCCCCGCCTACATCGTGGAGCTGGCCGCTAACCAAGGTCGGCAGGAAGGCTACAGCGCCGTGGATGGGCGCTTCATGGATTGGGTGGACAAGACCTTCGGTAAGCGCCTGGGCAAGATCATCCGCGACTATGTAGCCGTGGTGCGCGCCGGTCTGCGCCGCCTGGGAGCGCCGGTACGGCTCTCCGTGGATGATATCCTGGCCATGGTCCAGCACGACATGAAGCAGGCCGCTGAGGGGCGTGTGCGCGAGGGGGGCGAGGTGGTGAGTGGTTCCTTCGCCGGCCCCAACGCCAAGACCGCCAATGCTCAGACCCTGGACAACGCCCAGCAGATGCTGGCGGACGGGGCCGATGGGCCGACGATATGGAAAGCGACCGGCTGGTATCAGGACGAGGACGGCATGTGGCGGTCTGAGATTGATGACAACGCCGCTGTCTTCAATAACCCGTACCCAGAGCAGGTTGAGCTGGCCAACGAATTGCGTGAAGCAGGAGCTGACTTGGCCAAGCACCGGGCGGCCACGCTGTGCTTTCCGCGCCTGATCAACCTTGCCGAGGGTAAGGTCTTATGAATCTGTTGCGTAGTCTCTGGACTCCACAAAAGCTCTTGCGGAGTCTATTTTGCGTTTTGGACTCCACAAGAGACCTTGTTGCGCATGGAGACTCCATAAAGACCTTGTGGACTCTCCCATGAAGCTGCCATTCGATGCCAATCAGGACGACCAGCTTGCGGGCATCCAGTCCGTGGTGGCGCTGTTTGATGGCCAGCCGGGCGCTTCGCAGACTGCGGTGACGCGGGACGATGAGTTATCCAGCCTGAAACTTACGCAGACCGGGATCGCCAACCATCCAGCCGCACCATCCATGGCTCGCTGGCCGTGCACGTCCTGGGCTGGGAGGCCGGCTTTGCCGTGCGGCATAGGGCGGGCCACGCCCGCCGCCAGGTCACGGTAATGAGGCCTGCCCCTAGTGGTTGCTCGGCGGCCACGGGCCGCCCTATTGGGTTGGCTGAGATTTGTGGGTAATCAGGAAAAGCCTAATGGACATTTTGTTTGCAAGCAGAACCCATCTACACTGAACCAGCCCGCGCAAGGTCGTTATTCGGGAAGAAGCAAGCTTCATGATCGCCGAGTTTTTCACCACGGCTGCTTCTGATATCTTTACTGTGAAACTCGCGACGACTCCAGGGATGGAGGAGGTAGGACGAAGCCTGGAGCCCGAGTCGACGACTCCACGGATGGAGGAGGTAGGACGAAGCATGGTTAGGCACTCCGTCCTCTGAGGGTTGCCGTGAACCATGGCGAGTGAAGCATTTCTTGGGATGCTGAAAATTATATTTGTATGAAAAATGGACTTTTTCTAGCAAAATCAGTGGCCATAAAATCTTATAATTGACCCATCAGTTTTTATTTGCTGACTTTTTTCGTGAAGCACCAGGTTTTTCTCTGCGCCCCAACTCTTGGAGTACCCATGACCGATGTATTGAACCAACTGGCCGAGGTGCTGGAGGGCCGCAAGGGCGCCGATCCGGAGTCCTCTTATGTCGCCAAGCTCTACGACAAGGGTCTGGATGCCATCCTGAAGAAAATCGGCGAGGAGGCCACCGAGACGGTGATGGCGGCCAAGGACGGGGTGCCGGAGAAGATCATCTACGAGGTGGCGGACCTCTGGTTTCACTCGATGGTACTGTTGGCGCAACAGGGCCTTAAGCCGCAGCAGGTACTGGATGAACTGGAGCGGCGTTTCGGACTGTCCGGGCTGGAGGAGAAGGCCCGTCGTGGCGGCGTGTGAAGCCGATGGCCTCAACCCCGGCGCTGGGGTATCATCGCCCATTCTTTAAGCAACTGCTTCGGCCAATCCCCGTCCACCTGGGAGTGCAAGCGGTTGCTCTAACCTTAAAATTCGGCGGTTAGGCCACAGAGATACTGGAAGTATTGGTTTCTCAATAAGTTAGATCTCGATCACGCGTACCTGGAACCGGTTCGACAATCAGGGGCCAACCCCTTGGTTTTTCTCTGCGTGCTCTGTGACTCTGTGGCTAAATGCCCTTTTTAGATCAATACCAATAACATCGTTCGCAAGAATATCTGGAGGCATATCATGGGTTTTGGCGGCATCAGTATCTGGCAGTTGTTGATCGTTCTGGTCATAGTGCTGCTGTTGTTCGGCACCAAGCGCCTGCGCAATATCGGCAGTGATCTGGGTAACGCGGTGAAGGGCTTCAAGAACTCCATCAAGGACGGCGAGGCCCAGCAGGAGCAGGACCAGCAGGCGCAGAATCAGGCCAAGATCGAACAGCGCGAGGGCGAGGTTATCGAGGGCGAGGCGCAAAAGGAAAAGGACAAGGACAAGGTCTGATCGGGGCGGATTGACGGGTCATGTTTGATGTCGGCTTCATGGAGCTGCTGCTGGTGGGCGTGGTCGCCCTGCTGGTGGTGGGGCCTGAGCGCCTGCCGGGGCTGGCGCGCACCGCCGGGGCCTGGGTGGGCCGGGCGCGGGCCTTTGTTGGCAACGTCAAGGCGGATATCGACAAGGAACTCAAGGCCGAGGAACTCAAGCGCATCCTCGATGAACAGGCCCGGCTTAGCAACCCCCTGGAAGAGATCGTCGAACAGACCAGGCAGGGCCTGGGCGAGGTGAAAAAGGACGTCGAGCAGATCGAGACATCCCTCACCCAGGACGCCAGGAAAGATGACTGAAGACCAGGCCAGTCAGCCCTTCATCGCCCACCTGCTGGAACTGCGCGACCGCCTGTTGCGCATGATCCTTGGCATTCTGGTGCTGCTGTTGGTGTTGTTTCCCTTCGCCAACGAGATCTACCACTTCATCGCCACCCCCCTGCTGGCGCACCTGCCGGAAGGCACCCAGATGATCGCCACCCAGGTGGCCTCGCCCTTTCTGACGCCGTTCAAGCTCAGCCTGGTGGCGGCGGTTTTCCTCACTATCCCCTGGATCCTCTATCAGTTCTGGGCCTTCGTTGCCCCTGGCCTGTACCAGCACGAAAAGCGGCTGGTGATGCCCCTGCTGGCCAGCAGCACCATACTCTTCTACCTGGGCATGGCCTTCGCCTATTACCTGGTGTTTCCGCTGGTGTTCAAGTTCCTGGTCGGCGTCACCCCGGAGGGGGTGGCCATGATGACCGACATCGCCGCCTATCTGGATTTTGTGCTGACCCTGTTCTTTGCCTTCGGCATCGCCTTTGAGGTGCCCATAGCCACCTTCCTGCTGGTCTGGACCGGGGTGACCAATGCCGAGAGCCTGGCCAAGAAACGGCCCTATGTGATCGTGGTGGCCTTCGTCGTGGGCATGTTCCTCACCCCGCCGGACGTCATCTCCCAGACCCTGCTGGCGATCCCCATGTGGCTGCTGTTCGAGGCCGGCATCATCTTCTCGCGCCTGTTTATCCCCGGCAAAGGGGACGAAGACGAAGGGCCGAAGCCGCCACCGGCCCGTGTCCCGGTCACGGCAGGCGCGGCCGCCAGTGCCGAAGGGGGCACAGACCGAGACGCGGAGCCACCGCGCTATGTGCCCCTGACCGAGGAGGAGATGGAGGCGGAGCTGGATGCCATAGAGGCCTCCGAAGGGGATGATGAAGGGGCGGATGACGACGAAGATGCCACCCCCAGCCCATCGGCAGACGCCCTGGAGGACAACCTCAAACATGCCCACGAGCTGCGCATGAAGGGCGAAGACGCCCTGGCCCGCGACCTGCTCTATGAGGTGCTGCGCTTTGGCGATGACAAACAGGTGGAAGTGGCGCGCAACATATTGCAGCAGATGGACGAATAGCGGCCAGGGATTCTCCCCCGCGAGGGACGCTCAGGCCTGATCTTCAATCCCCTCGCCCTGCATGACCGCCAGGATGCGGTCCTCCAGCTCGGCCCGAACGGCCAGCACCTCACCCAGCCGGGACAGGTCCTGCTTCAGATCATCCATGATAAGCTGGTGGCTGGACTCGTCGTACTTATCGTTGAAGTCCACAATCAGGGTGGTCAGCTCCACCAATTGCTCGTGCATCGACTCGATAATCTCCACCACCTGCGGGCGGGTCTCCTTGCCTTCGACGATGCGCTCTTCGATCTCCAGGTGCAGCAAGGCGGTATAATCGATCAGGATCTGGCAGAACTCCTGTAGCTCCTCGCGGATGGACTTCTCGTGGTGGAAGGGTTCCAGACCAGAGACCTTGCAGAACATGCCCAGCATCTTCTGCCGCTCCGCCAGCAACTCCTGGACGAGATGCTCGCTGCTGGCCTCGGCCGCTTGTCTGCTGGTGGATTTGCTCATGGAATTTTCCTCGAATAGGTTGGTCAGTTTTAGCGGGTGCGCAGCCTGTGTTGCAACCGGGGCGAACCCTCGGGATCACTCGATCAGCGGCCTATTTTACCCTGTATTGCAATGCAAGAATGAACAAGTTCACCGCCCGGCATAGCTACCGCATCGGCACCGTCCTGGCGCTGTTGCTCTGCCTGTTGGCCTCCGATGCCCAGGCGGTACGGCCGAGCAGCGCCATGCTCGATGCCATGCAGGCCATGGTCGATTCCATGTCCGATTATGTAGAAAGCCGCCGTGGCAGCGGCATTGGCCTGGGCGAGCTGGTGGATCGGCGCTTCGGCTATGGCGATGAGTACGACGACCTGCGGCTGTTGTATCGGGATATGCCCGGCGCGCCAGCGCGCTCGGCGGCCTCGCGCACCCAGCTGCTGGATGGCATCTGGATGGGGCGCAACCGCTCCATCCTGATGATCCGCGACGGCTATCTGCGCGTCTTTGCCTACAGCCTGGCCCATTCCCAGGACGCCGAGATCTACCTCGACCCGCCCCTGCTGCAGATCCGCAATCTGGACAGCGGCATCCTGCATGAGTTCGAATTCGTCTATCGCGGCGGCAAGCTGGCCATGCGCGGTGAACAGGGTCAGATCCTGCTCTACCGGCGTCTCAATCTGGATGTCATGCAGCGGCCTAAAGGCCGGCGCTGAACAACATGCGTGCCCCCAGCAACACCAGCAGCAGGCCAAACAGGCGCTTGAGGGTCAGTACCGGCAGGCTATGGGCCAGCCGCGCCCCCAGCGGGGCGAACAACATGCCCAGCAAGGCGATGCTGAGTAGCGCCGGCCCGTGCACATAGCCCAGGGCCTGGGCCGGCAGCAGGGGGTTGCTCCAGCCGGTATAGAGATAGCCCAGGGTGCCGCCCAGGGCGATGGGCAGGCCGCAGGCGGCCGAGGTGGCCACCGCCTGACGCAGGTCCACCCGGCAGGCGCTCAGATAGGGCACCGTCATGGAGCCGCCGCCTATGCCCACCAGGGCCGAGACCAGCCCCACCAGCCCCCCGGCCAGGCCCTGTCCCCAGGCCCCCGGCAGCGTGAAGCGACCGCTGGCCCTGACCATCAACAGCATCTGCAAGCCCACCAGCAAAGCAAAAGTGCCAAAGATGCGCTGCAACCAGAGGGTGTTCAGTTGTGCCGCCAGCAGGCTGCCCAGCAGGGTGCCGAGCAACAGGCCGGGGGTGAGCTGGGCAAAGAGTTCCCAGCGGATGGCACCACGCTGTTGGTGGGCGCGGATGGAGGACAGGGCGTTGAACACAATCACCGCCAGCGAGGTGCCCAGGGCCAGATGCAGCACCAGGCTCGGGTCATAGCCCTGCAGGCGAAAGCTGTACATCAGCACCGGCACCAGCACCAGGCCGCCACCCACCCCCAGCAGACCGGCAATCACGCCGGAGACCATGCCGATGAGGGGGTAGATCAGAAAGAGTTCGGGGTTCATCGTCTCGCACCTGACCCGGCCCGGCCGGGAGTAAAAAGCCTCATGCGTTCAAGCTGACTATCATGGGGCGGGCAGCGTCACTCCAGAGAATGAAACGATTTTGAGCGCTTCGTGGCTGGGACTCAAAACCCTTCACTTCGACTTCGCTCAGTGAAGGGTTCCGAGTCCCGAACCCGGCCTCACAAGGCATAGGACCTGAGGGCGAAGCCCTGTGGTAGCCGGTCCAGCCCCTTGCCTAGCCCCAGCACCTTGAAGCGTTCGCCCATTTCGTTGGGTAGGGTCAGTTGCTTTACCGCCTGTAGATCGACTACGCGCCGGGGGCCATCCGCCGGCTCGATCAGCTGTTGAATGCCGTTAGCCAGCAGGAAATAGGCCTGGCTGGTGAAGGCCTGGCTGTCGAATCCGGCCGCGCTGGCGGCCTCGGCCAGGGCGCTGAAATCGACATTGGCGCTGATGTCTTGCAGGCCGGGCCAGAGCAGGGGATCGTCGTGGGCGCGGTGGCGGTAGTGACAGATCAGGCTGCCTTGCCGACGCTGCGGGTGGTAGAACTCCTGGCCATTATAGCCGTAGTCGATGATCAGCAGCAGACCCCGCCGCAGGGACTGCCCCAGGGCCTCTAGCCAGGCCCCGGCGCGCAGATTGATCTCCGATTCATAGCCTGCCGCCAGCCGGTAGCGCCGGGTCAGATGGGTCAGCGGCTCGGCCAGGCCGGGGCTGGTCAGGGGCCGCCAGCACAGTTGCGGCGCATCCCGACGCAGATCGACGAACTGCTCCAAGGGGGGTGGCATGGGCGCAGCGGCCGGGGTCGGCGGTGGCAGGCAAAAGCGGCTTACCGGCATGGCATCCACCACCTCGTTGGCCAGCATTACACCGCAGAAGCCCTCCGGCAGGCGCTCCAGCCAGTTCAGCCGAGGGTAAAGATCGGGCCGCTGGCGGCCCAGCAGGGCCTGCTGTTGGGCGCGCAGCCGGGCGCTCAGCTCAAGGATGCAGTAGCGCCGGGGCAGCTGCCCCAGCCGGTCCAGTTCAGCCAGCAGGTCCAGCGCCAGGCGGCCGCTGCCTGCGCCGAATTCGAGCACATCGCCGCCGCCCATGGCCTCCAGCACCTCGGCCGTCTGGCGTGCCAGGCAGCGGCCGAACAGGGGGCTAAGCTCTGGCGCGGTGATAAAGTCACCCGCCGCGCCAAAGGTCTCCAGGCCGTTGGCGTAGTAGCCCAGGCCGGGGGCGTAAAGGGCCAGCTCCATGAAGCGGTCAAAGGGCAGCAGGCCATCGGCCCCGGCCGCCTGGCGTATCTGCCCCAGCAGTTGCCGGCTCAGGGCCAGAGCCTCGGGCTCCGGCGGGGGCAGTTGCGTCAGTTGCGCCTCTTGGGTATGTTGCATGGGGTTACTCGCTGAATCAGACCCCGGCTGGGCCGGGAGTAGAAAAACCGCAAAGAGCTGTTGGGAATTACCCCGGCAAGTCAGACACTTCAGCCATCCCTGCACGAGGTTTGAACCCCCTTGGACATAACCGCAAAGACGGCCCTGATCACCGGCGCGGCCCAGCGTATTGGGGCCGCCATTGCCCGTTTGCTGCATACCGAGGGGATGCAGCTGTTGTTGCATTACCGGCGCTCGGCTGGGGCCGCCGAGGCCCTGCGTGATGAACTCAATGGCCTGCGCCCCGACTCCGTGGCCCTGGCCCAGGCAGATCTGTGTCGGGTGGAGCAGTTGCCCGGTCTGGTGGATCAGGTCCAGGCGCGGTTCGGCGGGCTGGACCTGCTGGTGAACAATGCCTCCAGCTTTTATGCCACGCCCATCGGCGGCGTGGATGAGGCCAGCTGGGACGATCTGATGGGCAGCAACCTCAAGGGCCCCTTCTTTCTCAGCCAGGCCGCAGCCCCCCTGCTGGCCGAGCGGCAGGGCTGCATCATCAATCTGGTGGACATCCATGCCGAGCGGCCCAAGGCGGGCTTCGCGGTCTATTCCATGGCCAAGGCCGGCAACGCCATGCTGGTCAAGGCCTTGGCCCGTGAGCTGGGCCCCCAGGTGCGGGTCAACGGCATTGCCCCAGGCATCATCCTCTGGCCCGATCAGACCATGAGCCCGGCAGACAAGGAGGCCCTGCTGCAACGAACCGCCCTGCAACGGGCTGGAGTGGAGCAGGACATAGCCCGCACCCTGTTGTTTCTGCTGCGCGATGCCCCCTACATCACCGGCCAGATCATCGCCGTGGACGGCGGCCGGACCTTGCAGCAGTAGGCTGGACTATAGCGACCCGCCCTATGCCGCATGGCAAGCCAGTCGCTGCCGCGAGTTTCACCGCAAAGCGCGTATTTTTGCCACGCAACCCCAGAGCCAGCAGAGAAAAATCCTAGCTGCCCGGTAACGGCTCATGCCCTTTGTTCCCTCTCCCCCTCAAGGGGCGAGGGGCTTGACGGTCTGAGGTGTTGCTCGTGATCGTTGCTATCAGGGCAAGAAGTCTTCCAGGCGTTGGCCGCAGTGCAGTCCGTCAACCTGACCGAAGTGTGCATCCAGACTGACCAGTCCGGTGCCGTACTCCAGTGCGCTGGCGGCTATCCAGAGAACATCGGCGGGTATGGGTTTGCCCTTGGTGCGTAAGGCGGCATAGATCAGGGCGTAGCAGCCGGCGGTTTCTGCGCTGATCGGCAAGACATCGACCCGTGGGGAGTTGAGGAATTGGCTCAGTTCGGCGCGATTCTGGGCTTCCCGGCTTCCAACCGTAAAGCCGGCCAGCAGTTCGCCAAGGACGATACTGTTGAGGTAGATGCGTTCGGCGTAGCGCATCACTTGGACCAGGGCCTGATCTCCACGCATGAATCCAACATAGACATTGGTGTCGATAAGCAGGGGTCTCATGCCGAGTCCCAGAGGTCGGCATCAATCGCTCTGAAGGCCGCTGTGGCGTGGGTAAAGTCTGCCGCATCCTGGCTGCTCCAGGTGCCGGCCAGGGCGTCCAGGTCGGTGTGTGGGCATGGCTTTGGCTTACCGCCGACGGCATTCTGAAGCAGTTGCACGACCATGGCGTTGAGGCTTTTGCCTTCTCGGCCGGCCTGGGTCTTTAGGGCGTCCAGGGTTTCCGTTTGCAGGCCTCGTACACTCAGATTTGCCATCAGAGCACCTCACACTCTCAGTTTGTCTGCGCCTAATGATAGCACCGAGGCCGTCCGATGCAGATGCGCGTCGGTGTCAAGATGACAGGCATGGCGTTTTTGTGGATTAACACCTCAGACCTTGCCCGGCGGCAGGGTGCCGGCGTCGGCCTGTTTCACCAGCAGGCCGATGCTGTTGATGAATTGCTCGCTGAGCTTGTGCAGCTCGCCAAGGCGCTGGCGGGCCGCCGTTGGCTTGTGTTCTGCCAGGTCTGAAAGCTCCTGGGCCAGGTGGTGCAGCTGTTCGTGCAGGCGGTTGATGCGGCCGTACAGGGGCAGAAAGCCGTAGCGGTGGTAAGCGGTGCCGTGGAACCAGCGGCCAAAGGCGCAGTGGCGGCTGCTCAGGGGGGGCTGGGTGACGGGCTCGCCGGCCAGGATCTGTGCGCTGAGGGCCTTGAGCCATTTTTTGTGGCTGGCGGTGGCCACCTGCCAGTCCATGTTGTGTTCCAGGTCGATCTTCTGGTGCAGTTGCTGCCATTCCGGGTTGTTTTCCCAGCCCTGGATCCAGGCGTCGAGCTGATAGGCCGGCATGGGTCGGCCAATGCCGTAGCCCTGGCCCATGTGGCAGCCCAGGCGCAGCAGGCTCAGGCCGTGCTCCAGGCTCTCTACGCCCTCGGCGATGACCGGGTTCTGGAAGGCGTCGGCCAGACGTATCACGCTATCGACTATGGCCAGGTCCTGGGGGTCTTCGAGCATGTCGCGGACAAAGCCCTGGTCGATCTTGAGCACGTCCACCGGCAGCTGGTGGAAGGTGGAGAGGGAGGAGTAGCCGGTGCCGAAGTCGTCCAGGGCGAAGTGGATGCCCAGCTCGCGGCAGCCCAGCAGGGTGGAGAGGATCTGGCTGGTGTCGTCGATCGAGGCGGTCTCCAGGATCTCCAGTTCCAGCAGGGCCGGGTTGGCCTTTGGGCGCAGGGCCAGCAGCTGTTTGAGCTGGGTGACGAATTCCGGGTGTTGCAGGTGGGCGGCGCTGATGTTGACGCTGACCCCCAGCGGGCGTTCCTGCATCTGCCAGTGTTCCAGCTGGCACAGGGCGCTGTCGATCACCCAGCGGCCGATCTCGAACTCCAGCTCGGTGCCGTCGATCAGGTGCAGGAACAGCCCCGGCGGGAGGATGCCGCGCTCGGGGTGGTCCCAGCGGATCAGGGCCTCGACGCCGATCACCTCGCCGCTGAACATGTTGACCTTGGGTTGGTAGTAGAGGCACAGCTCCTGCTGTTCATGGGCCTGGCGCAGGCGCTGGTATTCCTCCAGGTGGGCGCGCACCTGGCGGTCCTCGTCCGGGTTGAACCTGTGATAGCGGTTCTTGCCCATATTTTTCGCCACATACATGGCCTGGTCGGCGTGCCGCAGGAGGATGTCGGGGTCGTTGTCATCATCCGGGAACAGGGTCAGGCCGATGCTGGCGGAGACCTGCAACTCGGCACCATCGATCTGCATCGGCCGACTGACCGCCTGCAGTACCCGCTGCAGAATGGCCTCGCATTCCTCGTTGCCGCTCAGCTCGGTAAGCAGCAGGACGAACTCATCGCCACCGATGCGGGATACGGTATCGCCCTCGCGCAGGCTCTCTTCCAGGCGCTGGGCGATCCTGACCAGCAGTTGGTCGCCGGCGTCGTGGCCGTGCAGGTCGTTGATCGGCTTGAAGCCATCCAGGTCCAGGTAGCAGACCGCCAGCTGGGTCTGCTTGCGGCGGCAGATGGCGATGGCCTGGCGCAGTCGGTCGGTCTTGAGCAGGCGGTTGGGCAGGCCGGTGAGGGCATCGTAATGGGCCATGCGCTCCAGCTTGGATTCGGCCTGCTTGCGCGAGGTGATGTCGTGCACTATGGCATAGAGCAGGGTGCGGCCCTGCCATTGCACCGGGCCGGAGTGGACCTCCACATCACGCACCTTGCCCGAGGCCAGGGTGTGGCGGAAGAAGAAGGGGTCGCGCTGCTCGCGCCGCGCCAGTTCGATCTCGCGCTGGGTCTCTTGTTCGGACAGGGCGCTGATCTCGCTGAGTCGGATCTGGCGTAGCTGCTCGCGGCTGTAGCCGTAGTAATCGGCGGCGGCATAGTTGGCGTCGATGATGGCGCTGCTGTCCGGGTCGAGGATCAGCATCACCGCCTTGTTCTGCTCGAACAACATTCGAAAGCGCTCCTCGCTCTCCCCCAGGGCCTCGCTCAGGGCCTGTTCCCGGCTCAGCGCCTGGCTCAGCTCCCGGTTGCTGGCCTCTAGGGTGGCGTTGGCCTGGGCCAGCTCGTTGGTGCGCAGTGCCACCCGTTCCTCCAGCTCCAGGCCGGCCCGCTGCAGGGCCTGGATCTGGCCCTGGATGGTCGCGCCCATCTCGCGCAGGGAGTTGGCCAGCTCGCCGATCTCGTCCCGGCCGCCGACCTGCTGCGGTGGGAAATCCCCCTGGGTGATGGCGCGGGCAAATGCCGACAGGCGGCGGATGCGGGCGATGATGCTGCGGCTTAGGAACAGATTGAGCAACAGGCCGATGCCGGCGAAGGTGAGCAGGGCGATGATCAGGGTCTGGCTGATCGCCTCATGCACCTTGTCTTCGATGATCTGGCTGCCAAAGCCCAGCCGGATGGCCCCCACCAGTTGCTTGTTGGCATCGCTCAGGGGTACCGCAATGTCATAGTAACGCTTGCCGTCAAAGCGGTCGTAGAGCTGCCAGAAGGGCTCTGTCTTGCCACGCACGGCGCGTGCCGCAGCGTCATCGAAGACCCGCCCAAGCAGCTTGGAGTCGCTGTGGAACAGGGCCTTGCCCTGGGTGTCGGTGATGCCGATGTAGCCCAGGTTCGGGTTGCGCCGCTGCAACTCGGTCAGGCGTTTGTTCATGCCATAGAGGGAGTCCAGCGGCAGGCCCAGGGCGAGCATTTCGTTGACCACCCCCTCGATGCTGTAGGCCAGGCCCATGCTGCCGCTGATCAGGGCGTTGGTGTAATGGCTGCGGAAGCGGTCGATGGTCAGGCTGGCGTTGATGATCAGAAAGATCGACAGGGTGCCGATGATCACGGCGAGGATTTTGCGGTTCAGGCTCATGGCTTAATGAATGACGTTTTCACCGGCCAGTTGCAGTAGCCCCAGCGGCACCTGGATGTCGAAGCGGCGGGTCTTGCCCAGGTCCACCGCGTAGCCGTACAGCTGCGGCCACTGCGGCCGGATGGCCTGGATCGGCGTGCCGCTGAACAGCTGGTGGAGCATCTGCGCGGCTTGGCGGCCTATGCTTTTGTGCGAGGGATAGATCACGGCGGTGGCCCCCCAGCCCTGGGTGACATCGTGCTTGACCAGGCCGATCAGTGGCTTGCTGGCGTGTCGCTGGACCACCTCGGCAAAGGCGCGGCGGGTGCCCAGCTGGTCGTTGGGCTTGATGAAGGCGTCCACCTGGCCATCCAGTTCCTGGATCAGGGGCAGGGCCCGCTCGGCCATCTGCCGGTCGCCGTGCTCGCCGGTGGTCAGGGGTACGGAGCGAAACAGGATGCGCAGGTCCTGGAACTCGGGGTCCTGCTCCAGCAGCTCCTTGAGCCAGCGGTTGTAGCTGTGGGATTGGGGCATGTCGGCATGGATCAGGCCCAGGGTGCGGGCCTGGGGCAGCAGCTGACGCACGAAGCGCAGCCGTGCCTTGGGCGGCACGGGGTAGCTGACGCCACTGAAGTTGGCCTTGGGCGGCTGCTCAAAGCCGTCGATCACGCCTATGCCCACCGGGTCGGTGGCAGCGGCAAACACCACCGGCACCGGCTTGCGCCACAGGCTGCGCCGGGCTGCGAGGGTGGCCACGGTGCCGCCGACGTAGATGGCGTCATAGCCCTGCCTGGCGGCCTGCTCAAGCAGCCTCTCAGCGGCGCTGACCCGGTTGTCTGCGGTATGCAGGCTGATGCGCAGATTATCCCCCTGACGATGGCCCAGCTCGGCCAGCCGGTCGAGCAGGGCGGCGCGGATCTCGTCATAGGGGTTGCCGAACTGGGAGTCGAGGATGAGCAGGTGCCGGGGCTGGCCCTGCGCGGCCAGGTCCAGTATCGGCCAGATCAGCAACATCAGGATCAAGAAACGCAGCGGGATCATAGGCGAGTATCGAAAATACTTAGAATCGGTAAGTGTACAGCCGGGCCAAGGCGGATGCCAGAAATACCCAGGCTTCAGTTTGGCAGATCAGGGTCGAGGCCCGGCTATCTTGCCCCGAATTGACCTGGATCAGTTAGTCCGGGATAAAAACCCCACGAGTTTGACCTAAATCAAGATGGGGTTTGGCTAAACCCTGTCAAATCTGTGCCAACTTCAGGAGGGGAGAGTCTCCATGCCGTATCACCGGGGCAGCCGATGAATCAGGCCTCAACACAGGCCGTCGATCAAAGTCGCCGCAACCTGCTGCGGGGGCGGGTGCGACCGGTGGATGCACCATTGCGCCCGCCCTGGGCCCTGAGCGAGGGCTTTGAGGCGCGCTGTAGCCGCTGCGGCGACTGCGTTCGCGCCTGCCCCGAGGGCATACTGATCGGCGGCGATGGCGGTTTCCCCGAGGTGGACTTCCGCCGTGGCGCATGCAGCTTTTGCGCCGAATGCGTCAGCGCCTGCGCCCCGGCGGCGCTGGACAAGGCCCAGCCCCGGCCCTGGCGCATCAAGGCCGAGATCGGTGCCGACTGCCTCTCTGTTCGGGGCATTAGCTGCCGCAGTTGTGGTGATGTCTGCGACCCCCGCGCCATCCGTTTTCAGCTCCAATTGGGTGGCCGGGCCCAGCCCTTGCTGGAGCGGGGCTTTTGCACCGGCTGCGGTGCCTGCCAGGCAGTCTGCCCGGTACAGGCGGTAAGCCTGCGCTCGGCGGTCGATACAGCGACGCAAAACCCTATTGATGATCGACCCACGGGAGATCGGTGAATGAATATCTGCGGCATCATGGTGCATCTGCACCCGGAGTCCTTCGAGGAGGTCAAGCAGCGACTGCTGCAGATCCCAGGGGTGGAGATCCACGGCATCAGCGAGGAGGGCCGCACCGTGGTCACCCTGGAGGAGGAAGACGAAGAGCGCATGGCCGAGTCCATGTTCGCCATCCAGCGCGTCGAGGGCGTGCTGTCCGCATCCATGATCTACCACCACCGCGAAGAAGACGAAGAGCTGGCCTAGGAGCCTGTCGGGTTTAGGTGCCCGTAGCGAGCAAGGTGGGAGAACGAGAACAAATTTTCACGATTTTGAGGCGCATAGTTGGCCTACGCAACGAAAAATCGGGGCCAATGTTTAAAACAATTTTGGGCCGTTCTTCCCACCGGCGCAGTAGGAGCATCCTGAATCCGACAGGCTCCTAGCCCGCTCCATGAACTTTATAGAAACAGGGGAACCTTGTCATGAAACAGACCCGTCGGGAATTTATCAAGAACAACGCCATTGCGGTGACGGCCACCGCCGCCGGGGTCAGCATCCCCGGTGTGCAACAGGCCCTGGCGGCCGAGGGCCAGGCCGACGACGGCATCCGCTGGGACAAGGCCGCCTGCCGGTACTGCGGCACCGGTTGCAGCGTGCTCATGGGGGTCAAGGACGGCAAGGTGGTGGCCTCCCAGGGTGACCCGGACGCGCCGGTCAACCGCGGGCTGAACTGCATCAAGGGCTACTTCCTGCCCAAGATCCTCTATGGCAAGGACCGCCTGACCAAGCCCCTGCTGCGCAAGACCAATGGCCAGTACGATAAGAACGGCCAGTTCGAGGAGGTCAGCTGGGACGAGGCCTTCGATGTCATGGCCAAGCACTGGAAAAAGGCCATCGCCCGCAGCATGGAAGAAAACAAGGGTAAAAAGCCCAATGAACTGACCTCCAGGGTGGGCATGTTCGGTTCTGGCCAGTGGACGGTGTGGGAGGGCTATGCCGCCTCCAAGCTGATGAAGGCCGGTCTGCGCTCCAATAACCTGGACCCCAACGCCCGCCACTGCATGGCCTCGGCGGTGGTGGGCTTCATCCGCGCCTTCGGCATCGATGAGCCCATGGGCTGCTACGACGACCTGGAACACGCCGACGCCTTCGTCCTCTGGGGTTCCAACATGGCAGAGATGCACCCCATTCTTTGGTCGCGTCTGACCGATACCCGCCTGACCAAGGAGGGCTGCGAGGTGCATGTGCTGTCCACCTACGAGCACCGCTGTTTTGAGCTGGCGGATAACCCCATGGTGTTCGTGCCCCAGACCGATCTGGCGATACTCAACTACATCGCCAACTACATCATCCAGAACAACGCGGTGAACAAGGAATTCGTCGAAAAGCACGTCAACTTCAAGAAGACCGCCACCGACATCGGCTACGGCCTGCGCCCGACCCACCCACTGGAAAAGGCGGCCAAGAACCCCGGCAAGGGCAAGACCGAGGCCATCAGCTTCGAGGAATTCGCCAAGTCCGTCGCCCCCTATACCCTGGAATACACCGCCGAGCTGTCCGGCGTGCCCAAGGAGAACCTGGAGCGCCTGGCCAAGCTCTATGCCGATCCGAACAAGAAGGTCACCTCCTACTGGACCATGGGCTTCAACCAGCACACCCGGGGCAGCTGGGTCAACGGCAACATGTATAACGTGCATCTGCTGGTGGGCAAGATCTCCGAGCCGGGCAATGGCCCCTTCTCCCTCACCGGCCAGCCCTCCGCCTGCGGCACGGCGCGCGAGGTGGGCACCTTCGCCCATCGCCTGCCGGCCGACCTGGTAGTGGCCAAGCCCGAGCACCGCGCCTTCTCCGAGAAGATGTGGCAGCTGCCCGAGGGTGCCCTCAACGGCAAGGTGGGCTTTCACGCCGTACTCATGCACCGCATGATGAAGGACGGCAAGCTCAACACCTACTGGCAGCTGTGTAACAACAACATGCAGGCCGCGCCCAACATGAACGAGGAGTCCTATCCGGGCTGGCGCAACCCCGAGGTGTTCGTCACCGTCTCCGACCCCTATCCCACGGTGTCCGCCATGGCCGCCGACCTGGTGCTGCCCACCGCCATGTGGATCGAGAAGGAAGGCGCCTACGGCAATGCCGAGCGGCGCACCCAGTTCTGGCGCCAGCAGGTCAAGGCGCCGGGCGAGGCCCGTTCCGACCTCTGGCAGATGATGGAATTCGCCAAGCGCTTTACCATGGAAGAGGTCTGGCCCGAGGATCTGTTGGCCCAGGCGCCGGACTACCGGGGCAAGACCCTGTATCAGGTGCTGTACGAGAACGGCCAGGTCAATCAGTTCCCCTTCGACGGCCAGATCAGCGACGAGCGGGGCAACAGCTACGACAACGACGAGTCGGCCCACTTCGGCTACTACGTGCAAAAGGGCCTGTTCGAGGAATACCGCCTGTTCAACTCTGGCCCGGACATCATCAAAAAGGGCCATGAGATGGCCGAGTTCCAGGCCTATCACCAGGCCCGAGGCCTGCGCTGGCCGGTGATCGACGGTAAGGAGACCCTGTGGCGCTTCCGCGAGGGCTTCGATCCCCATGTCAAGGTCGCCGACGGCGTGGCCAAAGGCGATGTCAGGTTCTACGGCAACAAGGATGGCCGCGCCAACATCATCTTCGCCCCCTATGAGCCACCGGCGGAGAGCCCGGATGCCGAATACGATCTGTGGCTCTGTACCGGCCGCGTGCTGGAGCACTGGCACTCCGGCTCCATGACCCAACGGGTGCCCGAGCTGCACCGCGCCGTGCCCGACGCCCTGGTCTATATGCATCCGGACGACGCCAAGGCGCGCCGCCTGCGGCGTGGCTCCGAGGTCAAGGTGATCTCCCGCCGGGGCGAGATCCTCACCCGGGTGGAGACCCGTGGCCGCAACAAACCGCCCAAGGGGTTGGTGTTCGTACCCTGGTTCGACGCCGGTCGCCTGATCAATAAGCTGACCCTGGACGCCACCTGCCCGCTGTCCAAGGAGACCGACTTCAAGAAATGCGCGGTGAAGATCGTCAAGGCCTGATGGGGCAAAACTGGGTGGGCCAGGATCCTCAGGACGCAGAGTGCGCAAAGAAGCGCAGAGAGCGCAGAGTTGCTGGTTTTTTTGATCTCTGCGTCCTTTGCGTTTTCTTTGCGGCCTCTGCGTCCCTGTTTTTGTTCCGGCCTCGCCGGGTTAGGTTCATTCTTGAGAAGTCACTATGAATGATTCAGTACAGAAACCGGCCCGACCGGTCCAGCGCCGTCAGTTTCTGACCGATCTGGCCCGTGGCGTCTGCGGCATGGGCCTGCTCGGGCTGGGCATAGGCCTGCATGCCAATCGGGCCTCGGCCCTGCCGGCCGATGCCTTGCGCCCACCGGGGGCGCTGGCGGAGACGGACTTCCTCTCCGCCTGCACCCGCTGCGGCCTGTGTGTGCGCGCCTGCCCCTATGAGATGCTGCACCTGGGCCGGATGGGCGGCGATGTGCCCGTGGGTACGCCCTATTTTCGCGCCCGTCAGGCCGGTTGCGAGATGTGCGATGACATCCCCTGCGTACCTGCCTGTCCCACCGGGGCGCTGGATCATGGTCTGACCGACATCAATCAGGCGCGCATGGGTCTGGCAGTGCTGTCCGATCAGGAGACCTGCATTGCCTTCCTTGGCCTGCGCTGCGAGGTCTGCTTCAACGTCTGCCCGGTGCGTGGCAAGGCCATTACCCTGGATCGCAGACACAACGACCGTTCGGGCAAGCACGCCGTGTTCATCCCTGTGGTGCACTCGGATCATTGCACCGGCTGCGGCAAGTGTGAAGAGGCCTGCGTGCTGGATCAGGCGGCCATCCGCGTGCTGCCGCCAAGCCTGGTCAAGGGCGAGCTGGGCAAGCACTACCGTCTGGGCTGGGAGCAGAAGGCCGCCGCCGGTCAGGCCTTGGTCACGCCGGATGTGGAACACCAGTACAACCTGCCCGAGGGGATGAAGTACGACCACGGCGGCGAGGGCCTGATTCAGGAGAAAGCGGACCAGGGGTCCGGCCCCAGCGCCATTGATATCCTCAACCGGGGAATGGAGGATCGCCTGTGAAGCCCTACGCCGAAGTGGGCAAGGACGCGATCCAGGTCAAGGGCTGGTGGCAGGCCCACAAGTGGCTGATCCTGCGTCGCCTCAGTCAGGTCGGTGTGCTTGGCCTGTTCCTGCTCGGCCCGCTGGCGGGCATCTGGCTGATCAAGGGCAACCTGTCCTCCAGCATGACCCTGGACACAGTGCCCATGACCGAGCCGATCCTGATGCTGCAAATGCTGGCGGCGGGCTTCATCCCGGCGGGCCTGGCCCTGACCGGCCTGGCCCTGGTGCTGCTGTTCTATCTGCTGGTGGGCGGGCGCGCCTATTGCAGTTGGGTCTGTCCGCTCAACCCGGTGACCGATGCCGCCCACTGGCTGCGCCAGCGCCTGGGCCTGCGCGGCGGGCTCAGGCTGTCGCGCCAGCTGCGCTACTGGCTGCTGGCCACGGTGGCGCTGTTGTCGCTGATCACGGGCTCGCTGGCCTACGAGAGCATCAACCCGGTGTCCCTCACCCACAGGGGGATCATCTTTGGCATCGGCAGCGCCTGGCTGGTGCTGCTGGGCATCTTTCTGTTTGACCTGCTCATCGCCCGGCAAGGCTGGTGCGGCCACCTCTGCCCCATGGGCGCGCTCTACGGCCTGCTCGGCGAGGGCAGCCTGCTGCGGGTGCGGGCGGACAATCGCGCCGCCTGCGACGACTGCATGGACTGCTTCGCCGTCTGCCCCGAGCCGCAGGTGATCAAACCCGCCCTCAAGGGTGCCGGGCAGGGGCTGGGGCCGGTGATCATGGCCGGCCATTGCACCAATTGCGGCCGTTGTATCGATGTCTGCGGCAAATCGGTGTTTCACTTTGGTAGCCGTCTGAACAACAGGTCTGAATAAGGGCGCAGACGGATATGGCCTGCCTGGCAAAGGGCAGAGGATGGCCCGAACGGGGTTGGCAATAAATCATATTTGGCTTTTAGCTGGTGGAGGCATGCAATGAAGAACCGATCTGTAAGTACATCGAAAAACGCACCGACGGGTGCGGCAACAAGAAGATACCTCAAGGGCCTGTTTCTGGTCCTGTTGCTGGGCCTGCTGAGTCAGCCGTTGGCGGCGCTGGAGTCGCTGCGCGGCCAGGTTGACCTGCAACAGAACAACCCGGTATTCGGCAAGCGTAACCCGGCCAGCATGGGGGGTGGCTTTGGCCGCTCCTATGAGCTGCAACCACCCATGATCCCACACAATATCGAGAAGGAATCCATCAGCCTGCGCGGCAACAGCTGCATGCGCTGCCATGCCCCGGAGAACTTTCAGCGGGAAAAGGCCCCCGCCCTGAGCGAGACCCACTTCATGGACCGCCAGGGCAACAAGCTGACGCGCATCGCCAGTCGGCGCTACTTTTGCACCCAGTGCCATGCCCCGCAGGTAAACGCCCCACCCCTGGTGGAGAACCTGTTTCAAGGAAATCGCTGATCTTCCCTCTACCCATTACAAGAAGGACGGAGTCATGTTCAAAAAAATCCTCTCTTCAACCCTGGTCATCGGCATGGTGCTGGGCGTGCTGCTCTGGGGCGGCTTCAACTGGTCGCTGGAGCTGACCAACACCGAGCAGTTCTGCATCAGCTGTCATGAAATGGAGGCCAATGTCTATCAGGAGCTACAGCAGACCGTGCACTGGTCCAACCGCACCGGGGTGCGTGCCACCTGCCCGGACTGCCATGTACCCAAGGAATGGACCCACAAGGTGGTGCGCAAGATCAAGGCCTCCAAGGAACTTTACCACTGGATGCTGGGCACCATAGACACGCCGCAGAAGTTCGACGACTACCGCCTGACCATGGCCATGAGTGAGTGGAAGCGGATGAAGCAAAGTGACTCCCGCGAATGCCGCAACTGCCACGACTTCGCCTCCATGGACCTGGCCAAACAGGAAGAACGCAGCGCCGAGCGCCACGAGCCCCACTTCTGGGAGGTACACGACGGCAAGGACCCCAGCCAGACCTGCATCGACTGCCACAAGGGCATAGCCCACAAGCTGCCGGTGGGCTGGGAAGCGGCGGTCAAGGCCGACCCCCTGCTGCGCCCGGCGGCCACCTCAGTGGCCAATTGATGTTAGAGGCGCGGTCGCGGCCGGTCGGAAAGGGCTGGCCGTTGCAGGCTGAAGGCTGTTGATCTAGTGCCCGATCCAGCCAAGGTGCTGGGCTTTGCCGCCTTCAGCGGGGTAGGCAAGACCAGCCTGCTGAAGCGGCTGATCCCCCTGCTGCGCCAGCAGGGATTGCGTATCGGCCTGATCAAGCTATCCCATCACCACTTCGAGGTGGACGTGCCGGGTAAGGACAGCTACGAGCTGCGCCAGGCCGGGGCCGAGCAGGTGCTGCTTTGTTCGCCGCGGCGCTGGGCCCTGATCACAGAGCTTGAACAGCCGGTCGAGCCCGATCTGGAGCGGATGCTGGTACAGCTGGACCGCGCCGCCCTCGACCTGGTGCTGGTGGAGGGCTTCCGTCACGCCCCCTTCAGCAAGATCGAGCTGCACCGCCCCAGCCTGGGTCACCCCCTGCTTTACCCGCAAGACCCCAACATCATCGCCATCGCTAGCGATGTGCCGCTATCAAAGCCAGCCTCATCGGCCGAGCCAGCCCGCCCGGATATCCCCCAGCTGGGGCTCAACCAGCCGCAGCAGATCCTCGCCTTCATCCTCCACTGGATGCGCACAGAGCAGACCCTGGACGTTGAGCCTGACGGGGGCGAGCCCTGAGCGCAGGCCCTGCGGCGGGGCGGCCCGCCCTATGCACGGCCTGCCCGACTCGGTACCCTATAGCATCCCACACTTAAGGAGAACATTGGTGAACGGCAGTCTCATCGTGATCTCGGCCCCCTCCGGGGCCGGTAAAAGCAGCCTGGTCAAGGCCCTGATCGAATCCACCGCCAATGTCCAGGTGGCGGTATCCCACACCACGCGGCCCCCCCGGCCCGGTGAGCAGGATGGGGTGCACTACCATTTCGTGGCTAAGGAGAGGTTTCAGCAGATGGTGCGGGAGGGGGCCTTTATCGAACACGCCCAGGTATTCGACAACTTCTACGGTACCGCCAAATCCAGCCTGGAGGACCCCCTGCAGCAGGGCATAGACCTGATCCTGGAGATCGACTGGCAGGGGGCGCAACAGATCCGCACGCTCTACCCCGACTGCATCAGTCTGTTCATCGCCCCGCCAGGCCTGGAGGAACTGCGCAAGCGCCTCAGGGCGCGCGGCCAGGATAACGAGGAGGTGATAGAAAGGCGCATGCGCGATGCCCAGGCAGAGATGGCCCATGTGCATGAATTCGACTACCTGGTGATCAACGAAGACTTCAACGAGGCCCTGACCGAGATACGCAGCCTGCTCACCACCCTGCGCCTGCGCCGCCAGCGGCAGGTACAGCGCCACGCCGACCTGATGAACCGCCTGCTGAGCAGCTAAGGATCATGGGGCAAAAGAGCGCTTGGTGACGTTCAGAGTAAAATCGACAGGCCGCCAGGGGCAGGGGGTATGGCAATCTTACCGGCCTGCTGAGGCCCCCCTGCTACAATGGCCCCATGCAAGACACCACGCCCCTGTTCTCCTACCGTAAATACTGGCCGCACAAGTTCGGCCCGGTGCCCTTTCTGCCCATGTCGCGGGCGGAGATGGACGAGCTGGGCTGGGACAGCTGCGATGTCGTCCTCATCACCGGCGATGCCTATGTGGATCACCCCAGCTTCGGCATGGCGGTGATCGGCCGCGTGCTGGAGGCACAGGGCTTTCGCGTTGGCATCATCGCCCAGCCGGACTGGAGCGGGCCGGAGGACTTCCGCCGCCTGGGCCGGCCCAACCTCTACTTTGGCATCACCGGCGGCAACATGGACTCCATGGTCAACCGCTATACCTCGGAGCGGCGGCTGCGCTCGGACGATGCCTACACCCCCAACGGCGAGGGCGGCAAGCGCCCGGATCGCGCCGTGCTGGTGTACAG
The DNA here is from genome assembly GCA_009497875.2 of gamma proteobacterium SS-5. NCBI lineage: Bacteria > Pseudomonadati > Pseudomonadota > Gammaproteobacteria > Chromatiales > Sedimenticolaceae > Magnetovirga > Magnetovirga frankeli. The sequence continues at coordinate 3,272,000 of CP032508.2, read as the reverse complement.
CCAGCGCTGTCGTGAGGCCTATAAGGACGTGCCCCTGGTGATCGGCGGCATCGAGGCCAGCCTGAGGCGCATCGCCCACTACGATTACTGGTCAGACAAGGTGCGCCGTTCGGTGCTGCTGGACAGCAAGGCGGACATTCTGCTCTATGGCAACGCCGAACGCGCCGTGGTGGAACTGACCCATCGCCTGGCCGCCGGTGAGGCGATGGCGCAGATTCAGGACCTGCGCGGCAGCGTGGTGCCCCATCAGGGCCTGGGCGCGGGCTGGCTGGAGATCGACGCCAGCAGCCTGGCCGACCTGCCGGCACCGCGTGGTGAGCGGGATCGCCTGCACGAGGCGCTGCGCCTGCCCAGCTTCGAGCAGGTGCGTGACAAGCCGGAGCTGTACGCCCATACCTCGCGCCTGCTGCACCTGGAATCCAACCCCGGCAACGCCCGCACCCTGCTGCAGCGCCACGGCCAGCGCGACATCCGCATCAATCCGCCGCCTATCCCCCTGACCACGCCGGAGCTGGATGGGGTGTTCGAGCTGCCCTACCAGCGCCGCCCACACCCGGCCTATGGCGAGGCGCGCATCCCGGCCTATGAGATGATCCGCTTCTCGATCAACATCATGCGCGGCTGTTTCGGCGGCTGCAGCTTCTGCTCCATCACCGAGCACGAGGGGCGCATCATCCAGAACCGCTCGGAAGACTCCATCATCCGCGAGATCGAAACCCTGCGTGACTCGGTGCCCGGCTTCACCGGCCAGGTGTCCGACCTGGGCGGCCCCACCGCCAATATGTGGCGCCTGCGCTGCAAGGACCCCAAGATCGAGGCCAGCTGCCGCCGCCTGTCCTGTGTCTATCCGCAGATCTGCCCCAACATGGGCACCGACCAGATGCCCCTGGTGCGCCTGTACCGTCGCGCCCGCGCCCTGCCGGGGATCAAGAAGATCGCCATCGCCTCCGGCCTGCGCTATGACCTGGCGGTGGAGACGCCGGAATATGTGCGCGAACTGGTCACCCACCACGTCGGCGGCTACCTGAAGATTGCCCCCGAGCACACCGAGGCCGAGCCGCTGCAGCTGATGATGAAGCCCGGCATTGGCAGTTACGAGCGCTTCAAGCGCCTGTTCGATAAGTACTCGCAGCAGGCGGGCAAGGAGCAATACCTGATACCCTACTTTATTGCTGCCCACCCCGGCACCCGCGATGAGGACATGCTCAACCTGGCCCTGTGGCTCAAGCGCAACAACTTCAAGCCCAATCAGGTGCAGGCCTTCCTGCCCACCCCCATGGCCCTGGCCAGCGCCATGTACCACTCCGGGCGCAACCCGCTGAGAAAACTCCACCCCGGCGATGCCGCCATCAGCGTGCCCAAGGGCGGCCGCCAGCGCCGCCTGCACAAGGCCTTTCTGCGCTATCACGATCCGGAAAACTGGCCCCTGCTGCGGGAGGCCCTCAAGGCCATGGGCCGGGCCGATCTCATCGGCAACGGCAAGCGGCACCTGGTGCCCAGCTTTCAGCCGGCCGGTACGGGAGGGGGGCGGGGCCAGCGGCCAGCGAATGGCCGCTGGCCGTCAGCTGCCAGCCGTCAGCCAGCGAATAGCCGTCAGCCCCCAGCTGCCAGCCTTCAGCCGAAGAAGGTGTCCAGAGCCAAGCCGAGTAAAGGGGGCAAGGGCGAGCGATGAGTCACTTAGCTGTGTTCAAATCGAATCGTCAGAAACGCTGGGCCTGGAGCTGGCCGCTGGCGGCCCTCATTCTGCTGCTGTTCTGCCAGCCCCTCACCGCCAACGAGGACCTCTTTCCCGGCCCGGGCCGGGCCCAGGCGGATGCCGATTATGCGGCGGGTCGCTACGAACAGGCCCGGTCAGGCTATGAGACCTGGCTGGAGTACAATCCCAGGGACCATGAGGCCTGGTTTCGTCTGGGTAATCTCTACACCCAGCTGGTGCAGCCGATGGATGCCCTGACCGCCTATCGCAAGGCGCAGCTGCTCAAGCCGGAGGATGGCCGTGCCTGGCACAACATGGGCATGCTCTATCTGCGGCTGGCGCTGGAGTCCTACGACAACCTGCGCCGCAATGTGCCCGCCGATGACCCCCTGGTGCCCTACGCGGAGCAGGTGCTCGGCGGTATTCTGGATCTGGTCGGTCAGCGGCTACAGCCCAGCGAGGGGCCGACCCTCAAGCCCCTGCCTGCCGAGTGAGGGGGTACGGCTAATAACGCCCGGCGGCGGCGAGCAGGATCATGCCCGACAGGCCCAGGCCGGTACCGAAGGCGATGGCCGCCGCCGTGCTGAGCAGCACCGGGCTGAAGGTGAGCAGCAGGGTGCCGCTGATGAGCATGGAGCCACCGGCGATGGCCTGGATGGTACGGCGGTTCTGCCGTCTCAGGTCCTGGCGCAGGCCGTCCAGGGTCTCGGACTTCCAGTTCACCTGCAGTCGGCCCTGCAGGGCATCGTCCACCAGCTTGTGCGCCTTGAATGGCAGCTCCGGCAGGGTCTCGGACAGCAGCGGCAGGTTGTCCTTGCTGCGCCGGAGGAAGGCGCGCCAGCCCATTTGCTCGTCGGCCCAGCGCTCCAGGAAGGGCTTGGCGGTGACCCAGAGGTCCAGCTCCGGGTAGAGCTGACGGCCCAGGCCCTCGATATTGAGCAGGGTCTTTTGCAGCAGCACCAGCTGCGGCTGCACCTCCATGTTGAAGCGCTGGGCGGTCTGGAACAGGCGCAGCAGGAAGTGGCCGAAGGAGATCTCGCTGATGGGCTTTTCAAAGATCGGCTCGCACACGGTGCGGATGGCCGATTCAAATTCCTCCACCCGGGTATCCCTGGGCACCCAGCCGGATTCCACGTGCAGCTCGGCCACGCGCAGGTAGTCGCGTTTGAAAAAGGCCAGCAGGTTCTCGGCCAGGTAGCGCTGGTCCTCCTTGGTGAGGGAGCCGACGATGCCGAAATCCACCGCCATGTACTGCCCCCGAGGGGAGACGAAGATATTGCCGGGGTGCATGTCGGCGTGAAAGAAGTTGTCCTTGAACACCTGGGTGAAGAACACCTCGACGCCCTGTTCGCCGAGTTTCTTCATGTCGATACCCTGGGCGCGCAACTCGGCTAGATTGCTCACCGGGATGCCGTAGATGCGCTCCATCACCAGCACGTTCTTGCGCGTGTAATCCCAGTAGATTTCCGGCACATAGAGCAGGTCGCGCTGTTCAAAATTGCGCCGGATCAGGGCCGCGTTGGCTGCTTCCCGGGTCAGGTCCAGCTCGTCGAACACGGTCTTTTCGTATTCACTGACGATATCCACCAGGTGAAAGCGCTTGCCCTCGGACCAGAAGCGCTCGCCCAGGCGGGCGAGGGTGAACAGCAGATCGACATCACGCCGGATGATGCGCTCGATCCCCGGCCGCAGCACCTTGACCACCACATCGCTGCCGTCCTTCAGCCGCGCGGCATGGACCTGGGCGATGGAGGCCGAGGCCAGGGGGCTGGCGGCGAACTCGGCAAAGATGGCCTCGATGGGCTGGCCGAAGGCGCGTTCAATCTGCGCTTGCGCCAGCTCATCGGCAAAGGGCGGTACCCGGTCCTGCAGTCGTGCCAGCTCGTTGGCGATGTCCTCCGGCAGCAGGTCGCGGCGGGTGGATACCGCCTGGCCGAACTTGACGAAGATCGGTCCCAGCTCCTCCAGGGCAACGCGCATACGCAGGCCAAAGCTGCGGTTCTGATGGCGGTTGAGCCAGTACCAGGGCGAGGTGAATTTGAGAAAGCGCAGCGGGCGGAACAGGTGGGTGGCCAGCAGCACCTCATCCAGGCCGTTGCGCAACAGCACCCAGGCAATGTGGATCAACCGACTGAGCTGGGCCAGGCGTCTCACAGGTGCTGCCTAAAGAAAGGGACGCAGAGGGCGCAAACGACTGCATGGATGCAGGAGGTAGAACGAAGCAGTAAGCCAAAGTCGAGGAGCGCAAAGGACGCAGAGGGGATTTGGGTGGGCCACTCGGGTTTGCAGGCTTTATCAACAGATTTCGAGAAGATCCACCCCTTTCTGTGTAACAACATCGGGGTTCGCCTCTCATCCTGGGAGCTCCGAGCGCTGGCTCGGAGGTATAAGTCCAAACCAGTTGTAGCCCGGATGAAGCGTAGCGGAATCCGGGTAGGCCATGCCCTGTGGCAATCCCGGATTCCGTTGCACTCCATCCGGGCTACAGTAGCCAATCGACTCTGCGCCCTTTGCGCTTCTCTGCGTGCTCTGCGTCCAAAAAAAGCCAGCATAGTCAGGACCCGGCCACAGAGCCGAGCAGGCGATTCACTCGCGCTTGCAGGCGTTCGACGTCGTCGCGCAGTTCATCCACCCCGCTGCTGAACTGCGCCAGCTCTTCCGGGCGCGGCAGCCAGCCGAGTTCTTCCTGCAGGTATTCGCCCAGGTCCAGCTCCAGGCTGTGGCGGGATTGCTCGGCCCAGTGGCGGGCTGAGCGATAGGCGCGACCGGCCTGATGGGCGGGGATGTCGCCGACCAGGCGGCTGAGCTGCTCCTCCCAGTCGATGTCCAGATCGGCGAGGATCTTGCCGAAGCGCTGAGCCAGGGTGCCGTCACCCTGGATGCTGACACCGCCGCCGAACAGCTCGCCGCTCTTGTTCTCCGCCAGCCCCAGCCGCGCCAGGGCCAGGGGCGAGCCGCTGAGACGGCAGTCCGGCTCGCCCTCGAAGCGGCCGTGCAGCTGCAGGCCCTCGGCGGTAGGGACAAAATACAGCTGTTGCTCAAAGCCGCTGAAATCAAAGCAAATCACCTTGCCCTGCAGCCGCGCCAGCCGCTGCAGGGCCTGGGGGTCCAGGCGCAGGGTGGCGTTGAGCAGCCCTTCCAGGGCGGAGATCAGGGCATCGGCCAGCATCAGAGCTTGAAGCCGCGGTGGGCGGCGACCACGCCGCCGGTCATGTTGTGAAAGTCGCAGCGCTCAAAGCCGGCCTGCTCCATCATGGCCTTGAGGGTTTCTTGGTCCGGGTGCATGCGGATGGACTCGGCCAGATAGCGGTAGCTGTCGGCATCCTTGGCCACCAGCTGGCCGATCAGCGGCAGCAGCTTGAAGGAATAGAGGTCATAGACCTTGCTGAAGTGGCGGTCGGTGGGCTTGGAAAACTCCAGCACCAGCAGGCGACCGCCGGGCTTGAGCACGCGGAACATCTCCCCCAGGGCGCGCTGCTTGTCGGTGACGTTGCGCAGGCCGAAGGCGATGCTGACGCAGTCGAAGCTGTTGTCGTCAAAGGGAATCGCCTCGGCGTTGATCTGCACATATTCGAGATTGCCGACGCGGCCCTCGTTGAGCATGCGGTCGCGGCCACGGTTGAGCATGGCGTTGTTGATGTCGCTCACCACCACCCGACCCTCGGGGCCGACCAGACCGGCAAAGCGGGCAGCCAGATCGCCGGTGCCCGAGGCCAAATCCAGCACCCGCTGGCCCGGCCGCACCCCGGCCAGGTCGATGGCGAAGCGCTTCCACAGGCGGTGGATGCCCAGGGACATAAGATCGTTCATCAGGTCGTAGCGATCGGCCACCGAATCGAACACCTGCCGCACCCGCTGGGCCTTCTCGCCCACAGGCACCTGCTGAAAGCCAAAATGGGTATTCTGTTGCTCAGTCATGCTCGATCTCGCCGGTTAGGCCCTTGACTGGATCGCAAAGGGCGCAAAGGAAACGCAAAGAACGCAAAGGGGAAAAGATCCGTCATTTGCTACTTTGTCGGCCATCAGCGGCCAGCTTTAGGCTGACTGCTGGAGGCTGGCTGCTGGCGGCTGGGGTTCAAGACGCCTGCTTGCGCTTGTGGCCGGCGGCTTCCAGCTCCTGCAGGTACTGCGGCCACAGGGTTTCGTAGTTCTTGCCCAGATTATACAGGGTTTCCCAGGCGTAAATGCCGGTGTTGTGGCCGTCGTCGAAGTGGATGGTGACGCCGTAGTTTCCGGTGGGTTCGATGCGGTCTATGCCCACGTCCTCCTTGCCGATCTGCAGGGTGCGCTGGCCCGGGCCGTGGCCCTGCACCTCGGCGGAAGGGGAATAGACGCGCAGGTACTCGCAGGGCAGCTTAAAGCGCTGGCCGTCGCTGAACTCCACCTCCAGTACGCGGGAGAGCTTGTGCAGATTGAGTTCGGTGGGTGCCGGGTGAGCATTGGCATGGGTCATTGGGTTTTCCTCCAGTAAATCGAGACAGGCGCTATTCTACCCCGGCCAAGGCCAGGCTGCCCGCTCAGGCATTGGGGGAAAGCCCATGCCGGGGCGCTGCCAACGCGGGCGTTTCGGGGTACACTGATGGCAGATAAGGCCCACCCGGCGGGTCGGCCGCCCATCTTTACTGTGAAACATCCGTGGCAACTCCCGAGTCCCGAGTCCCGAGTCCCGGAGCCGCCAAGAGATGTTTCATGTTCCGGGGTGGCGCTGTCCGCTCCATGTCCGTTAGTCAACAGGTAACGCCATGCAGGATTATCAACGGGAATTTCTCGATTTTGCCCTTGGCGCAGGTGTCTTGCGTTTTGGTCAGTTCAGCCTCAAGTCCGGCCGCGTCAGCCCCTATTTCTTCAATGCCGGGCTGTTCAATACCGGTGCCTGTCTGGCGCGTCTGGGGCGCTTCTATGCCCAGGCCATAGTGGCCTCGGGGATCGACTTCGACCTGCTGTTCGGGCCGGCCTACAAGGGCATACCCCTGGCGGCGGTCACCGCAGCAGCCCTGGCCGAGCAGCACGGGCGCGACCTGCCCTATGCCTTCAACCGCAAGGAGGCCAAGGACCACGGTGAGGGCGGCAACATCGTCGGCCACGCCCTGAGCGGGCGGGTGCTCATCATCGATGACGTGATCACCGCCGGTACCGCCATCCGCGAGTCCATGGATATCATCCAGGCCCAGCAGGCGCGGCCCGCCGGGGTGGTCATCGCCCTGGATCGGCAGGAGCGCGGCCAGGGCCAGCGCTCGGCGATCCAGGAGGTGGAGCAGGAGTTCGGCATCCCGGTGATCAGCATAGTCACCCTGGATCAGCTGGTGGAATACCTCGGCGAAAAGTCCGAGGCGGCCAACCTGGAGCGGATCCTGGCCTATAGGGCGCAATACGGCGTCCAGCCCTGAGCCGCCTGCAACGCCTGAACCGGCCGAACCGATTGAACAAACCGAGGAGGAACCCTATGAGATTCATACCCCTGCTGCTGCTGGCCCTGCTGGCCGGTAACCTGGAGGCCGCCAAGCTGTATCGCTGGGTGGACGAGAACGGCAATGTCTTTTTCTCCGACAAGGTACCGCCATCCGAGGCCCAGCACGAGCGCAAGCAGCTGGATGACCGGGGTATGGTGGTGGAGAGCACCAGCCGCGCCCGGACCCCGGAGGAAATCGCCCGTGAGCAGGAGCTGGAGCGCCGCCGTCAGGAACTCAAGCGCCTGGCCGAGGAGCAGAAACAGAAGGACGAGCTGCTGCTGTCCACCTATCAGCACGAGGACGACATCATCGGTACCCGTGACGGCAAGCTCAGGGCGGTGGATGCGCGGATCAAGATCCTTCGCACCAGCCTGCGCTACGCCCAGGAGCGCCTAGCGCGGCTGAAGACCCGGGCCGGGGCCAAGCCGAACAAGAAGGCCCAGGCCGACATCGACAAGCTGGAGGGGCAGATCAAACGCAACTACGGTGACATCATCGTTCTGGAGCGGCAGAAGCAGGACATCCGCACCCGTTACGCCGGCGAGCTGTCGCGTTACCGCGAGCTGAAGAATCCGCGCCAGGCCAGCCCCCAGCAGAGTATTGCCGAGACCTTGCAGGAGTCGCCGCTGGTGCAGCTGGACAACCTGCTCATCTGCGATGGCGACTGCGATGCCCTGTGGCAAAGGGTGGAGGCCTTCGTGCGGCAGAACTCCGGCACGGCGATAGAGGTGGCGGGGGACAGGGTGATCATGGCCAAGCCGCCGAGCAAGGATCAGGATATAGCCCTGACCGCCTCGCGCAACCAGCACGCCGATGGCAGCGAGGAGATCTTTCTCGACCTGCAGTGCCGCGACACCCTGGCCGGGGCGGAACGCTGCGCAGGGGAACAGGCCAAGGCCCTGCTACAGGCCTTTCGCGGGCTGAAATAGCGCGGCACGGGGCTTGCGGCCCCGTGGCCGAATAACTCAATGACGGCGGATCAGGGTGCCTATGCCCTCGTCGGTGAACAGCTCCAGCAGCACCGCGTGCTGTACCCGACCATCGATGATGTGGGCGGTGTTGACCCCGGCCTGCACCGCCTCCAAGGCGCAGCCGATCTTGGGCAACATACCGCCGTGGATGGTGCCGTCCATGATCAGGGCGTTCACGCGCTGGGTGTCCAGACCGGTGAGCAACCGGCCCTCGCCGTCCAGCAGGCCTGGCGTGTTGGTGAGCAGGATCAGCTTTTCCGCCTGCAGCACCTCGGCCATCTTGCCCGCCACCAGGTCGGCGTTGATGTTATAGGAATGGCCGTCCTCGCCGATGCCGATGGGGGCAATGATGGGGATGAAGTCACCCTGTACCAGCATGTTGACCACGCTGGCGTCGATACTCTCCACCTCGCCGACGTGGCCGATGTCGATGATCTCCGGTTCTTGCAGTTCTTCCGAGTGGCGGGTGAGCACCATCTTGCGGGCGCGGATCAGGTCGCCGTCCTTGCCGGTCAGGCCTACCGCCGAGCCACCGTGGCGGTTGATCAGGTTCACGATCTCCTTGTTCACCAGCCCGCCCAGCACCATCTCCACCACGTCCATGGTCTCGCTGTCGGTCACCCGCATACCCTGGACGAACTCGGTCACCTTGCCTAGGCGCTTGAGCAGCCCGCCGATCTGCGGCCCGCCGCCATGCACCACCACGGGGTTGATGCCCACCAGTTTCATCAGCACGATATCGCGGGCAAAGCCGCTCTTCAGGGCATCGTCCTCCATGGCGTTGCCGCCGTACTTGATGACAAGGGTGCGGCCCTGAAAGCGCTTGATATAGGGTAGGGCCTCGGTCAGAACGTGGGCGATGTTTTCAGCGGCTTTTTGCGTCAGGCTCATGATTTGGACTCTCGGATTATTAGGGTTAAGGGGCCCTTGTTCTTGCCACAGAGCCACAGAGTACACAGAGAATTACATCATTAAAACTGCCGACCTTGAAACTGTGGGGCGCTTCTCTGCCTTCTATTGTTTTTCCTCTGTGATCTCTGTGCCTCTGTGGCCAATTATTTCAAACTTCACGCTTCTAACTTCTACCTGAGCTGCCGAAGCCGCCTTCGCCGCGCTCGGACTGGGCGAACTGGCTCACCTGCTCAAAGCGCACCTGCACCACCGGCAGGAACATAAGCTGGGCGATGCGCTCGCCGATCTCGATGCGAAAGGGCTGTGATCCACGGTTCCAGCAGGAGACGAACAGCTGTCCCTGGTAGTCGGAATCGATCAGCCCGGTGAGATTGCCCAGCACAATGCCGTGCTTGTGCCCCAGGCCCGAGCGCGGCAGGATCACCGCAGCCAGGTTCTGATCCTGCATGTGTACGGCAAAGCCGGTGGGGATCAGCTCGCAGGCCCCCGGCCCCAGCTGCAGGGGTTCTTGCAGCATGGCGCGCAGGTCCATGCCGGCCGAGCCGGGGGTGGCGTACTGGGGCAGGGGGAACTCGCTACCCAGCCGGGGGTCCAGTATCTTCAGTTCTACAGGTCGCATGTTTTTCCCTCGGTTAAGTGGTCAGCACTCAGCCCTCAGCTTCCAGCCTTCAGCTTCCAGCCTTCAGCTTCCAGCCTTCAGCTTCCAGCCTTCAGCGGCCAGCTTGAATTTTTAGCTGGCGGCTGACAGCTGGCCGCTGAAAGTTTCACCAACTGCTCCACCAGCCGCTGCGCCAGTTGGCGCTTGGGCAGCAGTGGCAATTCCAGGCGGCCGTCGGCCCAGAGCAGCAGCAGCTGGTTGTCCTCCTGGCCAAAGCCCAGGCCCGGACCTACCCGATTGGCCGCCAGCAGATCGACCCTTTTGGCTTGGCGCTTGGCCTCGGCCTGTTGCTCCAGATCCTGCGTCTCGGCGGCGAAGCCGACGCAGAAGGGTCTGAGCCCGGCGGGCAGGGCCGCTACCTCGGCGAGGATGTCCGGGTTGGGTTGCAGCTCCAGGTGTAGGCTAGCCGAGCCCTTCTTGATCTTTTCCGTCGCCACCCGCACCGGCCGGTAATCGGCCACGGCGGCGCAGGCGATGAACAGATCCACGCCACCGGCCTGTACCCGATCCAGCACCGCCCGATGCATCTGCAGCGCCTGCTCCACCAGGATGCGCTCGACCCCGGCGGGACCGGGCAGGGCCACCGGACCGCTGATCAGGCAGACCTCGGCACCGGCGTCGCGCAGGGCCTCGGCCAGGGCGTAGCCCATCTTGCCCGAGCTGCGGTTGCCCAGGTAGCGCACCGGGTCCAGCGGCTCCTGCGTCGGTCCGGCGGTGACCAGGGCGCGTTGGCCCTTGAGCGGGGTTGGCCTGAGCGGGTCTGGTTTGCTCTGGTCGGGTTGGGCCGCCAGCAGTCGCTGCAGAATCTGCGCAGGTTCCATCATGCGCCCATCACCCTGCTCGCCACAGGCCAGCTCGCCCCGCTCCGGTTCCAGCAGATGCGCGCCGCGCTGTTGCAGCAGGGCCAGGTTGGCCTGGCTGGCCGGGTGTTGCCACATGGCGCTGTTCATCGCCGGGGCCAGCCACAGGGGGGCGCGGCTGGCCAGGCAGACGGCACCAAGCAGATCGTCCGCCAGGCCGACGGCGAGCCGCGCCAGGCTGTTGGCCGAGGCCGGGGCGATCAGGATCAGGTCCGCCCAGCGGGCCAGCTCTATGTGCCCCATGGCCGACTCCTGCCCGGCGTCCAGCAGTTCGCTGGCCACCGGCTGTCCGCTCAGGGCCTGAAAGGTCAGGGGGGTGACGAATGCCTGCGCCCCCCGGCTCATCAGCACGCGCACCTCTAACCCCTGGCCGGTCAGCAGGCGCACCAGCTGCGCCGCCTTGTAGGCGGCGATGCTGCCATTGACCCCCAGTAGAATGCGCTGAATCACCAAATCCCCCAGAAAAAAGCTGGCAATGGCCCGAAACTGTCTTATTATCCCCCTCTGGACCCAAGGAGGATAGTGCAATGGCGATCACTGACTGGCCGGCCTCAGAGCGGCCACGGGAAAAATTGCTGCGCGAGGGCGCGGCCAGCCTGTCCGATGCCGAGCTGCTGGCGATCTTTCTGCGCATTGGCGTGCCGGGCAAGACGGCGGTGGACCTGGCGCGTGAGCTGTTGGAAGAGTTCGGCGGTCTGCGCGGCCTGCTGCTGGCGGACGAGCAGCGTTTTTGCCAGTGCCACGGTCTGGGCACGGCCAAATACAGCCAATTGCAGGCGGTGATCGAGATGTCCCGCCGCCACCTGCAGGAGACACTGAAGCGCGGTGATGCCCTGGAGTCGCCGGATAGCGTGCGCCGTTATCTACAGACCCAGCTGCGGGATGCCCCCAGTGAGGTCTTTGTCGCCCTGTTTCTGGATAGCCGCCACCGGGTGATCCGCTATGAAGAGCTGTTTCATGGCACCATCGATGGGGCCTCGGTACACCCGCGCGAGGTGGTGCGCAAGGCCCTGGCGCACAATGCCGCGGCCCTGATCGTGGCGCACAATCACCCCTCTGGGGTGGCCGAGCCGAGCCAGGCCGATCGCAACATCACCCAGCGTCTGCGTCAGGCCCTGGAGCTGGTGGACGTGCGCCTGTTGGATCACATGATCATCGGCGACGGCGAGGTCCGCTCCCTGGCAGAGCTGGGTTATCTGTAAATCGACGCGTCCTGCTTGTATCGGGCCCAGGGTTCTGCTATAAATACGCCCCTTTCAGCGCCCGGTGGGCTTGTGCCTGCCGGTCGTACAGAGCAAAATTATCTGAGGAATCAATCATGTCTCGAGTCTGCCAGGTCACAGGCAAGCGCCCGGCGGTGGGAAACAACGTCTCCCACGCCCACAATAAGACCCGTCGCCGTTTTCTGCCCAACCTGCATCACCACCGTTTCTGGGTGGAGAGTGAGAAGCGCTGGGTGCGCCTGCGCGTCACTACCAAGGGCATGCGTATCATCGATAAGAAAGGCATAGACGCCGTGCTGACTGAAATGCGCGGCCGCGGCGAAAAGATTTAGGAGACTCAAGATGGCAAAATCAGCCCGTGACAAGATCAAACTGGTGTCCAGCGCCAAGACCGGACATTTCTACACCACCACCAAGAACAAGCGCAACACGCCCGGAAAGATGGAGATGAAGAAATTCGACCCCACCATCCGTCAGCACGTGATGTACAAGGAAGCCAAGATCAAGTAACCGGACCCCGTCCGGCAGATGCACAGACCGCCTTCGGGCGGTTTTTTGCTATACAGAGGACGGCAGACAGAAGACAGAAGACAGAGGACTGAGGACGGAGGGATCAGAAACCTTCTGAACCTTTGCTTCCTTTGCGTTACCTTGGTGCCCTTTGCGATCCGGTTTTTGTTTTAGGTCTCGCCGGGGTCGGGGCGATTGCTGCTGAGTTGCTGGATGCTGGCCTGCATCTGCCCCAGGCGTTGGATCTCAGTCTGGTGGCGCTTGATGCTGCGGTGCAGCTCCTTGATGCGTTCGGTGAGGGTGTCGCGGGATTCGGCGATCTTCTTCAGATCGTCGATCTTGCGGTCGAGCAGGTCGCGGTGGTCGCGGATCTGGTATTTCAGCGGCTCCAGGGCCTGACGGATCCAGCTGCCGCGGGCGTCCTCCGAGGCCTCGGCGAACAGGGCGCGGGCCTGCTCCGCCAGGGCGGTGAAGAAGCGCTGGATCACGGTGTTTTTCGCTGACAGGGCGGTGGCGGCGCTGTTGCGGAAGGATTCGGCCTCCTGATAGAGCATGTCCAGCTTGACCCGGTGCTTCATGATCGAGAAGGTGCGCGGCTGGCCCAGGCTGAAGCCCTCCTCGGTCTCGAAGCGGCGATAGATCTGCTGCAACAGGTCACGGCTTTCGTCCACCCGGTTACTGACGGCGATCATGCGCTTGTTGAGCTGATCGAAGAGTATCTGCATGGCCCGCCTCAGTCCGCCGGTGGTCCAGCTGCCCTGCATCCGCTGCTGGGTCTCGGCAATCAGCTGGTCTATGGCCTCCAGGCTTAGGATCTCGGCCAGCTCGGCGGATTTGGCCTCCAGTTCCTTCTGCCCTAAAAGCAGTTCGTTGATGTTTTGCTGGTGGCGCTTCTTTTGCTGGCGGGTCTCGGTCAGCAGGTCGCCGATCATGGCATTGCTCTGGCCAGACAGCTCAAACAGCTCACGCCGCTGGGCCTGCATGGCATCCAGCTTGCCCTGCAACAACAGCAGGCTGTTATCGATCATGTGGCCGATGCCGGTGCAGTAGCTCTCCACCAGGGTGTCGCGCCGCCCCTCCAGCAGGTCACGGGACAGATAGCCCTCCACCACCGGCAGGCCGGAGCGGGCCAGCAGCGGCCCGTCTTGCTTGATCTTGGCCACCAGGGCCTTGTGCGCGGATACCGGAAACACCGCCTGTAACGGCAGGCCGAGCAGGTCGGCGGTGCCCTGGCGCTGCTGTTCTATGGTGCGCTGCACCTCGGCCTCGGGCAGGAGTTCATCCCACAGCATGTCGATCTTGTTCAGGGCGACGATCACCGCCTGCTGGCGCTGTTGCTGATAGGCGCGGATGTGGTTCTGCCAGATCTTCAGATCGCTGCTGGTAACGCCGGTGTCGGCCCCCAGCACAAAGAGGATCACCTGGGCCGTGGGCAGCAGGCCAAAGATCAGCTCAGGCTCGCTGCCCAGGGCGTTGAGGCCAGGGGTGTCCACCACCCGCAGGCCCTTTTTCATCAGCGGATGGGGGTAGTTGAGCAGGGCATGGCGCCACTTGGGGATATCGACCGGGTCGCTGTCCTGGACCGGCGCGGGCTGGTCTGGGTTGTCCATGGCCAGACCCAGGCGATGGGCCTCGGCCAGGGGTACCTGCTTGGTCAGGCGCACCTCCATCAGCACCTGCTGCAGGCGCTCGGGGTCGGACAGGTCGAGGTCGAATTGCTGCCAGTGCTCGCGGGATTCCTTGAAACTGCTTAGGGAACGCTGATCCAGCAGGGTATCTATCGGCAGCGTGCGCAGATAGGGCTGGTCTGTGCTGGGGTCATGGAACATCTCTACCGGGCACATGGTGGTGCGACCGGCGGTGGAGGGCAGCAACTGGCGGCCAAAATCGGCGAAGAAGATGGCGTTGATCAGGTTGGTCTTGCCACGGGAGAACTCCGCCACCAGGGCGACGGTCAACTCGTCGGTGTTGATGGCGTGGATGGCGGCGCGCAGCTGCTCCTCGGTCTCCACCGAGAGCAGGTTGTGCTTCTTCAGCCAGGCGTAGTACTCGATGATGGTTTTCTTGAGTTGAAACTTCCATCGATTGAGTTCCCCCAGACGTTGTTCCAGGGATTCGCTGTGGGTTTTTTCCACCATGACGGCCTTTAATACGCTCCTCAATGACTCCCGGCTGTGCTGCTTATTTCTAGCAGGATTTGTGCCTATTGGTTAGGGGCCAAAGCCCTTGGGTTGGGTCTGGGTAATCTGAGAGAGTATAGCCGGTTTTGGTATTAAAGTAGAAATGACTTTATCAGGCTTCTTTAATTATATGTAATTCATCTGGAAACCGGGAGGGGGATGCAATCCGAATGCGCTTGAAACGGGCGTTCTGACCGGATTCCAGGCAGACGGCGGCCTTGCTCACGCCGAAGGCCTTGGCAAGAAAGCCCAGCAGCTCGGCATTGGCCTTGCCCTCCACCGGTGGGGCCTGGATGCGCAGCTTGTAGGCCCCGGCCATGGGCTCCACCCAGCCGGCGCGGCTGGCCCTGGGTTGCAGGCGCAGATGCAGGATCAGGTCATTCCCCTGCCACTGATACCAGTCGCCCAATCCGGCCCCCTCAGAACAGGGCGGGCATGCCGGTGATGGCCTTGAGCGGGGGCAACAGCAGCATCTTCAGCAGATAGATGGCGATGATCGCCGCCATGGGCGAGAGGTCGATACCGCCCAGATCAGGCATCAGACGGCGAAAGGGCTCCAGCACCGGCCGGGTCAGGCTGTTCAACAGGCCCATCACCGGGTTGTAGGGGTCGGGGTTGACCCAGCTGAGGATCGCCTGGATGAGGATGGCGAACAGATAGATATTCAGGCCCAATTCGATCAGCGCAGGGAAGGCCCAGAGCAGGGCGATCAGCGGCGACAGGGGTACGCCCAGGATCAGCAGCAGGATGAATATCTCCAGGCTCTTGAGCGCCCAGGCCAGCAGCAGGGAGCTGGTATCCAGCGGCCCCAGGGGTGGAATGAAGCGGCGCAAGGGGCGCAGCAGGGGGTGGGTGGCCTTGACGATGAACTGGGACACCGGGTTGTAGAAATCCGCCCGCGCCAGTTGCAGCAACAGGCGCAGCATGACGATCAGTATGTAGAGCCCGAACAGGGTCTGGATCAGAAACACCGCCGGGTTGGTCAGGTAGCCGCTATCCATGGCTGCTGTCCATCAGTCCGGAGAGTTGCTCGGAGCGCAGGCGGGCGTTGGCCAGGGCCCGCCCCAGCAACTGACGAAAATCCCCTTCCTCCAGGGTATTGATCGCCTGCTCCGTGGTGCCGCCCGGCGAGGTGACCTTGTGCCGCAGTCGCTCGGTGCTGTCTTCGCTCTCCAGGGCCATGCGCGCCGCCCCCAGGGCGGTCTGCAGGGTCAGCAGGCGGGCCGTCTCCTGGGGCAGGCCCTGCTCCACCGCTGCCTGCTCCAGGACCTCCATCATCAAGAAGAAATAGGCCGGGCCGCTGCCGGACAGGGCGGTGACCACATCCAGCATGGTCTCCTCCTCCACCCACTGAATCAGCCCCACGGCGCGCATGATGGACTCCGCCAGGCTGGCCTGTTCCGTACTCACCTGGGCCGAGGCATGCAGGCCGCTGGCACCGGCCTGGATCATCGCCGGGGTATTGGGCATGGTGCGTACCAGGGCGGTGTCCGCCCCCAGCCAGCCGAGCAGGCTGGCCTCGCGCACCCCGGCGGCGATGGACAGTACCAGGGGCCGGGTTGCCTGGATGGCCGCCGCCAGTTCCAGGGCCACCTGGGCCATGACCTGGGGCTTGACCGCCAGCACCACCACCTGGGCACCGCTGACGGCCTCGGCATTGCTGGCGCAGGGCCTGATACCGAAGCGGGCCAGCGCGGCGAGAGCCTCGGGGTTGGGGTCACTGACCCTGAGGCAGTCGGCCGGGTGGCCATTGGCGATAAGTCCGGCGATAAGGCTGGCGGCCATGTTGCCGCCGCCGATGAAGCTGATTTGGGTTTGTTTGTTCATGAGTTCTGCTGCTTGGGATCGGATTCAATGGGCCATGATGTTAGCTTAAACCTAAAAAGGGCAGTTGAACCGCAGATTTCACCGATTTACACAGATTTTTCAGTGTGTTTGACAAGTGCACCCACTCATCCAGCGGGTGACTGGCTAAGTTATTCTAACCTAATGAAAATACATAATTTAATCTGCGATAATCGGCGTAATCTGCGGTATATAGGTTAAAGCATAAACCACCAATTTTCTGGCACGGGCAGGTCGGATTAGCCTGCCGGCGGCAACTCTATCAACTCTGCGTTCTGTGCGCCCTATCCTGCACCCTGGCCAGCCACACGGCTGCCAAAAAGTGCGGTGCCTATGCGCACCAGGGTTGAACCCTCGGCTATGGCCGCCTCCAGATCGGCGCTCATGCCCATGCTCAGGGTATCCAACGCCAGGCCCTGGGCGCAAAGCCGCTGTTTCAACTCGGCCAGCTGGTGGAAGGGCCGCCGCTGCTGAGCCAGGTCGCTGGCCGGGGCGGGCAGGGTCATCAGACCGCGCAGGCGCAGCCTGGGCAGTTGCGCCACCTGCTCGGCCAGGGACGGCAGCTGCTCGGGCGCAACGCCGCCCTTGCTCGCCTCGCCACTGAGGTTGACCTGCAGACAAACATTCAGCGGCGGCAGCGGCGCGGGGCGCTGCTCGGCCAGTCGCTGGGCGTGTTTGAGGCTGTCCAGGCTATGCGCCCAGCTGAAATGCTCGGCGATGGGCCGGGTCTTGTTGCCCTGAATGCGGCCGATGAAATGCCACTCAAGGGGCAGATCGGCAAGCTCGCCCTGCTTTTCCAGGGCCTCTTGCAGGTAATTTTCGCCGAAATGGCGCTGGCCGGCGGCAAAGGCTGCGCGGATGGCGCTGGCCGGTTTGGTCTTGCTCACCGCCAGTAACAGGATGTCATCGGCGCGGTATCCGTGCCGTTGCGCCAGTTGCTGGATCTGTTCACGCAGTTGATTGAGGTTTTTTGCGATCTCGGTCATGCCATAACCTGCGGTTATAGGTAATAATGGCGGCTGTGGGTTGCAGTCCGAGCATCGCCCCCTGGGTTGGGGATGCCGGGGCGAACCCAGCCAGCTGCGGCGGTTCGATCCGCCCCAGGGTCTTCAGGCTCTAGCTTAACAGAGGTGATCGATGGATATTTCGGAACTCTTGGCCTTCTCGGTGAAACACGGCGCATCGGACCTGCATCTGTCCGCCGGTATGCCGCCCATGATCCGCGTGGATGGCGATGTGCGCCGCGTCAATGTACCCGCCCTGGAGCACACTGAGGTGCACCGGCTGGTGTACGACATCATGAACGACAAGCAGCGCAAAGACTTTGAAGAGTTTCTTGAGTGTGACTTCTCCTTCGAGATCCCAGGGCTTGCCCGCTTCCGCGTCAACGCCTTCAACCAGAACCGGGGGGCCGGCGCGGTGTTCCGTACCATTCCATCGAAGATCCTGTCCCTGGAACAGCTGGCGGCCCCGCCCATATTCAAGGACATCTCCGACTATCCCCGCGGCATAGTTCTGGTCACGGGCCCCACGGGCTCGGGCAAGTCCACCACCCTGGCGGCCATGGTGGACCACAAGAACAACACCGAATACGGGCACATCCTCACCGTCGAGGACCCGATTGAATTCGTTCATGAATCCAAGAAGTGCCTGATCAACCAGCGCGAGGTACACCGCGATACCCTGGGCTTCACCGAGGCCCTGCGCTCGGCTCTGCGTGAAGACCCGGACGTGATCCTGGTGGGTGAAATGCGTGACCTGGAGACCATCCGCCTGGCCCTGTCCGCCGCCGAGACCGGGCATCTGGTGTTCGGTACCCTGCATACCAGTTCAGCGGCCAAGACCATCGACCGTATCATCGACGTCTTTCCGGCGGCAGAAAAGGGCATGGTGCGCTCCATGCTGTCGGAGTCCCTGCGCGCGGTTATCTCCCAGACCTTGTTGAAAAAGATCGGCGGTGGGCGCATCGCCGCCCATGAGATCATGATCGGCACCCCGGCGATCCGCAACCTGATCCGCGAGGACAAGGTGGCGCAGATGTATTCATCCATTCAGACCGGCCAGGCGGTGGGCATGCAGACCCTGGATCAGAACCTGCAAACCCTCTACAAGCAGGGCCTGATCAGCCGTCAGGATGCCCGCTCCAAGGCGATGAACAAGGAGTTGTTCGCCGGCGGCGGTTGAGTGGGGCGCTGGCGCTGACAACTACTTGTTTGCCTTAGTGTTATTTGCTTTTGTGGATGCGGGCCTCGTCCTTGTAGGCGCGCACATCAATTTGCTCCGCATCGCTGCGTTTGCGGATGATGAGGTCCTGACGGCGTTGGTTCTCCGGCCGGTTCAGGCCTGAGGTATCTGCGGTCACGCGCCGGTCTCCCGGCCTGCGGTGCACATAGGCGCGCACCACCACGAGCTTGCCGGCCAGCCGCTTGCCGTTGAGGGCCTTGATCGCCCGCTCGCCATCGGCCGGGCTGGCGTAGGTCACCAGGCCGTGAAACTCCTGGCTCAGATCCCGTCGGTTGGTGATCTCCAGGATCTCGCAGTCCACCACCGCTGGTTTACGCGAAAACCGCAGCAGGGAGCGCGCCCCCGACTCGGCAAAGGCAAACAGCTCCCCCAGGCCGATCCTGGCTGGGATGTGGCAGATAATCACTTGCATTGCCCTCTCCGAACACAAAAAACATCTTACTGAAGGCTAATTTAGTGCAATTACCTGAAGGGGACAAGCAGTTGATCTTTATCAATCGCGGGTAGGGCAGGGGCGTGCCTGGCAAGGCCGGATCAGTGCGCCCTGGAGCCGGACTGGTCCCAGGCGAAGGTGCAATCCACCTGGGCCAGGATGGCCACCAGGCCGTCCTCTCCCTGCAACATCACCGACAGGGGGGATTGGTTGCCGAAGCGGCGATGGCCCTGACGCAGCCAGCGGCCACCCATCTTCGGGTTGGTGGGAAAGCTGGTGCGCAGGGCCTCGGCAATGCGCAGCACATAACCGGCGCGCTTTTCCACTACCGGGTCGGCGGGGAAGGGGGTCTGGTTGCGAAAGCCGTTGAAGGCGCGCTTGCGCACCGTCTCCGGCATGGCCAGCAGGGCATGCATCTGCGCCGCGTCCAGGCCCCAGTTGTCCAGCACCTGCATGGTGGCACGGGTCAAGCCCATCCGCTCATCGGTGGTTTGCAACACAATCTGTTCCGCTGTCATGCCCTTGTACCTCGTGTAAATTCAGTGTGACGACCCTCCCTTCACCCAGGGGGCGAGAGGGTCAAGCCTGAGCCAAAGACTAGCACAGGCCCAATCCAATTCCTACCTGTTTGGTTGGTTATAGCGGCCTCAGCGCCACAGCCGCTGCCACCAGCGCTGTCGGCCCTTGGCCAGCAGGCTGTCCTGCGCGAGCAGGCTCGGCGGCAGCTTGCACAGGATCCAGCCCGGCAGGGGCGGATTGTCGCTGTAACCGCAGCTGACCCCCAGGTTGTTGGGGTCATAGACCTTGATGAAGCCCGGTTGGCTCAGGTCATCGGCATAGACGATGCCGCAGTAGTCCTCATCGTGCTCCTGGCGCAGCAGGGCATCCAGTTCATCGACAAAACGCAGCACCTGCCCGGCGCTGGCCGGCTGGGTCGGCGGCTGGGTGCCTATGGCATAGAGATACCAGCCGCCACCGGCGTCGGCCCTTACCAACTGCCACAGGCTGTCCAGATGATGCCAGCGCAGTGCCGAGGTGAAGCTGCCGCGAAAGGCCTGCATGAAATCATCCCTCGGCGGGGTATCGGCCGCTGCGGCCTGGGTTTGGGTTTTCGGCATAATTTCTCATCCAACGGGGGCTATAATGGGGTTTTACCAACGGGACCAGGCGCATGACCCAAGCCCTTTATCAATCTGATCTGAGCGGCCTGCAACTGCTGCACCGCGGCAAGGTGCGCGACATCTATGATGTCGATGAGCGGCATCTGCTGATTGTCACCAGCGACCGCCTGTCCGCCTTTGACGTGATCATGAACGAGCCGGTGCCGGGCAAGGGCGAGGTGCTCACCCGGCTGGCCAATTTCTGGTTTGGCCGTACCCAGGGCCTGATTGCCAACCAGCTCAGCGACATAGACCCGCGCGATGTGATCCCCAACGCCGAGCAGGCGCAACGCCTGGGCGAGCGGGCGATTGTGGTGCGCAAGCTCAGACCGCTGCCGATCGAGGCCATAGTGCGCGGCTATCTGATCGGCTCGGGCTGGAAAGATTATCAGAAAACCGGCGCGGTTTGCGGCATCCGTCTGCCCGCCGGGCTGCAGCTGGCCGAGCAGTTGCCCGAGGCCCTGTTCACCCCTTCCACCAAGGCGGCGCTTGGTGGCCATGATGAGAATATCGATTTCGCCCGCACGGCGCAGCTGCTCGGTCAGGGGCTGGCCGAGCAGGTGCGCGCCATCAGCCTGCGCATCTACCGCGACAGCGCCGCCTTTGCCCGCGAGCGCGGCATCATCATCGCCGATACCAAGTTCGAGTTCGGCCTGGATGAGCAGGGTCGGCTGCACCTGATCGATGAGGTGCTGACGCCGGACTCCTCCCGTTTCTGGCCGCTGGAGGGCTACCGTATCGGTATCAGCCCGCCCAGCTTCGACAAGCAGTTCGTGCGCGATTACCTGGAGACCCTGGAGTGGAACAAGCAGCCGCCACCGCCACCGCTGCCGGTGGAGATCATCGCCAAGACCGCGGCCAAATACCGTGAGGCGGAACGCCTGCTGAGCGGACGCTGATGGCCCGTTCGCAACGACCCCAGCCCAGGCTGTTGATCTATACCGGGGACAACTGCCCCTACTGCCGCCAGCTCAAGCAATATCTACAGCGCCAGGGCATAGGCTACCGGGAGCGCAACATCCAGCGCAGCAAGAGCGCCGCTGCCGAGTATCGCCGTCTTGGCCTGCGCGGGGTGCCGGTCAGTCTGATCGGCCAGCGGCAGATCGCCGGATTCGAGCCCGAGCGTATCGGCCAGGCGCTGGCCGGGACGACAAAACACCAGCCAACCAAGTACAAGCCATGACACAGCCCGCACACAGAGACAGCATCTACAACGAGCAGGCCGAGATCCTCGGCCATGAACACCTGGCCGGGGATCAGCACATCCTGCGCCTGCACGCGCCGGAGTGCGCCGCCCGCGCACGAAGCGGGCAGTTTGTACATGTCCAGGTGGACCCGCAGCGGCCGCTGCGCCGCCCCATCTCGCTGCTGCGCTTTGCCCCCGATCAGGGCTGGATCGAGCTGCTCTACAAGGTGGTGGGCGAGGGCACGGCCCTGCTGGCCCGACGCCCGGCGGGTGAGGCGCTGGACATCCTCGGCCCCATCGGCCGCCCCTTCGACCTGCCCCCGGCGCTGGGCAAGGAGCGCGCCCTGCTCATTGGCGGTGGCGTTGGTATGCCGCCGATGATCGCCCTGGCCGAGACCCTGCGGCGCAGCGGGCTGCCGCTGCCCCTGGTGATCCTCGGCTCTGAAGTGCCCTTTGCGTTCGACCCACGTCCCTCGCAGATCCTGCTGCCCGGCCTGCCCGCCGAGGCCATTGCCGCCATGCCCCTGCTGGATGACTGGGGCATCCCCTCGCGCCTGGCCAGCCTGCAGGGCTTTGCCGGCTGCTTTTTGGGCTATGTCACCGAACTGGCGCGGCACTGGCTCAAGACCCTGGATGCGGCCACCCAAGCCGGGCTGGTGTTGTACGCTTGCGGTCCCCAGCCCATGCTCAAGGCGGTGGCGGCGCTGGCGGTTGAATTCGACCTGGCCTGTCAGGTCTCACTGGAGGAACACATGGCCTGCGGCATTGGCGGCTGCGCCGGTTGCACGGTGCCGGTACAGACCGAACACGGGCTGGCGATGAAGCGGGTCTGCGTCGATGGTCCGGTGTTCGATGCCCGGGCGGTGTTCACCTGAGGCCCGCAAAGGGGAGGAGT
Source organism: gamma proteobacterium SS-5 (assembly GCA_009497875.2). Classification (NCBI taxonomy): domain Bacteria; kingdom Pseudomonadati; phylum Pseudomonadota; class Gammaproteobacteria; order Chromatiales; family Sedimenticolaceae; genus Magnetovirga; species Magnetovirga frankeli. The sequence goes on along the minus strand of CP032508.2, from coordinate 3,249,777 downwards.
TATGTCCAAGCGTTCACCTACCATCCTTGCTGGCCTGATCGGCCTGCTGTTGTTCCCTTTGGCCCTGACGGCGGCGGATGCCAATCCGCCGGTGGTGGCGGCCATCGCTCAGGGCCGGGCCAGCGCCGTGCGGGATCTCATCGCCAGCGGGGCCGACCCCAATGCCGCCAACAGCGTTGGCCGCCCCGGCCTGGTGATCGCCGCCGCCATGGGCAGTCGGCGTATCGTCCAGGCCCTGATCGTCGGCGGGGCCGATGTCAATGCCGTGGATGCCGCCGGTAACTCGGCCCTGATGGAGGCCGCCGCCCGTGGCCAGATGGAGATCCTGGAATTGCTGATCCGCGCCGGAGCCGACCTGAATCTGGCCAACAAGGCCGGTCAGACCGCCCTGAAACGTGCCGGGCTGGCCAAACAGGAGCAGGCAGGCAAGCGCCTGAGCGAGGCAGGGGCCACCGAGGGCGAGCCCGCCCCTTGAGGGATCAAGCCTGAGCCAGGGGGCGCGGTCTCAACCCGCGCATCCCCGCGAGGGCAGCTGGGCTACCCCATGGGGCGCGACCCTCATTGGCCAGCTCCTGCCACCGGGCAGCCCGATCTCCTGCGTCAGGTTTACAGGTCAAATTGTCATGCATAGTGATCAACCCCGGCAGATAGCCGCCGATGTCGAGTCCGGACCGCGCCACCCTGCGGGCCTGGCCGGGCGGGTGTTGGGGCTGCTGGCCCTGGCCTGGTCCCTGTTTCAGCTTTGGTATGCCTCGCCGCTGGCGTTTCAGCTCGGTTTTGGCGTGTTCAACGACACCCAGGCGCGGGCCGTTCACCTGGCCTTTGCCCTGTTGCTGGCCTTTGCCGCCTTCCCCGCCCGACGCAGTGCCCCGCGTGACCGCGTCCCCCTGCTGGCCTGGTTGCTGGGTGCCCTGGCCGCCTTTTGCGCCGCCTATATCCTGATCTTCTACGACCAACTGGCGCAGCGCTCCGGCGCGCCCACCGGCCTGGACCTGGTGGTTGCCCTGAGCGGCCTGCTGCTGTTGCTGGAGGCCAGCCGCCGCGCCCTCGGCCCGCCGCTGATGATCGTTGCCCTGGTGTTTCTCACCTACACCTTTGCCGGGCCCTGGATGCCCGATGTCATCGCCCACAAGGGGCAGAGCCTGAGCAAGGTGATGTCGCACCAATGGCTTACCACCGAGGGGGTGTTCGGCGTGGCCTTGGGGGTATCCACCGGTTTTGTGTTTCTCTTCGTGCTGTTCGGTGCCCTGCTGGAGAAGGCTGGCGCAGGGCAGTATTTCATCCAGCTGTCCTTTGCCCTGCTCGGCCACCTGCGCGGTGGCCCGGCCAAGGCGGCGGTACTGGCCTCGGCCAGTACCGGGTTGATCTCCGGTTCCTCCATCGCCAATGTCGCCACCACCGGCACCTTCACCATCCCGCTGATGAAGCGGGTGGGCTTTCCCGCCAGCAAGGCCGGGGCGGTGGAGGTGGCCAGCTCCACCAATGGCCAGCTGACCCCGCCGGTGATGGGCGCGGCAGCCTTTTTGATGATCGAATACGTCGGCATCTCCTACCTGGAGGTAATGAAGCACGCCATCCTGCCCGCCCTGATCTCCTACATCGGCCTGATCTATATCGTCCATCTGGAGGCGCTCAAGGCGGGCATGCAGGGCCTGCCGCGCCGCCATCGGCCGTCTGCGGCGCAGCGCCTGCTGCACCTGGTGGGCTCGCTGCTGGGCCTGTGCCTGCTCGGGCTTTTGGTGTATTTCGGTGTCGGCTGGATCAAGCAACTGGCCGGGGATGGGGCCATCTATTGGTTGATCGGGCTGTTGCTGCTGGCCTATCTGGGTCTGCTTTACCACGCCAGCCAGCAGGCCGACCTGGCCTGGGATGTGTCGGATTCCGCCCCCTTGCAGACCCCGGAACTGGGGCCGACCCTGCGCTCCGGGCTGCATTTTCTGCTGCCCCTGGTGGTGCTCATGTGGTGCCTGATCGTGGAGCGTTTCTCGCCTGGGCTGTCGGCCTTCTGGGCGACCCTGCTGATGCTCTTCATCCTGCTCAGCCAGGCCCCCCTGCTCGCCCTGCTGCGCCGTCAGCCGCCGCTGCCGGCGGCCCGGCAGGCCCTGGCCGACTGCCATGAAGGGCTGGTGAGCGGGGCGCGCAACATGATCGGCATCGGCGTGGCCACGGCGGCGGCGGGGATCATCGTCGGCACCATTACCCTCACCGGCATAGGCCAGGTGATGATCGAGTTCGTCGAGTTCCTCTCCGCCGGCCACCTGCTGCTGGCGCTGGTACTCACCGCGCTGATCTGCATCATTCTCGGCATGGGCCTGCCCACCACGGCCAATTATATCGTCGTCTCCAGCCTGATGGCCCCGGTGGTGCTGGCCCTGGCTGCGAACGAGGGCGTAGTGGTGTCGCTGATCGCCGTGCACCTGTTCGTGTTCTATTTCGGTATCCTCGCCGACGACACCCCGCCGGTGGGGCTGGCCGCCTTCGCCGCCGCTGCCATTGCCAAGAGTGACCCCATAGCTACCGGGGTGCAGGGTTTCATGTACGATATCCGCACCGCCATCCTGCCCTTTATGTTCATCTTCAATGCCGAGCTGTTGCTGATCGGCATCCATAGCCTCTGGCATCTGTCGTTGGTGGTCCTTTCCGCCACCGCCGCCATGCTGCTGTTTGCCGCCGCAACCCAGGGCTATTGGCTGACCCGCAGTCGCTGGTGGGAATCCCTGACCCTGCTGTTGGTGGCCTTTACCCTGTTCCGCCCCGGCTTTTGGTGGGACCCGATCTATCCACCGATGCAGACCCTGCCCGCCAGTCAGATCCTGGAGCAGGCCGCGCAGGCACCGGACCAGGCCAAGCTCAGGTTGCAGGTAGAGGGCGAGACCCTGGAGGGGGATTGGCTGCAACGCCGCCTGCTTTTGCCCTTGGGGCCGGTGCAGGGGGGCGAGCAGCGCCTACGCCAGGCCGGGCTTGAACTGCGCGAGGAAGGGGGGCGGGTGCTGGTGGATACGGTCATCTTTGGCAGCCCCGCCGAGCGTCTGGGGATAGACTTCGATTGGCAGATCACCGCCCTGGAGGTGGCCGCCGAGCGGCCGCCCAAGTACCTGATGTTCCTCCCCGCCCTGGCCCTGCTGGGGCTGGTCGCCTGGGCCCAACGGCGGCGGCGCGGGGGCTGATCGGCCCGTATTTCGGCCCGTTGTTTTGATCTTGCCGGTTTATCTTGCTAGGGTACCGCGTCTTAATCAAACCTGGACTCAAGTCTGCCAAGCGCGCCCTATCGGCGGGCCGGGCTTTTGACCAGAACAGGAGCGAGCAAGATGAAAAACAACCTGGATCACGACGATCCCTACAACACCGACTACGAGATCGGTCAGGATAACCTGCAGAGGTTTGGCATGGATATCCACCATCCGGTCTTTCCCATCGCCGCCAGCCTGGTGCTGGTCTTTGTTATCGCCACCCTGATCGCCCCCACCGAGGCCAAGGCCCTGTTCGACAGCAGCAAGAGCTGGTCGATCAATAATTTCGACTGGCTGTTCATGGTCGGCGGTAACCTCTTTGTCCTGTTCTGCCTGGCCCTGCTGGTGCTGCCGGTGGGCGGGATTCGCATCGGTGGCGAACAGGCGCGGCCGGAGTTCTCCCTGCTCTCCTGGTTCGCCATGCTGTTCGCCGCCGGCATGGGCATAGGCCTGATGTTCTGGAGCGTGGCCGAGCCCACCGCCTATTACACCGACTGGTGGGGCACCCCGCTGAATGCCGTGGCGCACACCCCGGAGGGGGCCGACATGGCCATGGGCGCGACCCTGTTCCACTGGGGCCTGCACCCCTGGGCGATCTATGCCGTGGTCGGACTGACCCTGGCCTTCTTTGCCTACAACAAGGGCCTGCCGCTGACCATTCGCTCCGGCTTCTATCCCCTGATCGGTGACCGCGCCTGGGGCTGGTTTGGGCATGTCATCGATATCGTCGCCGTGCTCGCCACCTTGTTCGGCCTGGCCACCTCGCTGGGCTTTGGTGCCCAACAGGCAGCCAGCGGCCTGAAGTTCCTGTTCGGCATCCCAGATACCATCAACACCCAGATCGCCATCATCCTCGGCGTCACCGCCATTGCCCTGATCTCGGTGGTGCGCGGCCTGGAGGGCGGGGTCAAGGTGTTGAGCAACCTCAATATGGGCATGGCCTTTGTGTTGCTGCTGTTTGTCTTTACCGTTGGCCCGACCCTGGCCATTCTCACCACCATGGGCAGCACCGGGCTGAGCTATATCGAGAACCTGATCCCCCTGAGCAACTGGATCGGTCGCGAGGACGAGAAGTTCTACCACGGCTGGACCGTGTTCTACTGGGCCTGGTGGATCTCCTGGTCACCCTTTGTCGGCATGTTCATCGCCCGTATCTCCAAGGGCCGCACCGTGCGCCAGTTCATCGCCGCCGTGCTGATCGTGCCCACTCTGGTCACCCTGGTGTGGATGAGCGTGTTCGGCGGTACCGCCCTGGAGCAGGTCCAGGCCAATGTCGGTGCCCTGGCCAATGGCCTGAGCGAGGTACCCCTGGCCATGTTCCAGATGTTTGAACAGCTGCCGCTGACCTCGATCATCTCCTTCGTTGCCATCTGTCTGGTGCTGGTGTTCTTTATCACCTCCTCCGACTCCGGCTCCCTGGTGATCGACAGCATCACCGCCGGCGGCAAGATCGATGCCCCAGTGCCCCAGCGTATCTTCTGGGCGGTGATGGAGGGCGTGGTCGCCGGTGCCCTGCTGTTTGGCGGCGGGGCCGATGCCCTGGGTGCCCTGCAGGCGGCGGCGATCACCGTCGGACTGCCCTTTACCCTGGTGCTGCTGGTGATGTGCGTCAGCCTCTACATGGGCCTGCGCCACGAGTTGGGGCTGATCCGCAGCGGCAAGATCTGATGGCACCACCCAGCGGGCTTAGACCCGCTGGGCCTTGTTCCGGGCTGGTTGTTGCGAGCGACTGTGCTAAGCTTGGGCGGCTTGAATCCATACGGAAATTGGCATGATCAACCCCATCTCCATCCGTATCAGTCTGCTGACCTACTTTTTGCTGATCGTCGGCGCTGTTGCCATCTCGCTGATCTCGGTGCAGTATTACTTCAGCCTGAAGCTGGCCGATTCGGCGGCAGAGGGCACCTTTGCCCAGGTGGCGGCCCGGCTGGGTATCTTCATCAAGGAGCGCGATGCCCACTACAATAGCGTCATCGACCTGGTGGCCCAGGACAAGAACATCGGCCATCTGCCCGAGCCGGGTCGGCTGCATGATGAAATCGATAGCTTCATCAATATCCTGAGCAGCAACCCCGATCTCTATGCCCTCTATGTCGGTAGTGCCAGCGGGGATTTCTACGAGGTCATCAGCCTGGAGGCCTATCCCGGCCTGCATCAACGCTTCCAGGCCGATTCGACGGCCCGCTGGGCGGTGATCCATATCCACGGCAACGGCAAGGATCGGCTCAAGCGCCTGCGCTTCCTCGATGAACAGTTGCAGACCCTGGCCAGCCAGACCCTGGCAAGCAATTACGAACCCCGAGTACGTCCCTGGTATCGCAAGGCTACCAGATCGGATCAGGTCATACGTACCGAGCCCTACCTGTTCAGCTTCATCGACTCCTCCGGCGTCACCTATGCCAAGAGGCTGGCAACCGGTAACGGCGTGCTGGCCCTGGATATCACCATGCGGGCGATGAATGAATTCCTCGTCGATGCCAATTTCGGTTCCAGTGGCGAGATCTTTCTCTACGACCGCTATGGCGAGAAATACGCCTCCTCCAAACCCCTGTCCCAGTCCAGCGGCAGACAGGGCGCGTTGCAGATCGAGACGCAACCGATCGAGCTGACCGCGCAGGAGCGTGCCTTCGTGGCCGAGAATCCGGTATTGCGCGTTTCCAACGAAAACGACTGGCCACCGCTCGACTTCGCTATCCGTGGCGTACCCAACGGCTTCTCTATCGACTACCTAAGACTGTTGGCGCAAAAGATCGGCATTCAGTGGCAGTTTGTCAACGGCTACACCTGGAGCGAGTTGATGGATCTGTTCGCCGAGGGGCAGTTGGATATGTTGCATTCGGCCTACCACAGCCAGGAGCGCGAGCGCATTGCCCTGTTCAGCCAGCCGATCAACGAGATCCGCACGGCACTCATCCTGCGCAAGGGGTTGAACGCCACCGGGCTTGCCGATCTCAAGGGCAAGACCATTGCCCTGCCCAAGGGTTGGGCCACCGTTGATCAGGTGCGCACCGGATACCCCGAGATTGAGGTGGTCGAGTATCCGCAGAGCTTCGACGCCTACCTGGCGGTGGATCGGGGCGAGGCCGATGCGACCATAGATCATGCCCTGTCGATGCAGTATCTGAGCAGCAAATACGGCCTGCAGAACCTGCGGCTGGGGCCTTGGCTCAAGGAGTTCGATGAGGGCGCGGCACGGCACCTGTTCATCATGCTACAGAAGGACAGCCCGATTCTGCGCGATCTCATCAATAAAGCCATCGCCTCGGTCAGCGAGGAGGAGCTGACCCAGCTGCGTGCCTACTGGCAGGGAGAGGGCTGTAGCAGCGGGGCCACCGACTGCGAACGGCAACTGAACCGGGATGTGGTGAACCAGGCCTTCATGCAGACACCCATGGACCGCCCCAGCGGCCTGATTCAATTCGAGCAGGACGGGGTGCGCTACTTCGCCCACAGCGCGCCCCTGGCTACTTTCGGTGACAGCGGTCATCGCCTCGGGCTGCTGGAGGCGGCGGACAGCTTCCTTTCCCCCTATATGCAGCAGGTCAAGATCTCGCTGAATTTTGCCTTCGTCATCCTTCTTGTGACCATCCCGGTGATCCTCTACGCCATCGCCAAGATCAACCGACCGGTCAAGGCCTTGATGGTCGAGAACGACAAGATCGCCCAGCGGCGTTATGCCGATGTAGAGCCGATTCACACCAATATCCGCGAGTTGCGCGATCTCTCCTGTTCGATGATTCACATGGCCGAGAGCATCCAGGCCTATGAGAAATCCCAGGAGGCGCTGATGGATGCCTTTATCCAGCTCATCGCCGATGCCATCGATGCCAAATCTCCCTATACCGCCGGGCACTGCATCCGGGTACCCGAGATCGCCCTGATGCTGGCACGCCAGGCCCATGAACGCGACCATGGCCCCTTTGCCCCCTTCCACCTACAAACAGAAGACGAATGGCGCGAGTTTCGCATCGGTGCCTGGTTGCACGATTGCGGCAAGGTTACCACGCCGGAATATGTGGTGGACAAGGCCACCAAGCTGGAGACCATCTATAACCGTATCCACGAGGTACGCACCCGCTTCGAGGTACTTTGGCGTGATGCCGAAATCAGCGCCTTGCAACGCCGCTTGCAGGGGGAGGATAGTGTCGAGCTGGATGCCTGGCTGGAGCAGCAGCGGCAATCCCTGAGAGATGACTTCCGGTTTATCGCCGAGTGCAATATCGGTGGTGAGTTCATGGGCCAAGACAGGCTTGAGCGCCTACAGCAGATCGCCGGACGCACCTGGCGGCGGCACTTCGACAACCGGCTGGGGCTGTCCGAGGAAGAGCTCAATCGCTTTGCCGACCGCCCTGCAGAATCCCTGCCGGTCGAGGAGCCCCTGCTGGACGATCGCCCCGAGCATATACTGCCGCGCACCCAGTTCGATCACGCGGCCTATCAGGCCCAGGGCTTCAAGCCCGCTGTGCCCGAGCATTTGTACAACTATGGCGAGCTGTACAATCTGAGCATCTCTCGCGGCACACTGACCGATGAGGAGCGCTTCAAGATCAACGAGCACATCATCATGACCATCCGCATGCTCGAAGCCCTGCCCCTGCCGGACAACCTCAAGCGCGTACCCGAGTACGCCGGCACCCACCATGAGACCCTCATCGGCAGCGGCTATCCACGTCAACTGAGCGCGGACCAGCTATCCATGGCGGCACGCATTGTGACCCTGGCGGATATCTTCGAGGCCCTCACGGCATCGGACCGGCCCTACAAGAGGCCCAAGACCCTGTCTGAGTCGATCAAGATCATGGGTTTCATGTGCCGGGATGGCCACATAGATGCCGACGTCTTCAAGCTCTTCCTCAACTCCGGCATCTACCGCGAGTACGCCGAAAAATACCTGCTGGCAGAGCAGATCGATGAGGTGGATATCCAGTCCTATCTCAATTGCGCGATGCAGCGCTAGCTGTGCCTGCCGTCCCCGTCCACACCCGGACGCAGCCGCCTCGCGCCCGTTGCTGATGGTCTGTAAAGGTCTTGTCGTGGGCTTGCACCACAGCCTTCTCGGTCATGGGCGGCCGCCTTGGGCCAGGACGGGCAGGCCGTTTACGTCTATTGGTACCCTGCATAAGGGCTTAGAGGGACTCTACTTGACCGGGAAATCAGGGTTTCTCTTCCTGGGTTGCCTGTTCCAGCTGGGCAAATTTCTCGCTGTTGACCAGGGCCAGCTGGGCCAGGAGTTCGTTGGCCCTGGCCTTGAAATTTTTCAGATCGGCCTTGGGAATGCTGTTGGTGGAGGGCAGCGCGCTGATCTTGACCGGGTCGGCATGCTTGCCCTTGATGCGGATCTCGTAGTGTAGATGGGGGCCGGTGGCCAGGCCCGATTGGCCCACATAGCCGATGATCTGCCCTTGTTTCACCAGGCCTCCCACCTCGTTGCGTTTGGCAAAGCGCGACAGGTGGCCATAGACGGTGGTGTAGTTGCGTTCGTGCTCGATTATCACCACCCGGCCGTAGCCACCCTGCCAGCCGCTGACCTTGATCTTGCCATCACCGGCGGCCTTGACCGGGGTGCCGGTGGGGGCGGCGTAGTCAACGCCCTTGTGCGAGCGCCACTTCTTCAGCACCGGGTGCCAGCGCTTGGGGGTGAAGCCGGAGCTGATGCGAGTGAATTCCACCGGGGTCTGGATGAATGCCTTGCGCAGGCTCTTGCCTTCCGGGTCATAGTAGCCGCTGCGGCCATCCTTGTGTTGGTAGCGTATGGCCTTGTAACTCTTGCCTTTGTTGATGAACTCAGCGGCGATGATCTCGCCATCCGAGTATTTTTCGTCGTTCAGGTAGTACTGATCGTAGATGACGTTGAAGCGGTCTCCCTGGCGCAGTCCCAGGGCGAAATCTATATCCCACTGAAACACATTGGCCAGTTGCATGATCAGGTTGTCGGACATGCCGGCCTTCTGTCCGTCGATGAATAATGAGTTGTTGATGACCCCGTTGGATTGGTTCTCTTTGTGCTCCAGCTCCTTGATTTCCTGCTGATAATCAAAGCTTTCGCCCTGCGGGGTGATGCGTATGCTCTCCACCGGATTTTTGATCCAGATGAGTTCTTCGAACCTCCCCTGGCCATCAAGCCTGACGCGAAAGGTCTGACCGGGGCGGATCTTGCTCAGACTCAGCCCCTTGGGCGCGGCCTGATCCATGCGGATCAGCAGGCCCTGGCTCAGGCCCAAGTCGTCGAAGATGGTGGATAGGGATTCACCGTTGCTGATGCGGTGTTCCAGCCAGCCTGCGGCAGCCTCGGGTTCTGCTTCTGGTGCTGGTTCTGGTTCTGGTTCTGTAGTGGGCTGCGCCTCACTGGGCAGGCTGGCGGTAAGTTCCTGTTCCGTTGGCGAGGTCTTGTCGCTGCCGTTCAGATCCAGGCCTGGGGTGAGTTCGACCTCATCACTGGGTCTGGTGGGTAGGGGTTCTAGCTGCGGGGTAGAGGTAATGGGGGGAAGGGGTTCGGCATCGGGTTGGTTGTCGTTAAAGGCGGAGAAATCCAAAAAGCTGACGCCCA